>NZID01000064.1 GCA_002691605.1 Crocinitomicaceae bacterium
GTTCCATCATGATGCCCATATTTAACAATCATTGATGTATCGTCTAACTGCATAATTTCAAATTCACTGACTCCAGAATAAAATCCCATAGGTGCACCATTAGAGAGAGTAAGAATAGAATCTGTAGATAAATCCCAACTTTCATTAATCATATCATCAAAAGGAGCTGTCCAATCGTATAAATTCTCAAAAGCTCCAGGAAAATTGGGTCCTAAAGTATTGTGAACGTAAATACTTCCATTAGTTTCTAGATCATAACGAAAACCAACTAAATGAAAAGTAAATCTATCGTCGTAAAGACCTACGCCTGGTTTAGAATTAGCTGTAGCATGCCACCAATCTGGTGTATAACCTTCTGGAGGGCCAACTCCAAAGTGATAGTCACAAGCAGAATCAATATGCCAAGTTCTGTAACCTGGACCATTAATACCACCTGTTAACAAAAGATGTAGTGGATTATCAAATAAACTAATATCATTAGAATCAATTGTAATTGGTTGTGAACTTGATGCATCACCTTCTGAATTAAAAATTGAAAGAGTAACTGTAAAATTTCCAGCAAATGGATATTCTGCAGTATCTATTGTTCCACTTCCAGATGTTCCATTTCCAAAGTCCCAAGAACATTCAACATTTGGATTATTAGCAGTAAAAACAACTACATTAGGATTACTAGTTGGACTAAATGAAAAAGAAGCCTGAGCTTCACTTAAACCAAAGAAACATGTCCCATCATCTTTGGTTGCAGAAGGATCAAAATTGTGAGCATTAGGATCAGTACACCCTTTTTTACCACAACTTGCTGCAAATAATAAAGGGATTATCAATAATGTAACTTTTATATTTCTTGAAATCATATTTATAATCTTAATAACCTGGATTTTGTGACCAATTTCCTCCTGCTAAATCAATTTCATCTTGAGGAATTGGAAATAATTCGTGTTTACCAACAATAAAACCACCTATTTCTGTAGAAGCTTTTCCTGTTCTAACCAAATCAAAAAACCTGTGACCTTCGCAAGAAAGCTCAGATCTTCTTTCGGTTAAAATATCATTGTAAAGAGTTGTTCCAGAAGAGGTTTTTTCAAATAAACCTACTCTTGTTCTAACTTGATTTAAAAAATTTAATGCAATAGTATCTTCTCCTAATTGATTATTAGCTTCTGCAGCCATTAACAAAATATCGGCATATCTAATTACTCTATAATTAACCCCACTAGTAAGGTCATTGTCAGGGATACCATTAAGCATTTCTTCCCTAGATTTAATATACTTATTATTGTAGAAACCTGTATGTCCCCCAGCTCCAATTCCTATAGCGTCAGCTGGAAGCCCTTGAGAAGTTAAAAACGAATTTATATCTAAACAGGTAGCTTCTCTTCTAGGATCTTGATATTCAAAGAAGTCATATAAATTCTGAGTTGGTAAATTGTAACTATTTCCGTCACCATAAACTTCTCCATCATACTGTCTAATTCCTTGATATCCTGGCGTTAAATTTCCCTCTAAACAAATTAAACAACCATAACTTCCACCTTCTTGATCAGAATATTCTACATCAAAAACAGTTTCGCTATTATTTTCATTTTCTTTTAAAAATAAAGTACTGTAATCTGTTGCTAGAGAATAATAACCAGAATTAATTATACTACTGAAAGTTTGTCTTGCTTGTTCCCACTTTTGCTGATATATATACACCTTACCTAAGAGACCAAGAGCAGCACCTTTATCTACCCTGCCTTTAATACCAGAATGACTAGATTCTGATTTAAATGACAATACAGAAATTGCTTCGTTTAAATCTTTTTCTATTTGCGCATAAACTTCAACAGACGGAGTTCTATCTAAATTTTGAATTTGTTGAACTCCAAGTCTTTCATCTACAATAAGTGGAATATCACCAAAAAACTTTACTAATTCAAAATAATAAAAGGCTCTTAAAAACTTAGCCTCAGCCATAATAACGGCTTTTGAAGGAAACGTGATTTCATTTTCTTTGGGTTCTAATAAAAAATTACATCTTGATATTCCACAATAATTGAATCTCATCACACTTCTTAACTCATTATTTACTGCTCCATGAGACATATTATCAATTTGATGTAGTCCTTCTGTATCGGTAACACTCTCACCACCAGCAATACAATTATCAGACGCTATGTCTCCAACCCAATAAGAAACAAACATGCCTTGTAACAAATCATAAGCTCCTGTTAAAGCTCTCAAATAGTCTTCTTCATTGAGAAAAAAGTTTTCTGCGTCTTGAGTGTAAGGAGGATTTATATCTAAAAACTTACTACATCCTAAAGATCCCAAGAAAATTGAAATAAAAACTGTCAATATTCTTATTATATTTTTCATATTATTAAAATTTAATATTTATACCGCCCATAATTGTTCTTGCTTGAGGATAAAAACCGTAATCAATTCCATTTGACAAAGCACCGCCAGCAGAACCAATATCTGGATCATAGCCCATGTAATTCGTTATAGTAAATAAGTTATTTGCTGAAAAATAAATTCTTACGTAATCAGAACCCAATTTATTACTTAAATTTTTGGGCAAAACGTATCCTATTTGAACATTCCTAACTCTTAAGTAAGAACCATCCTCAACAAAATAATCTGAAAATACACCATTTCTTGTAGCAGACGTAGTTACTCTAGGGTTTTCACTGGAGGGATTGTCAACAGTCCATCTATCTAAAACATATCCCAACTGATTTGCATAAGGTTGTTGTCTCTCATAATTTCTAACTATTTTATGACCTAATGCAGCATATAAATTGGTAGAAATATCTACTCCAAAAATATTAAATCCTAGTACTGAACCTAACATAAATTTAGGAATTGGAGATCCAAGCATGGTTTTATCATCATTATTACTAAAATTAATTTCTCCATCTCCATCAACATCAACAAATCTTAAGTCACCAACTTGTGCACCGGGTTGATATACAGAAGCATTGTCAATTTCTTCTTGTGATTGAAAAATACCATCAGTTTGATAGCCAATAAAATATCCAATTGGGAACCCAACTTCAAACCTGGTAGCAGTATTTCCACCAACACCAAAACTTGCTCCAGGAAGAAAATCAACACCTTGTGGAACAGACTTAACTTCATTATCAATATATGTAAAGTTAAAATTTACATTCATCCCTACTTTATTCTTAGGGTCAGTAGCATAGGCAAATTCAAATTCTATACCTTTATTAGAAACATTCCCAGCGTTAATAACAGGTGGATAACCACCTGGACCATAAGAACCTATAAGAGCTGAGACGTCGGGGCTAAATAATAAATCATTAGTATTTTTAATAAAGTAATTGGCACTTACATCTATTGAATTAAAAAATTGTAAGTCTACTCCAATATTTAGTTGTCTAGTAGTTTCCCACTTTAAGTCTGGGTTAGCTGCAGTACCAATTGCAACACCTTGGGTAATAATATCATCGAAAACGTATACTCCTTCTCCATTTAATAATGCTCTGTAAGCAAAGTTTGCAATTTGGTCATTTCCTGAAATACCATAACTAGTACGTACTTTAAAAAAGGTTATTGACTTAGAATTGAAAAAACTTTCATCAGATGCAATCCAAGCTCCTGAAAATGAGGGGAAATAACCAAACCTATTATTGGGTCCAAACTTACTTGAACCGTCTCTTCTAATAATCGCGGAAAAAATGTACTTATACTTAAATCCATACTCAGCTCTTAAAAAGTTAGATAATAATCTTTCTTCAAACTCATAAGAACCCGTATTATTTAAATAACCACTTTGAGCAGTATTAGCCGAAATATCTGCAAAATCTACGGAATTGTTAGGAATATTAAATGCTGTTCCGTTTAGGACATCTCCTCGTCTACTAAAAACTGAAGTTCCCAAAGTTGCTTTGACATTATGATCATTAATAGTTTTAGAATAATTTAGGAAACTTTCAAAATTAAGATCTAAATAAGTAGCTCTTTGCTCATTTACACTTGCTCCTCTTTCTATAAAAACATCTTCTGCAAGTTCTACTTGAACTGGATCTAAATCTGCATTTACTGCAGTATTTGCATATTTTCCTGGTCCATACCAGGCTAAGGGTGAAAACGTTTTCCCATCAACAGAAGCATAATTGTAACTCAGCCTATTAGTAAAAGTTAAATTTTCATTGAATTTATATTCAAATTCTTGTTTTCCAACTAATTTATTCACCTTAGAATTATTATGCGTGTTTTCAATTTGAGCAACAGGATTGATAATGTCACTAACTTCAAGTAAATATTCATAATTTCCGTCTGCAGTTCTTATATCTCTTGTCGGAAAAGCATTGATCGTATTATATAAAACTGAACCAATCCCATTTTCAGGCAGTGTTTTTCTTTGCTCGTGTGTAAATAAGAAAACACTACTTAATGTCAACTTTTCTGTTAATGAATTGACTAAATTTACTCTTGCATTATACCTATCAAAACTGGATTTATTTCCACCCACAATACCATCTTGAGAAAAATAATTTCCACCTATTGAAAAGGAAGAATTTTCATTTCCACCAGTTACTCCGAAATTAAAACTTTCAATTGGAGCAGTTTGAAAAATACTATCTTGCCAATTAGTTCCCATTTTTAAATCAGTGTTATTAAAAATAGGTGAACCCGTTCCTCTAATAAACATTTCATTTTTAATAAGAGCATATTCAGCAGCATTTAATAAATCTAAACTGTTAGTAGTTTCTTGGATTCCCACATAAGATCCCACTTCAAACTTAGGCTTTGAACCTTTTCTTCCCTTTTTAGTCTCAATAATTATAACTCCATTAGCTGCTCGAACTCCATATATACCAGCTGTAGCATCTTTTAATACATTTATAGATTCTATATCACCTGGATTTAATGCATTAAGACCTTCAGAATCATAGACTACTCCATCTACTAAAATCAATGGATCATTGTCTCCAAAAGTTGATAAACCTCTAATTCTAATACTTGATGAACCTCCAGGAGAACCAGAGTTGGTGTTTATTGTAACTCCAGATACTTGACCTTGTAATGCTTGATCCATCCTTGGAATATTTAACCTTTCTACACTTTCTCCTTTTACCTGAACAGTAGCTCCAGTAAGTTCTTTTACTGTTGTTTTGCCATATCCAATAACAACAACCTCATCTAATGATTCAGAAGAAACATTAAGTTGAACATTAATTTTAACTTGATCATTTACTTGAACAATATGTTTCTTATATCCTATAAAAGAAAAGACGAGCTTATCGGATTTGTCATCAATACTTAAAGCATATTTCCCATCCAAATCAGTTGTAGTACCTTTATCACTACCATCAACTTTTACAGTTACTCCAGGCATTCCCTCTTTTGTTTCATCAATTACTGTTCCTGTGACCATAAAGGACTGAGAAGATACTGAAACAGCTATAATTACAAAAGAAACAAAAAGATAAAGCCTTGAAAAACAATTTTTTATGTAAGTCATAATTAATAAGTTTACTTGCTTGATAAAAGTTAAATAGTGTTTATTTGACACTAAGATATGAAATATATTTAATTTGTTAATGGTTTATTAATAAACAACAGATGTTAAGTAAATAATTTTATTAAAAATAAAAAAAAAGATATTTAGCATAATTTTATGTAAATTAATACTTTAATGACACTAAATTATATATGGATCGGTTTTTTTATTGTAGCTTTTATAGTAGCACTTATAAAAACTATTTATGGTGACCCAGAAATTTTTACTGTAATTGTTAACTCTATTTTTGAGCGCGCAGAACTTGGCTTTAAACTGTCAATAGGATTAACTGGAATAATGGCTTTGTGGCTAGGTATAATGAAAATTGGAGAAAAAGGAGGTGCAGTCAATTTACTATCGAAGTTATTTGCACCATTATTTCAAAAATTATTTCCTGAAATTCCTAAAAACTCTAAAGCCCATGGAGCAATAATCATGAATATTTCTGCTAATATTCTTGGACTTGACAACGCTGCAACTCCACTTGGACTTAAAGCAATGGATGAACTACAAAAAGAAAATCCAAATAAAAAGGAAGCTTCTAATGCTCAGATTTTATTTCTTGTTCTTAATACATCAGGACTTACACTTATTCCCACAAGTATAATAGCTTTGAGAGCATCCGCCATGGCTGAAAACAATATTTCAGGTAATCCAACAGATATTTTTTTACCAATTCTAATTGCTACATTTTGCTCCACCATTGCCGGATTAATAATAGTTTCCATAATTCAGAAAATAAACTTATTTCAAAAAACTATTATAGCCTACTTAGGAACTGGCCTATTATTGATTGCTGGATTAGTCTACTATTTAATCAATCATAAAGACCAAATTGAAATTATTTCTTCGGTTTTATCTGGAGCTATTATCTTTTCATTTATTATAGGATTTATTTCTTTAGGGATAAAAAATAAAATTAACATTTATGAAGAGTTTATAGAAGGAGCCAAAGAGGGTTTTAACGTAGCTGTGCGAATAATACCTTATTTAATTGCCATGCTGTGCGCAGTTGGCGCATTTACTACATCCGGTGCCATGGAATATTTAACAAATGGAATAAGTGCTTTTTTTAGTCTCTTTCTAAGCGATACGCAATTTGTAAATGCTCTTCCCACTGCAATTATGAAACCCCTTTCTGGAGGAGGAGCAAGGGGAATGATGGTGGAATCGTGGGGTCAAAATGCATCACAAATTAATTCTTTTGTTGGAAGATTAACTTCCACTTTTCAAGGATCTACGGAAACTACATTTTATGTAATAGCTGTTTATTTTGGATCTGTAGGAATTAAAAAAACTAGATACGCTATATTGGCTGGGTTATTTGCAGATTTAGTTGGAATAATTACTGCAATTATAATTGCTTATATCTTTTGGAGATAATTATATTTATAGATGTTTATTAGAGTTGATCTATAATATTTTGAATCTTGTTTTTTAGAGAAGTCCTATTTCCATTATTTTTTATAATAAAATCAGCATATTTCAATTTTTCAGTATCGGACATTTGATTATCAATTCTTTTTAAAATAGAATTTTGATCTATTAAATCACGCTTTAAAATTCTTTTAATTCTAATATTCTTAGGACANGTTATTAATATAATTTTATCCATTTCTAAATAAGCTTTACTTTCAATTAAAATAGCAGCCTCTTTAAAAATGATTTTACTATTNCTNTGACTTAACAACCAAATTTTAAAATCTTGAGCAACTTTTGGATGAACCANATTATTTAGTTGNTTNAAAANATTTGAGTTATGAAAAACTATATCAGAAATAAATGATTTATTTAATATTTCATTAGTNTAAGCTTTTTTACCAAGTAGATGAATAATTTGTTCTTTNAGAGACGGATCATTATTCATTAACCACTTTGCTCTTTGATCTGAATTATAAACCGGAAGCCCTAGNTTAATTAAAATTTTGGAAACTGTTGTTTTACCAGATCCAATACCTCCAGTTAAACCAACTTTAAGCATTTATTATTGTTTATTTTCTTCTGTTAATTTAGTGCTTGAATCTAATGAAATTGAAGATTTATCAACTTTGATTTTTGTATTGGNATCGATATTAATTACCACTGTTGTTTCTTTAACATCAACCACTTTACCGTGAATTCCGCCAATAGTAACTATAGAATCTCCTTTTTTAAGATTGTCTCTTAGATTTTGTAATTCTTTTCTTTTCTTGTTTTGAGGTCTAACCATAAAAAAATAAAAAATGACGAAAATCACGACTAAAAAAATGATATTCATTATACCACTATTGTCCCCTTCTGGAACTATTTGAAGAAAAAAAACTTTATGCATACTATTGATTTTTATTTTAAATTCCAGCTACATATCCTTCCAAATACAATTTATTAGTTGCTGGTCTTGTATTTGCCAATATAGAAATATATTTTTTAATATAACCCGTTCTGTTTGTATTTAAAACTACTGGTATTTCTCCTTTTTCACCGGGTTTAATTGGTGTTTTAGGCCATCCTTTTAATACTGTACACCCACAGCCTGCTTTTACAGAATTTATCAGCAAAGGGGTATTTCCATTGTTAGTAAATCTAAATGTATGTTCTACTTTTGATCCTAAAGCAACAGTATCGAAATTAAAGATCGATTCTTCAAAATTGATGACTGGAGGGTTTTCAGGATCAATTAAATCAGCAGTAATGTAAGAAGCATTATTAATTTGATCACTCACACAAGAAATCATGAAAATTAATAAAAAATAAACAATACATCTTAGCTTCATAACTATCCTATTAATCCTCTACCCATTTTTTTAATCTGTCCTTGTTTTTGCAAATCAATGAAAATTTTGTCTAATATACCATTTATAAATCCATTACTTTTTGGAGTACTATAGAATTTTGATATTTCAATATATTCATTTAAAGTAACTTTAAGGGGAATTGAAGAAAATTCTTTTGCTTCTGTTATAGCTAAATTCATTAATAATGAATCCATTTTAGCCAATCTTTCACTTTCCCAATTTTTTGAATANGACTGTAAAACTTCATCGTTNTGAGATTTATTNGAAATAGCTTTTGAAATTAAATTCATCGCAAATTCTTTCTCATCGTCTTTCCACAAAGACATTAAAACAATGTCCTGATCTTCTTTAAAAGATTTNATAGTTTTTATTATCATNGATGAAACATGGTCTAGATCGTCTTGCCAATAAATACTTTTCTCATCAAAAAAATGATGAAGCAAATCATAATTACAAATTTCTTCTTTAAATAATTTAATTAATTGGTTTCTATGAATTTCAAAACTATCATCATCAGACATTAAAATCTCTTTAAAAGTTTCAGAATTACAAATTTCTCTAAACATTTTCTTAATTAAGTCGTTTTCTACATCGCCCACCCAATTAACTTTTGAATTATTTATTAAAGTTGCTAGATCTTTAGAAGATTCTAACTTCTTAATAACTTTATTATCAATAAATGAAGNACTTAAGTCTGAACTTTGTTGTTTAGTATAAGATCTTTTAGACTCTTCTATTTTTANATGTGCGTGTCTTTTNAGAGGGATGAAAATTTGAATCAAATAAGTATATAAATCAAAAGTTTTCTTCATACTATGAATAAATTCTTTNAATCCATTTTCCAAATCATGACTATTTGACTGACTAAATGCATAAAATGCCTGAAGAACTTTAATTCTTATATGTCTTCTATTAAGCATTCTTGAATTTTAAAGATTCTTTTTTAATTCTATCTTCTGCTATNATGTTAGCTGCGATTGAAGAAGGAATATTTTCATTTCTAGATTTATTTAAAATATCTAATGTAGTATTATAAATATTTCCTGCCATTTGCATTACTTTTTCATCACTAATGTCATGAATTTCAGCATAGCANTTCATTACTCCTCCTGCGTTAATCAAGTAATCTGGGGCATATATAATNCCNTTNTCAAATAATTGTTTTCCATGAATNANATCGTCTTGAAGTTGATTATTTGCTGCACCGGCGACTATCGAACACTTTAACTGATTAATNGTACTAGTATTTATGGTTGCTCCTAAAGCACAAGGNGCATATATATCGGNATTAATGCTAAACAAATCATCTGGACTAACATANCTACAATTGTATTTTTTTACCGTTTTTGCAACAGCATCTTTGTTAATATCTGTTATGGTAACTTCTGCACCTTCTTTATGAAGATAATCTACTAAATATAACCCAACATGACCAATTCCTTGAACAAGAATTTTTTTTCCAGAAAGACTTTCTTTTCCACTTTGAAATTTCAATGCTGCTTTCATTCCCATGTAAACTCCATAAGCAGTTACTGGAGAAGGATCTCCTTTTTTGCCAGGCAGACCCGTTACATTTTGAGTGGTTTTAGAAACATGTAACATATCTGTTGGATTAATCCCAACATCTTCAGCAGTGATATAAGAACCTGATAACGAGTCGACAAACTCACCAAATTTCATAAATAATTCTGGAGACTTTTGAGTCTTAGAATTTCCTAAAATAACTGCTTTNCCACCTCCTAAATTTAAACCAGAAATAGCGTTTTTATACGTCATTCCTTTTGAAAGTCTCATTACATCAATTAATGCTTCTTCATTATTACTATAATTCCACATTCTTGTACCACCTAAAGCGGGTCCGCAAACAGTATTATGAACTGCTATAATAGCTTTAAGTCCGGATTTTTCATCCTGACAAAAAAGTATTTTTTCATGATTCATTTTAAAAAAATCTAACGGGTTGCTTTTGGAGACTTCTTTTTTATTGTTTAGTAGATTTTTCATTTTAAAAAACTAGAAATATTTGACAAAAATAATATTTTGACAACATAAAAATTGAAAAAAATAAATTGCTTAATTTAAGTCTATATATTTGAAATGAATTGAAGTCTTTATTTCATTTAAATAAATACCTATGGAAGTATAAATGGCATCTGTTTTTAGGATTGTTATTTATAATTGCTTCTAATTATTTTGGCGTTTATATGCCTAAAATAATTGATGATACTATCGATGAGTTGATCAATTTAGACGGGGACTATCAAAAAGACAATAATATTATTTGGAATTTAGGTTTAAAACTTGTGATTACCTACATGACATTTTCTTTACTTAAAGGAGTATTTTTATTTTTCACCCGACAGACTATCATTGTAATGTCAAGAAAAATTGAATTTGACTTGAAAAATGAAATATTTTCCAAATACCAACAACTAAGCATTTCATTTTATAAAAAAAATAAGACTGGAGACCTAATGAATCGGATAAGTGAAGACGTTACTAAGGTTAGGATGTACTTAGGTCCAGCTATAATGTATTCCATCAACGTAACTGTTTTATTTATAATGGTTATTTCCTTTATGATTTATAAAAACTTAACTCTTACATTATACGTTCTCTTCCCTTTACCAATACTCTCTATAATAATATATAAAGTAAGTAGTATAATAAATAAAAAAAGTGAAATTACTCAACAAAAACAATCTCGGATTACTTCTTTTGTTCAAGAAGCCTTTTCAGGTATAAGAGTAATAAAAGCGTATAATAAAAATAAACACTACTTAAATAACTATAAAATTGAAACCAGTGATTACAAAAAAGCGTCTCTTAGTTTAGCGCTAGTAAATGCTCTTTTTCTTCCATCTATTATATTTCTAATTGGATTAAGTACAGTTATAACAATTTATCTAGGTGGAGTAAAGACCATACATAATGAGTTAGACTACGGTGATATAGTTCAGTTCATATTTTATATTAATATGTTAACCTGGCCATTTGCATCAATTGGATGGGTAAGTTCTATTATACAGCGTGCAGCAGCATCTCAAAAAAGAATAAATGAATTTATAAAAATAAATGAAAAAATAAAAAATGAAGGTCAAAATAACATAAAAGAGTTAAGAGAAATTGAGTTTAAAAATGTACATTTTAAATATCCAAATAAATCAGATGCAGTTTTAAAAAATATTAGTCTCAAAATTAAGTCGGGCGAAAGTTTAGGGGTTTTTGGCAAAACAGGATCTGGTAAATCAACTCTTGCTCAACTTTTATGTAGACTTTATGAAGTGGATAATGGAAAAATATTAATTAATAATATTTTAATTAATGAGATAAATTTACATGAATATAGAAAGAAAATAGGGTATGTTCCTCAAGACGTTTTTTTATTTTCAGACACCATTAAAAACAACATTGCTTTTGGCTTAGAAGAAAAGGAATTTGATTTTGACCATGTAAAAGAATCTGCAAAAAGTGCTGGATTAATTTCAGAAATTGAAAAATTTAACGATTCTTTTGAAACCAAAATTGGAGAAAGAGGAGTAACACTATCTGGAGGTCAGAAACAAAGAATTTCAATAGCTAGAGCTTTAGTAAGAAAGCCTCAATTATTGATATTTGACGACTGTCTTTCTGCAGTAGACGCAGAGACTTCTAAAAGAATTCAAGAAAATCTTCAAAAAAAAGAGAATGCAAAAATAGCCATTCACATAAGTCATAAAATAAGTAATTTAAGTGACTGTGATCGTATTATAGTTATGGAAGATGGATCGATAACAGAAGAAGGAAGCCACAATGAACTTTTAAAAAACAAGGGTTTTTATTATGAAATTTTTAAAAAACAACAGCTAGAAAAAAATTAATCCCACTTAATTTTTGGAAAAAAATAAAAAGGTTAATTATATTGCACTATTATTAAAAGAAGAAGGCAATGGAAAAAAACAAAGATCAAGACAACTACAGAAATGAAATTTATTCTAAATCTGTAAGAGCTGGAAAGAGAACTTACTTCTTTGATGTGAAGTCTACCCGATCAGGTGACCACTATTTAACCATTACAGAAAGTAAAAAGAAATTTGATCAAGATGGGAATTTTCACTTTGAAAAACATAAAATATTTCTCTATAAAGAAGATTTTGAAAAATTTAAAGACGGACTTCATGAAGTAGTAGACAAGGTTATTTCACTTAATGAAAATATCTCCAATAACAGCGAAGATTCCTTAGAAAGTAAATCTTTCAAAAATCTAGATTAGTTATTTTTCAACACTCAAAAAGTAAGCACTATTTTTCATATTTCTGATTTTCAGTGTCTTACAGATTTTATCAGAGTGTATATTTCAAAAATGTTGACAAACATTTTCTGTATTTTCATTTAAACACATTCATGTTTAAAAATGAATCTTTAAATTCAAAAAATATATGCTTATAATAATAACTTTATTGTAAGTAATAATTAATTGAAACTTTAATTAATGGGTAAAATAATTACAATAGCAAATCAAAAAGGTGGAGTTGGTAAAACAACAACTGCTATTAATTTATCTGCCTGTTTAGGTGTTTTAGATAAAAAAACATTACTAATCGATGCAGACCCTCAAGCTAATTGTACTTCTGGAGTAGGATTTGAACCTAGAAAAGTAAATCAAGGTATTTATGATTGTATAATTAATGGAGTTAATCCTAAAGAGTTAATTATGCGAACAAAAAGTCCAAACTTGGACCTCCTACCCTCTCATATAGATTTAGTTGGAGCAGAAATAGAAATGATCAATTTAGAAGAGAGAGAATATGTTTTCAAGAAAATGTTCTCAAGCTTAAAAGATGAATATGATTATGTTTTAATAGATTGCTCTCCTTCTCTAGGTCTTTTAACCTTAAATTCCTTGACTCTTTCTGACAGTGTAATTATACCAGTTCAATGCGAATATTTTGCACTAGAAGGGTTAGGAAAACTGTTAAATACCATAAAAATAGTTCAAAGCAGACTGAATAAATTACTTGATATTGAAGGTATTTTACTAACCATGTATGATACTAGGTTAAGACTATCTAACCAAGTAATTGAAGAAGTTAAAATTCACTTTCAGCAGTTGGTTTTTGACACTATCATCCATAGAAATACCCGTCTTGGAGAGGCTCCAAGTCATGGAGAAACTATTATCATGCATGATGCAAGCAGTAAAGGTGCTGTTAACTACTTGAATTTAGCGAAAGAGTTAATAAAAAAGACTATGGTTGGTAATACTTTAAATACCGTTTCTAAAAATACAGAATTGAATGGTTTCTAAGAAAAATGCTCTTGGAAAAGGTTTAGGTGCATTGTTAGAAAATGCTAAAACTGATATCACATCAAAATCGCAAAACTCAGATCCAGATCAAGTTAAATCCATTTCTAGAATTAATATCTTTAATATAAGTCCCAATCCTTTTCAGCCCAGAATAGATTTTGAAAAAGAATCCCTAAAAGAACTTTCCAATTCAATCAAAGAACATGGAATTATTCAACCTATTACCGTTAGAAAAATGGGAAGGGATCATTTTCAGATAATTTCTGGTGAGAGAAGGTTTCAAGCAGCTAAAATCGTAGGCATTTCTCAAATTCCTGCTTTCATAAGAATTGCCGATGATAAGAAAATGCTGGAAATGGCAATTGTAGAAAATATTCAAAGAAAAGACCTAAATGCAATAGAAATAGGACTTAGCTATCAAAGACTAATTGATGAATGTCAGCTAACTCATTCAGAATTGAGTCAAAAAGTGAGTAAAGACAGATCTACTGTTTCTAATTTCTTAAGACTATTAAAATTACCTGTAGAGATTCAAAAAGCGGTCAGAAATGGTGACTTAAGCATGGGACATGCAAGAGCTATACTTTCATTAGGCAATGATGCAGATATGATAAATGCATTTAAAAAAATTAAAAATGAACAACTTTCTGTTCGAGATGCCGAGAAAATATTTAATGGAAAAACTAATTCTATTAAAAATAGATTAAAGATATTAAGCAATTATGAAAGTAGAATTCAAAATGATCTTTCTTTTCAGTTAAAATCTAAAGTAATTATTAAAAAAAAACTAAAAGGAAATGGTCAAATTGTGATCCATTTTAAGAGTCAAGATCATCTGAACGAAATACTAGATAATTTTGATCAATGATCAGGTTTTTCATATATTTTTTAATTCTATTTTCAAATCAATTTACCTGCCAATCTATTGATACAATTGATCAAAAAAAATTAACCAAAAGATCTACTATTTTGTCCTGTATTGTTCCAGGGTTGGGTCAATTTCAAAATAATCAGATACGGCCTGAAAATGTTAAAAATAGACTTTGGTGGAAACTTCCCATTATTTATGCAGGAATAGGATCTACTACTTTTTTGGTGAATTTTAATAACCAAGAATTTAGAAAAATAAAAGAAGAACGGGTTTCTAGAAATCAAGGCAATGCTGCTAATAACTATCCTTTATATTCCATTGATCAATTAAAAATAATTCAAGAAGATTACAGAAGATTACGAGACTTATCATTAATTTCATTTATTGGTGTTTATGTATTACAAATTATTGATGCAAACGTGGAAGCTCATTTGTTTCTTTTTGATATAAGTGATCATCTAGGATTTAAACTAAAACCCACCTTTTTAATGGAAAATGAAACTAATTATTTTACAACTCAAATTTCTTTTAATATTAAATTTTAAAGAAACAATTATTAATAATAAATAAAATTACCTATCTAATAAAAAATGAAATAGTATGGAAAAATATGATTTGTGTATTATTGGAGCTGGTCCCTCTGGTTATGCTGCAGCAATGAGAGCTGTTGATTTTGGTAAAAAAACTGTTTTAATTGAAAAAGATAAAGTTGGTGGTGCAGGGCTCTATAATGGTGCACTTTCTTCTAAAACAATGTGGGAACTATCTCAAAAACTTAGAACAATTAACGAAGGTATAAAGTCTGCTGGAAGAAAGGGTGTTGATTTATCATGGGAGGATGTTCAGAAGAATTTAATGGATTCTACATTTGATAGAAAATTTCAATATTCATGTCACTTAAAATTACTTCAATCCGAAGCTCTAAATAACATTTTCAAATACGAAAGAGGCTTAGGAACATTTATAGACAATCATCATGTAGAAATTCAAAAATCTGATACAGAAAAAAAAACCGTATATGCAGAAAATATCATAATTGCTACGGGTAGTAAGCCAAGAACATTACCTAATATTGAAGTAGATGAGAAAGTAATTATGACTAGTGATGGAGTTGATCATATGACGGAATTTCCAAAATCAATGGTTATTGTAGGAGCTGGAGTTATTGGATGCGAATATGCTACAATATTTTCGAACTTTGGAAAAACTAAAGTTTATTTAATAGATAGGTCCGATAGAATTTTACCATTTGAAGACAATGATATTTCAGATTTAATAAGTAAAAATTTAAAAGAAAAAGGGGTAACTATTCATAATAAAGCCCAATTAGAAAGATTGGAAATTAAAGAGGGTGAAGTAGAATATGAACTTTCATATAAAGACGGAACTAAAGAAATAATTCGAGTTGAAAAAGCTCTTTTATCAGTGGGAAGAAAATTATGTATTGAAGGATTAAAAATGGAAAATGCTGGAGTTACTTTAAGTAAAAGAGGCGTACATATTGGTGATATTGATACTCAAACAAATATACCTAATATCTATGTAGTTGGTGATGCTAGTGGACATATCTCATTAGTAAACGTGGGTGAACTAGAAGGAAGATATGCAGTAGAAAGAATTTTTTCTAAAAAATATTATCCCATCAACTATAAAAACATCTGCACTATTATGTTCCTACAACCTGAAGTAGCAGCTGTTGGAGTTAATGAAAAAACTTGTATTGAACAAAATATTCCTGTTAAAGTCGTTAAACTAGATTATTCTTGTATTGCCAGAGCTATAGCTATGAGAAAAACAGAAGGTTTTTTTAAAATAATTGTTACAGACGATAAAAAAATGAAAATTTTAGGAATGAGGGCGGTTGGAGAACATGCATCCAGTGCAATTCAAGGTGTTGGTTTATTAATGAAGATGGATAAAAACATTCACGAACTTGCAGAAATGGTTCATCCTCACCCATCAATTATTGAAGGCATTCAAGAATGTGTAAGAATGCTATTAAACAAATCTATTTTCAAATCTTCTATTTTCAAAGACAAACTTTCTTGTTACAGAAGATTAGGAGATAATGTAGAAAATTTACAAAGACTGTAAATCCCGTTTATTTACCATTATTTAAATATGATCGAAATGAGAAATCATGTATTGATATTCCTTATTTTTTTTCTAATTATTTTATCCTGCAATGATAATTCACTTAAAGTAAGTGATCATAATAGTAATACTCATTTTAAAGATACTTTAAATATTAAAATTAAGTTTATAGAAGATTACCAAAGAAAAGGAAAAATAGAATCATTTTTTCAAAAAAAATTCAAACAAAGGCAATTTAATGGCAATATTTTATTTGCTGAAAATGGTCAAATAATTACGAATAAAAGCTATGGCTTTGCAAACTTTCAAGAAAAAGAAAAGCTTACCCAGAATCATTCCTTTCAGCTTGCTTCAGTATCAAAACCCTTTACAGCTATTGCTATTTTACAATTAATAGAAAATGGCATTTTAACCTTGAACGATACAGTTGAAAAATTCCTACCAAATTTTCCATATAATGGCATCACTATTCATCAACTTTTATCTCACAGATCAGGACTTAGTCAATACACCCATTTTTGTGATTCACCTGACAGTATTTGGCCAGATAAAAATAAGACGATTAATAATGATGATGTAATTGAAATTATTTCAAAAATAAAACCTTTAAAAAACTACCCTCCTAACCGCAGATATTATTACTGCAATACTAATTTCCTTCTTCTTGCTTCAATTGTAGAAAAAGTGACAGGAATTACTTTTAGAGAGTACTTAAAATCAAATATTTTTTCTCCTTTAGGAATGAATCATACTGTTTTATACGACAGAACTAATTTTGAAGAATTAATACTACCTACTCAAGGTTATGAAAATAGAACTCCATGGGAAGATGTTTATCTAAATGGTGTAGTTGGTGACAAAGGAATATACTCCACTACTTTAGATATGTTTTTATTCGATCAAGCTCTTAATCAAAATACATTAATCAATGATAGTCTTAAGAAATTAGCCTTCAGTAAAATGAACAAAGATTATCATCAAAATAAAAACTATGGATATGGTTTTAGGCTTAAAACACATAAAAAATTTGGTAAAATTATTTATCATACTGGTTGGTGGAAAGGCTATAGATCTTATTTTATAAAGATTCCACAAAGTAATCAAACAATTATAGTTTTAAATAATGTAAAGCGAGGAAGGTTTTTAAACATTAATCAACTAATTGAACTAATAAACTAATCCAATAAATTTAAAGCATTTAAAGAGGGGAGAAATTCGTTATCAATGTTAATTGCTTGTTGGTAATACTTTTTAGCCAAATCTATTTTCCCTTTAATTTCATAACACAGCCCTATGTTGTGGATAGATTGAACGTAGTAAGGATTTATTTGTAGTGCTCTATTAAAGTAAAAAAAAGCAGAATCTAAATAATCATCATTGCTTACTTCTTTTTCATATTGACCTAGAAATGTATTACCAATATTAAAGTAAGTTTCCTCAAAATTAGAATCTATTTTAATAATTTTTTCAAAGGAATTTCTTGCGCTAACATAATTAGATTTAAAATGGTAATACAACCCTTTATTTCTATGACCTTCAATATTGAATGGCTCTATTTCAATAGCAGAATTATAATAATCAATTGAATTATAATTAGTGGAATTTTCTGAAATCATTCCCATATGAATGTAGGCATCATAATAATTAGGGTCCACTTCTATTGCGGTTTGGTAAGAAGAGCTGGCTAATTTATTATTTCCTAAAAAATGGTAAATCATTCCTTTTATTAAATATGCTTCCGCAACAGTCTGGTTGATTTTTAAAACCTCATTAACTAGTTTCATCGCTTCATCTGTTTTTTTCTCAAATAAAAAGATTTTAGCTCTTAATAATCTTGGTGGAATTATTTCCAAATCTTCTTTTATACAATTGTCTAAGTAAATTTTTGATTCATCAATCAAACTAATATCCTGTTTAAAAACTGCTAATTCGTATAAAATAGCGGCTTTATGATACTTTAAAAAAGAAACATCTGGAGTAATGCTTAAAGCTCTATTAATATCCTCTAGTGCAGAAGAAAAATCTCTTTTATTTTGATAATAAAGTGCGCGTTTCAGATAAACATTGGGACTTTTAGGGTTTTGGATAATTTCTTTATCAATATTATATAATTCAACTAAAGGTTCGTTAGAACTTACAGCTTCTATATTTTTGTTGTTTTTTTTAACAAATTTCTCAGTATCTGAAGTATTACAACTTAAGACCAATAGTAATAGTACGAGAAATGAATGTTTCATAAAAAAAGACCCAATTGCCTTATAATTAAATAAAGTTATTTTTAACTATTTAGCTGTTCTGTAATCTTATTTTCTAACTCTTCTAATAGTTCATGATTGTCAGATAAAATTTCTTTAACAGCATCTCTTCCCTGGCCCAGTTTAGTATCTCCATAAGAATACCATGAGCCAGATTTATTGATAATGTCCATCTCAACACCCAAATCAATAATTTCTCCTGTTTTAGAAATTCCCTCTCCATACATAATATCAAATTCAGCTTGCTGAAATGGAGGTGCAACTTTATTTTTCACCACTTTCACTCTAGTTCTATTACCTATAACTTTATCAGAGTTTTTTATAGCACTTGATCTTCTAATATCAATTCTCACAGAAGAATAGAATTTCAAGGCATTTCCACCTGTTGTTGTCTCAGGATTTCCGAACATCACACCTATTTTTTCTCTTAATTGATTAATGAAAATACAACATGTATTAGCTTTACTAATACTTCCTGTTAGTTTTCTCAAAGCTTTAGACATTAATCTTGCTTGTAATCCCATTTGGTTATCTCCCATTTCACCTTCTATTTCAGCCTTAGGTGTTAGAGCAGCTACAGAATCTATCACTAAAATGTCTATTGCCCCAGATCTTATTAAATTATCGGCAATTTCTAAAGCTTGTTCGCCATTATCCGGCTGGGATATCAAAAGATTATCAATGTCCACTCCCAAATTCTTTGCATAAAACTGGTCAAAAGCATGTTCAGCATCAATGATAGCTGCAATTCCACCTGTTTTTTGAGCTTCGGCAATTGCATGAATAGCGAGCGTAGTTTTACCAGATGATTCAGGACCATATATTTCAACTACTCTACCCTTCGGAAATCCTCCAACTCCAAGAGCTCTATTAAGAGTAACTGAACCTGTTTTAATTACTTCAATCTTTTCCACAGGTTCGTCACCCATTCTCATCACAGAACCTTTACCATAAGATTTATCTAATCTTTCTAAAGTTGCTTGTAATGCTTTTAATTTTTCTTTACTTAAATCTTCCATTTTTTTCAATTTTAAGGAAATTTATCAAAATACAACGTAAATGTTTTACGCTCTAATTTAAGGCTTCTATAATTTGGTTAAAATGGTCAGTTGTTTTAACCTTTTCAAATATTTTTATAATTGTATTATTTTCTATAACAAAGGTTTTTCTCAAAATACCTTCATATTCTCTTCCCATAAATTTTTTGAGTCCCCAGCAGTTATAAGATTTAATAACTTCTTTCTCGGTGTCAGCCAACAAGGAAAAAGGTAAATTATATTTAGATATAAATTTTGTGTGTTTGGCGGAAGTATCTGCACTGACCCCGACTACAGCAAAATTATCTTTGCTAAGCGCATCATAATTATCTCTTAAGTTACAAGCTTCCTTAGTGCATCCAGGAGTATCGTCTTTAGGGTAAAAATAAAGTATTAATTTTTTTTTAGAAAAATTACTCAACTCAATTGGTTCATTATTTTGGTCTATTCCTTTAAAATTTGGTGCTTTGTCTCCTTCTTTTAACATTTCTTTAAATTTTATATTCTAACAAATTACCAAATAAGGATAGATAATAGCAATAATTGTATAACTTAATTTTTCAACATTAGATATTAAAAATTAAAATCATGTCCTTTAAAAAAATTACTGAAGAGAAATCAAACTATGACCATTTAGAGAATCACTCCATTAATGATTTACTTAATAAAATTAATTTCGAAGATCAAAAAGTAGCTATAGCTGTTCAAAAAGTGATCCCAAATATTGAGCGTTTAGTAATAAAAATTACTAAAAGAATGAAGTTAGGTGGAAGACTCTTTTATATTGGAGCTGGAACGAGCGGAAGATTAGGGATTGTTGATGCTAGTGAATGTCCTCCAACATTTGGAGTTGATCAAAATCTAGTTGTAGGAATAATAGCTGGTGGTGATTCTGCTATAAGAAAAGCGGTCGAGTTTGCAGAAGATGATTTATCAAGAGGTTGGAAAGATTTAAAAAAATATAAAATCAGTAAATTAGATAGTGTAATTGGAATAGCAGCTTCAGGGACTACTCCCTATGTTTTAGGTGCTATAAAAGAATGTAATAAAAATAAAATTTTAACTGCTGGAATAACTTGCAATCCTAACAGTCCTCTTGACAAAACAGCATCTTATTCTTTAGTTCCTGTAGTGGGTCCAGAATTTATAACTGGAAGTACTAGAATGAAATCAGGAACAGCTCAAAAATTAATTTTGAATATGATTTCAACTACTTTAATGATACAGTTAGGAAAAGTAAAAGGAAACAAAATGGTAGATATGCAGCTTTCCAACAATAAACTTGTTTCAAGAGCAGAAAAAATGGTAATGGAAGAAATTAATGTGAATATAGAAACGGCTAAAAAATTAATGAAAATATATGGAAGTGTCAGGAAAGTTATGGAAAATTATAAATAAGATTCTAGTAATTGACTTTTTAAAATTAAATCCGATATTGATTTTAAGGAATTTTGATTTTCATTTTTGACATTAACCAAAATTGAGAAATTATCATTATCTGCAGTAAAAGTGATTCTTTTAAAAATATTATAAAGTAGCTTTAAGTTTTTTAATTGCATAAAATTTAAGCCCGACTCTAAATCAATTTCTGCATACATAGGTTTTTGAAAAAGTTGATTATTAAAATGGGAATAATTTTTTTTGTTTTTGCTATATATATCTTTCAATAATTGCTCATTATTAGAAATATGCAGAAAATAATCTTTCAAAAGAATATAATAATCCTTCATCAAAACAGTATTTCCCAATTCAAATTTTTTATTCATCTCTTTGATTTGATTTTCTAATAAATATGGCTCCTTTACACCTAAACTTACTAAGAAAGGAGGTGTTATGTCTGATTCAAAAATATTTCTGTCAAAATCATCTTCCCATAAATTCTCTCTAGATTTATTAAAATTAGGATCATTGGTTTGATTATTTGCAATAGCAGCGATTGCAAAAGACATTTCTCCATTTAATGTAGACCTTGATTTTTCATCATCTAGAAATTTAAAAGCAATAAAGTCTTCTTTTTTATCAAGAACTTTTATATTACTAAAAAAAGACTTTTCGTTATTTAAATCAAAATTTGCAAATCCAAAAGAAACTAATTCATTAATTGAAACAAAATTTTTAAATGAAGAAGCAACTCCATTGCTATTATAAATTGAATTATTTGAACGATAAGTAGTCGTATTCATAGATACTTTTCCATTAAGAAAGTTTAAACTTGTAAAAAGTTCATCTCCAAAATGGTCAATTTGATTGACAACTGATGAATTATTTAAAAGTGATCCCAGTGTAGACTTACTTAAACTATTTTGTAGTTGATTGATTCTTTTATTTGAAAAGTAAAACCCAATATCGTCTGTGTTTTCCAAAAAACTTAAGAAGGCAGCATTATTTTCTGGATAATGATCGTTATTAAAATAGGATTTTAATTTGGATTCTACATATTTTTTGTCTGTTGAAAAACCCACTATAAAATTAAATTCATTAAAACTTAAATAGAGATTATATTCTTTGAGGTAATAAGTATTTACGTCTGAATTAGAAAAATCATCTACATCAAAAAAGTTTTTTACAGTCTGATCAAATATAAATTTATTGGTCAATTCTCCAACCCAAAATATAGCACCATTAGAATCATTTTCTTTTGATACTAGAAACATTTTTTGAGGAATATCTACATTAAAACCTAGTAAACTGCTTTTAAACGAAGAATTAAAAGCATTGATCAACATTTTATTTTGGTTAGTTATTTGATCACTATTAGCTAGGTCCGATTTTGATAAAAGAGAGTTTAAGTCAAGGGAAATTGCAATTAAAATATCTTTTTCAGATAAAAGCACGTTATCTACCCATCTTTCAGGTTTTTCAGATTCTTCATTACAACTTGAAAAAATTAAAAGAATAATAATAAACCAAAAATATTTATTCATTTAAGAACTTTTTATAGATTTAATGCCAGGTAATTCTTTGCCTTCCAAATATTCTAACATAGCTCCACCACCAGTAGAAACATGGCTTACTTTATCGGCTAATTTAAACAAATTAATTGCAGCTATACTATCACCTCCTCCAATCAGAGAAAAAGCATTATTTTTAGTAGCTTTTACAATGGCATTTGCTATTGAAAGAGTTCCAATCTGAAAATTATTCATTTCAAAAACTCCCATTGGACCGTTCCATAAAATCAAAGCTGATTTTTCGATAACATTACTAAATAATTTTATAGATTCTGTACCAATATCTAATCCCATTTCATTATTTGGTATTTCATTAATATCCCGAGTCTTGGTAGGTGAATCATTGTTAAATTCTTCACAACATAGCGCATCTACAGGAAGATGTATATGCACATTTTTTTCTTTTGCTTTTTCTAAAATTTCTAAGGCCAAACTTAAAAAATCATCTTCTACTAATGATTTACCAATAGACCCATTTTGAGCTTTGATAAAAGTATATGCCATACCCCCTCCTATTATTAGATGGTCTACTTTTTCAATCAAATTCAAAATTATGGTAATTTTGGAGGAAACTTTTGCACCTCCAACAATTGCTGTTAAGGGATGCTGATTACTATTTAACACTTTTTCTACACTGATAATTTCATTTTGCAGCAATAATCCAAACATTTTATGATTGGGAAAAAAATCAGCTATTACAGATGTAGAAGCATGTGCACGATGAGCAGTTCCAAAAGCATCATTTACATATACATCACCATGCTTTGATAATTGATAAGCAAAATCTTTATCACCCAATTTTTCTTCTTTGTAGAATCTTAAATTTTCTAATAAAACTACTTGACCTGGTAATAAATTTTGAGTTACTGAAATTGATTTATGGTCTATACAATCGTTACAGAAAATAACATTTTTGTTAAGTAGTTTTTCAAGACAAGGAATGGTTTGACTTAATGAAAATTGAGGATTTGGTTCATCCTTTGGCCTACCTAGATGAGACATTAAGACAATGCTTCCTCCATCATTTAAAATTTTATGAATTGTTGGTAGTGACATTTTGATTCTAGTGTCATCTGTAACTTGCCCTTTATTGTCAAGAGGCACATTAAAATCTACTCGAACTAATGCTCTTTTATTTTGAAAATTATAAGATTTAATATTCATTATTAATTTTTTAATTTACAAAAATATTAGATTAAAAAAGATTTTAATACATTCATAAAAGATAATTTAAATATTAACATATGAAGTTAGTTTCATGGAATTTGAATGGCATAAGAGCTGTTGAGAAAAAAGGACTTTCTGAAATATTAGATTATATGAACCCAGATATAATTGGATTTCAAGAGACAAAGGCCCAAGAAGAACAAGTAATAAATTCACTAAAAGATGTTAATGGCTATCATATCTACTCTGCTAGTGCTATAAAAAAAGGATATAGTGGAACNGCTATTCTTTCTAAGTTAAAACCGCTGAATGTTAGTTATGGTCTAGGAATAGTCGAGCATGACCAAGAGGGAAGATTAATTTGTGNAGAATTTAAAAACTTTTATTTTATCACAGTATATGTTCCTAATAGTGGTTCGGGATTGGTAAGACTTGATTATAGAAAAAAATGGGATATTGAATTATTAAAATTTATAAACAACAAAAATAAACCAGTATTCTTATGTGGTGATTTAAACGTAGCTCATCATGCCATAGATTTAAAAAACCCTAAATCAAATTACAATAAAACACCAGGATACACGCAAGATGAAATTGATGGAATGAACAATTATATATCTTCAGGTTTTACAGATACTTTCAGACANTTTTATCCAGANACTGTCAAATATTCCTGGTGGAGTTATAGATTTAATTCAAGAGCTAAAAATGTGGGTTGGAGATTAGACTATTTTTTAGCAAGTAAAGGTGCTTTAGAAATGGTAAAAGATGCTTTTATTTTAAATGATGTTATGGGTTCTGATCACTGCCCAGTAGGTATAGAATTAAAGTAAATGTTTACATTTCTTTTACCCATCCGTCTAATAAAAANCGTTCTCTATCAAAAATTGCGTCGTCTTTTTTATTATACATTTTAAGTGCTACCCAAAACTTTGATGGTTTTTTGTTATAAATAATTGANCAATCTTTAAATCCTCTTCTATTCATTTCTTCTTTTAAAAGTTGAGCATTTAATTCTTGGTTATACGAACCTACTATTAAAGCAAATTTATTATTTACATTTTTTGAGATTGTTTTGGTAGAAGTAATGGAAGTATTTATATGATCTAAATTTTCATATGTTTTATTATCTAATAAAACAATTTCATTGTCATTTANCTTTTGGTCACTAATACTAGTTGGATGATATGTAATGAATGANANAGTTCCAAATAATAAAAATCCAAAAAGGAAAATAACAAGCTTTCTATTAATTTGAAAAAATTCTGGAAAAAGACCAATATTTAATAAACTATATCTCATCTTAAATTACGGATATATTCTTATCTACTAATTTTAATTAAAAAAGTTACAAATAAAAATTGTTATTTATTGTTTTTNAGCACCTCCATTTGAAGATAAATATTTTCTAACGGTCTATTTTTTCCATCAGTTATGACCTTACTAATTTTGTCTACTACATTCATTCCACTAACAACTTCTCCAAAAACTGTGTACTCATTATCTAAATGTGGACTTCCTCCAACCGATTTGTAAATAGTTCTATTTTTAGTAGATATGTCAATTTGATATTTTTTTTCTATTTTATCAATATAACTGTCCGATATAGGCCCTTTTTGTATGATATAGAAGTTATATGGACTTGACGATAAATTTTGTTTTGATGGGTCTTTATAATACTGTTCGGGAACTGCCATAGCAAGTGCTCCTCTTTTATGTATATATTTTTTATTTATTTCTGGTGGAACTTTATACATACCTATTTTAGCCATTTTTTGTAACATATTATTTTTATCGCTGTTTCCACCTTGAATCATGAAATTTCTAATTACTCTATAAAATATAGTTGAGTCAAAAAAACCTTTTTTGGCAAGCATTATAAAGTTTGCTCTATGAAGCGGTGTTTCATCATATAATCTTACAGTTATATTACCAAATTCAGTTTTTATTATCACCCTATTTTCTTTATTTTTTATACCATAATCAAACAATTTTTCTTTTACATTTTGATTAGATATTAAATTACTTTTAGAAGAGGTACTTTTTTTTTTATTAGTAATTAATTTGGGTTTTGAATCTTCAGAAATTATCAAATTTTCTTTTTTATAATATTTTTTAGGTGGTTGACTATTGCAACATATAAATAAAAAAAAAGACATTAAATAATGAAATTTCATATTAAAATTGTTAATAATAAAAATACCATTCCAATTACCGACAGGCTTGAAATGACATAAGTAGATAATATATATACTGAATTAGGTCCTTTTGAAAATAAAGTGATAAGTGGTAATAATAAAATTACTAAATAGAAATAAAAAACTTTATAAACACAATAATGATTAAAAATAGAAACTTCTTGATTTTTTATTTTTAAAATCATATTAGTATTTTGTCTGAACAACTTACTTTTTTGACAGGAATATTCATTAATAGAAGCTATATTCACTCTTTTTATATCGTCAAATGAAACTCCAAATGTAAATTCGTTTTTCTTTTTGTCACGTAATTTTAACGCTAATTTTTGTGAACTCATATCAATGTAGTTAGTCACTAATTCTACCTCAAAAGAGGAGGGCGGAATAATTTTAAAGTCAAGAAATATAATAAATGCCAAGCTGATGCTCATCCTACTTATTAAGGTAGTTATCCAACCTAGGGACGAATTTTGAATTTTATAATAATTAATTTCGATTATTTTTTCTTCTTTTATTTTTTTGTATTGTGCATATTGCTTTGCCCAACGCATTCTTTTCTCCAATTCTTCTTGCGAGAAATTTTTTGATGTTTTAGCCTCATAACTTTTTTGTGGTCTTTTTAACTCTTCTATTTCATCTTTTGAAAGGAAGGCATAAGCTTCATTAATTTCTATAAATAGTTTTTGTGCATGGGTTGAATTGTTTTTATCAGGATGGTATTTCATGGCAAGTCTTCTATAGGCTCTTTTTATTTCAGACTTAGTAGCAGAATTAGAAATTCCTAATGTTTTATAATGATTTTTGGCCATTCTTATAGACTAAACTACAGTATTTTCAAAGATGTTAGAAAATTTGTTAATGTATATTTCTATATTTGAATAAAACTATTTTTATATATGTCTCACAATTTACTCAAAGGAAAAAAGGGAATCATTTTTGGAGCATTAAATGATATGTCCATTGCATGGAAAGTAGCAGAAAGAGCTCATGAAGAAGGCGCAAGTTTTACTCTTACTAATGCCCCAATTGCTATGAGAATGGGTACTATAAATGAATTAGCTAAAAAAACCCATTCAAAAGTAATCCCTGCTGATGCAACTAATGTTGAAGATCTGAAAAATTTATTTACTGAATCTCAAGAAATTCTTGGAGGTAAAGTAGATTTTATCTTACATTCTATTGGCATGTCTCCAAACGTTCGTAAAAAGAAAAAATATACAGCACTTAATTATAATTGGTACCAAAAGACGTTAGATGTTTCCGCAATTTCTTTTCATAAAGTAATGCAGGTAGCTTCCGAAATGGATGCTATTAATGAATGGGGTTCAGTAGTAGCATTAACTTACATTGCCGCTCAAAGAATTTTTCCTGATTATAATGACATGGCTGATGCAAAATCACTACTAGAATCAATCACAAGAAGCTTTGGCTATCATTATGGAACTTCTAAAAAAGTTAGAATCAATACCATTTCTCAGTCACCTACTGTTACTACAGCTGGAAGTGGTGTGTCAGGTTTTAATAAATTTATTGATTTTAGTGAAAACATGAGCCCTTTAGGAAATGCTAGTTCTTTGGATTGTGCTAATTATTGTATCTCCATGTTCAGTGACCTAACTAAATATGTAACAATGCAAAATTTATTTCATGATGGTGGTTTTTCTTCAACTGGAGTTACCAATGCTGTAATGGATAGATTTGGTGAATAATGATGGTGGAAATTTACGATGCTTTTATTAGCTGTAATCAACAGGTTGCAACTGACTCAAGAAACATAATTAAAAACGATATTTTCTTTGCATTAAAAGGGCCCAACTTTAACGGAAATTCTTACGCTAAAAAAGCACTTGATCTAGGTGCTAAATTTGCTGTTATAGATGAAAAAAAATATTATATTGAAGGAAAAACATTTCTAGTTAAAGATGTTTTATCAACTTTACAAGATCTAGCTCTTTTTCATAAGAAAAAATTTAATACCCCTACAATAGGAATCACAGGAACCAATGGAAAAACAACTACAAAAGAGTTAATTGGATCTGTTCTAAAGTCTAAGTATAATATTCTAATTACTAAAGGAAATTTAAATAATCATATTGGTGTTCCTCTCACTATTCTAAAGTTAAAAAAAGAGCATGATATTGCTATAATTGAAATGGGTGCTAGTAAAATTGGAGATATTAAGGAACTTTCTGAAATTGCCTTACCCAATTATGCCCTAATAACGAATATTGGAAAAGCACATTTAGAAGGTTTTGGAAATATTAAAAATATACAAAAGACTAAACTTGAATTATATAAATACGTAATTAAAAACAAAGGTCAAATTATTGTAAATTCTGATGATGATTTTTTGTTAAAATCTATTCCTAATCATATAAAGACAATTACTTACGGTCATAGTAATTCAGATTTTAATGGAAAAATTACCAAAGAAAACCCATACTTAGAATTGAGTATTCAATATCTCAAAAGTGAAAAAATAATTACCACAAATCTAATTGGAAGCTATAATTTAAATAATATTCTAGCTGCTGTATGTTTTGGAAAAGTATTTAATGTCGAATTAGAAAAAATCTTTCAATCTATTTCAAAATATGAGCCCTCTAACAATAGATCTCAGTTCATTAAATCTAAATACAACCAAATTATTGCGGATTGCTACAATGCTAATCCAACAAGTACTCTAGCTGCTTTAAAAAGTTTTATAAATACTAATTTCGAAAAAAAGTTGGTCATTTTAGGGGACATGTTAGAACTAGGGAAGCAAGAAGAAAAAGAACACCAACAAATTGTTCACTATTTGAAAAAAAATAACTTAAATGCTATTTTAGTAGGAAAATGTTACCAAAAATCTAAAAATGACTTTATTTGCTTCGAAAAAACTGAGTTTTTACTAGATTATCTTCAAAATAAAAACTTTAGAAATCACCTTGTTTTATTAAAAGGGTCAAGAGGAATTAAATTAGAAAGTATTATTAATCAAAATATTTTATGAGATGAGCCCAGGGGACTTTTTTATTGTTTTTTTTGTTGGAATAATTTTTTTTGGAGGATTATACGTTGGCTATAAGTTATACAAGTGGAATATGAAAGATTTAAAAGAAAAGAAAAAAAGAAATGAAAAAATAAAACTTAAATAGATGTTCGGTAATCAAAATATGAAGGATATGATGTCTAAGCTACAAGACATGAAAGGTGTAGTGGAAGACTCTAAAAAAAGACTAGAAAATATATATGTTAAAGGAGATGCTATGGACGGTAAGGTACGTTTTGTACTTGACGGAAATAGAAAATTAAAAGAACTATTTATAGATCAAGAAATTTATGAAAGTTTAGAAAAAGACCGTTTGATTGAAGTTTTAGTAGAGGGTTTTAATAAGGCCATTCAAGATGCAGATCATGTGAATGAAAATGAGATGAAAAGCACTGCTTTTAATATGTTTCCAGGAATGAATATATAACTACATTAAATATATTGATATTCCTATAACAATCATTCCTGTGACTAAACCATAAACGTGTTCTAACTTTCCTTTATATTCAAAACTTAATGGAATAAGTATAAAAAATGAAATAAAAATCATAATACCACTTACGATTGACATTATCGCTGCAGTCACAAAATCATCTAAGTAAGAATTGATTACAAAATAACAGAACAAAGCACCTAAAGGCTCCGTAATTCCGCTTAAGGCAGCATATAAAAAAGCTTTTCTTTTACTTCCAGTGGCATGATATATAGGAACTGAAATTGCCATTCCTTCGGGAATATTGTGAAGAGCAATTGCAAAACCTATTATCAAACCAAAAGATAAATCATTAACGCTTCCAATAAAAGTGACAATTCCTTCAGGAAAATTATGAAATGCCATAGTGAGTGCTATTAATAAACCTGATCTATAAATTTTATTGTTTTTGGATTTAAAACTCTTATTAAGTTGATTATTAATTCTTTGCTCAGGGAGTAATTTATCTGTAAAAACAGCGAAAGCTACTCCAATTACAAAAAAACCAAATACGTATAAAAGTGCATTAGTGGTTTTATAATTATGACTAAATTCTATAAATGACTCTGGTAGAATTTCTACAAAAGAAATATATAACATGACACCTGCTGCAAATGACATGGTAAATGAAAGCCAATTTAATTTTTCTGTATTTCCGAAAAAAACTACTAGACCACCAAGAGCTGTTGAAAGTCCAGCAAATAGAGTAATAAGAAAAGGGATTAAATAAGAATTCTCCATTAAATTAGATTTGATTTTTTAAAACTAAATTGATTTGGACTTACCATTTGAGTTTTTACTGCATACATAACTATTCCAGCAGTATTATTAACCCCTAATTTTTTCATAATATTTTTTCTATGTGTATTTACAGTATGATTACTTAAGTAAATTATAGCAGCAATTTGGGAATTGGTATAGCCTTCTGCTATATATTGAATAATTTGAAGCTCTCTTTCACTTAATTGGACAGGATTTGGATCTAAGGACTTAAAAAAAACTTTTTCAGGATTAATATTTTCTTTTCGCATTTGTTTGACAATGTCATCACAAAAAAACTTTTTTCCATTAACGGTAGCATTAAATGCATCTTTAATTTCATTTATAGAACACTCTTTTTTAATATGACTTTCTACACCAGCTTTGATTGCTTCTACAATAGTTTGGGCATTTGTGTAGGGTGTTACCGCCATAATTATTGTCTTTGGATAATTACTTTTGAGCTCTACTAATTCATTCAAAGAGAATCCTTCAGAAGTATAATCTATAATCACAAAAACATCATTAAATGACTTTATGGTTTTTTTTAGTTCTGTAAAATTTATTGCAAAAGAAATATCATTTTGAACTATTGGTTGTAATACTGACTTTAACCCTTTTAAAATAAGTTCTGAACTATCTGCTATAATTACATTTCTATTTACCAAGCCTTATTAAGAATGATTATAAATAAGAAACAAATATATAATTATGATTCTAAATACATAACAATGTTTTAATAAAGAAATCAGATATTTTTCATTAATAGTTTTGGAAAATTAATATGAAAAAGTAAAGCTTAACATATTAAGAGTATCAAAGATTACTATCAAACATTTTTTCTAATTCTTTATTTAGAACATAACTTCCATTTTCGAAATTAGCTGGTCTTGGAGCATTTGAAGAAATAATATTTCCTTTTTTGTCTAAAAGAATAAATCTAGGAATTCCTTCTATTACATAATCTTTTACAAAGGAAGAACGCCACGCTTTATCAGCCATAATTTGAATTCCTTTTAATTCTTTTTTGGCAATCATATTTTTCCATTTTTGAGCATCTTTTACTTGGTCAATGCTTAAACTAACAAATTCGATTTCTTTAAATCTGTACTTCTGCTCCAGTTCTTTTAAATAAGGGATTTGGGCTTTACAAGGTCCACACCAGGTTGCCCAAACATCTATATAAACCAATTTCCCTTTTAAAGATGCTAATGAAATATATTGACCATTTGTATCAGGATAATTAAACATAGGAGAAATATTTCCTTTTTGAAGATTTAAAATTTTTTGATATTTTTCTTCAATAGGTAAAAAACTATTTTCATCACTTATTAGCTTTCTTAATGTTTGGTAGTAACTCTCTATATCGTTAAGATTATAAAATGAAATTTTTCTTTTTAAAGAGCTGATAATCTCTTTTTTTTGTTGTTCATTTAATTCGTTATTGAAGATATTAAGACAATTTAAATTTTCTGAAATAAGTCCAATGGTGAAATAAGAATTAAAAAATTTATTCATTGAAGACGACTGTAAAATAGATTCATTTTTAAAATCAATATTGTCTACTTTCTTATCTAAATATTGAGAAATAATTGCTGTAGTCTTTCCTTGGAAATAATCTTTACCTATTTTATTAAATAAATTAAATAAATGATCTGAAAAGATAGTTTGCTGCTGATTTATTATAAAATTCTCGTTTTCAATTCCGCTAGTATTTAATAGAGACCTAGACCTTTCGTAATTGATCAATTCTTTATCAAAATATTCTTGATTAGTCATTTTTTCNNAGCCAACAGTATTTTTTTCCTTGAACATAAAATAATTAGCTAAATAATTATTGGGACGTGATCCAATTCCAACATATCGAATAGTTTCATCAAATTCTTTTGTATCCAAAGTAATTTCTAAATTAAATCCAGGTTCTAAGTACATTTCAGAACTTTCTCTGTAGTCATAAAAAGAATAATTGCCTGCAGTAATTTCTAGGGTATCACTAAATTCCCCGTATTCATTTAGTGGAATTTCTTTTTTAAAGCCTCTTTTTATAATTGAAATTTTATTTCCATTTGGATTAGTAATTTTTCCAGAAATTTTAACAATACCTGAAAAATTTTGACAATTAAAAAGGCCCATATAAAAAGTAAGGATCAAAGTTGTTACTATTGTAAGGCGTTTGTTTAAATTCTTAAAAAGCATTTGTAGTAATTTTTAGTAATTCATAAATATAGTCTTAAAAATGATTAAAAAAGGAGAAATTATAAAACTTGAAATAGTAGATTATGCTTTTGCAGGAAAAGGAATTGCCAANCTAAATATAAAAGATAGAGACTATATTATCTTTGTACAACACGGGATAAAAGGCCAAATAGTAAACGCAAAAATTACCAAGAAAAAACCCAAATATGCCGAGGGAAANATTACCGAAATAATCCAACATTCTCCACTAGAAAAAACTACCAAATTCCANCCTATTTCAGGTGCACCCTACATAAATCTTCCAATAGAAGAACAAAAAAAGATGAAGATTCAGATAACTAAAGAAGTTTTTAATAAAATTGGAAAAATTAAATCCACAGACTCTTTATTCGATCAGTGGATATCCTCTCCATTCAATTACCACTACAGAAATAAAATGGAATATTCTTTCTCATCTATTGGATATAATTCTAATACAGATGAAGTTATTGATAATACTTTTGCTCTCGGCTTTAAAAAAAAGGGAACTTGGTGGATAGTTGAAAACTTAAATAAGGATTCTGGATTATTTGATCAAAAATTAGAATCTAAATTATTTGAAATTAGAAATTATTTAGAAAAAACAGGATTGCCAGCATGGCACCCACCAAAAAAAGAAGGTTTTTTCAGGCATTTGGTAGTCAGGAAAAGTTTTTCCAANAATCAGCTTTTATTCAACTTAGTAACTTCTTCCAATTCCCTAAACAAATTTGACATTCCAGCCTTTGGAAACTATCTCAAAGAAATTCTTGGAGAACGAATGGCTGGACTTATCCACACCACCAACGACGATGTAGCCGACAGAGAGAAACTAGATAAAGGTTCTAGTAAACATATAACCGGTAATTCTACCATAAAAGAAACCATCAATGGATTAAATTTTGAAATTAGTATGCAAAGCTTTTTTCAAACCAATCCCTTATGTGCAGAAAAATTATACCAAAAAGTAATAGACTATCTTCTAGAATCTGACATACCTAAAGATCAAATAATNATGGATTTGTTTTGTGGTACTGGTACCATTGGACAACTTATTGCAAAACATACNAATAATAAAGTAGTTGGAGTAGATATTGTTGCTTCCTCCATTGAAAATGCCAAAAAAAATGTTTTAGAAAACAGTCAAAAAAACAATTTATCCGAACTTACTTTTCTTTGTTCTGACGTGGGTAAATTCATCTTGAACAATCCCGAATACCAAAATAAAATACATACTTTAATCATTGACCCACCAAGAGCTGGAATAGCACCTAAAACTTTAAGAAAAGTAATAAGACTAAATGCCAAGGTGATAATTTATGTGAGCTGCAACCCCGCCACTCAAGCAAGAGACCTAATAACACTTCACGAAATGGGCTACGAATTACAAAAATTCNCTTTAGTAGATCAATTTCCTCATACTTCNCACATTGAAAGCATCATGCTTTTTAAAAAATCATTGATAGAAACGATTTAAGATAGACTTAAACAAATCGTTGCTTTGATCTAAATCTAGACTGCTCTTTAAATCATAAATCAATCTTTTTTTGGAATTCTTAGTTCCAGTAGAAGCTACTACTGCCTTTTTTAGACTCTTGTATCCTAGCGACTTAACAGCATTTACAGACAAATTATCGCTAACTTTAGACAGCTTGTTTTTAATTTTGGAAGTATTTAATTTTTCTATTATTTCTTCCAAATCCTTTACCAATTCCTTAGCTGCTCCATCTGCATGAATTTGTGATATTACCAAATGTATTCCCGGGGGGTTTTGAAGCCTTCCTATATACCAGCCTTTTTCACTTAATAGATCTGCAATATGGTATATATCGTGCTTTTTACTATTGAAAGCCAATAAACTCATAATAGGATTTCCTATTAGATTTAAGTTTTTGCTGTTTTGAATATAATCGCTTATAACTCTGGTAGCATCCATTGTTTTATGGGTAAGCTTTTCATAACCGTCTTGGCCAATATGGTTGAGAGCCATCCATGTAGAGGCAACAATTCCGCCAGGTTTGGTCCCCAAAAAAGTAGTAGAACCNTAAATACCACCTTCCCAATTTGGATATACACTAAATTGTTCTTTCCTAAGTTCTTCTTTTCTNTANAGNAAAACGGAAGATCCTTTTGGCGCATATGCATACTTATGCAAATCNACAGANANAGAAGTTACTCCACTTANNTTAAAATCAAATAANGGAATATCCNTACCTATTTTTTTTANGTAAGCCAATAAAAAACCACCTATNCAAGCATCTACATGNAAAAGNAAACCATTATCTANTGCCAANTTGGANAGAGATTNTATTGGATCCATCATNCCNGTNGGATANTTGGGTGCNGAACCAATTAGTAAAANAGTATTAGNGTTTATTGCNTTTTCAAANGAATCTAAGTCAAAAGAAAAGTCTTTTTTNGTAGGAATTACTACTGCTTTTACATTTAAAAAATGCATTGCTTTTAAAAATGCAGGATGGGCACTAGAAGAAAGAACAACTTCTGGTTTATCTATTCCCTTATTATTTTTGGCCCAGTTCCTAGCAGATAAGATAGACAAGAATATGCTTTCCGTTCCACCACTAGTTACATTGCCAAATAAATTATCTTTTTCGTGAGAGAACAAAGACGCCGTTTGTTCTACTACTTCATTTTCCATAGTAAGAATACTACTAAATAGCTGTGGGTCAAATGCATTTTCATGCATGAATCTTACGTACGCTTGGGAAATAACTTTGGAATATTCTTCTCCTGGATAATAAACTGCACCAAACGTTTTACCAGCTTTCCAGTCCATGTCTGAATGCATAGAGTTATCCATTTCATGAAATAACTCTTGTTGAGAAAGTCCCAATTTGGGAATATTTTTTTTAGCCATTAATAAAGTAAATGCTTCTTAGAATTCTCTCTCCATCCTGCTCTAGACTCATAGTCTACAAAGAATATTTTAAGATCTGCACGAGACTCATAATCCACAAAAAATATTTTTTTGTCTGCCAAAGATTCATAATCTACAAAAAACCATTTGCCTTCGTTTTTATCTACCATACTCTGGTATTTTACTTTATAGACCAACAAATCTGCTCTGCTTTCATAGTCTACCACAAAGACTTTTACATCTGCCCTGCTTTCGTACTTAACAGAAAATATTTTTTGCCCTTTGACCATATAAGAAAAGAACAATAAAAATAGAAATAGTAGATTTTTCATCGTTAAAATAAGATTAGGCAATTAAATTAATAAAAAGTTATGGAAAATAGAAGTTATTAAAATAGATTATTCAAATCTAACAATGCAAAAAAAAAGCCCATCCTAGAATGAGCTAATTTATTTCGGTCGGGGTGGCAAGATTCGAACTTGCGACCTCCTCGTCCCAAACGAGGCGCGATAACCGGGCTACGCTACACCCCGAAACAAAAGGTCTGCAAATGAAAGGATTAAAAAAGAATCTTCAAAATAATTATCGTAATATTTTACACAAATCTCCTAAGAACTATATATTTGTGCAAAATTAATAGAGAGGTGGCCGAGTGGCTTAAGGCGCACGCTTGGAAAGCGTGTTAACACCAAAAGTGTTACGAGGGTTCGAATCCCTTCCTCTCTACACCTAACATCCGTAACTTTTCAATAGATAGGTTACGGATTTTTTTCTATTTACCTCCCCCTATCACCCTCATTTATAAGAGTATAAATACAATTGTTTAAATAATTTTTTGATCAAAGTTTGCTTAGTGTTAAATTTACACTATTTTAGTATTAAATAAATTATTATGCCTAAAAGTAGAACCCTTAACATGTACCGACAAACCAAAGACAGCCACTATGAAGTAGCTGAATCTGAAATAAAGGATCATTCCTCTAAAATTTTCGACTCTTATTTCAAGTCAAAAGAAGAGATAAATAAAGAAAATTATTCTGATTTTTTAGGTTATTTAAAAACCAACGGATACAAAATTGTAAAATAGTATGTTTAAAGAATTTGGTAGAAAATTAAATTTTATCGTTCTAGGGTTAATTGTTTTAGTAATATTAATTGGAAACAATAGCTACGATTACATTGCAGACTCTACTCTACTAATTGATAGTGGAGATACTGCCTGGATGATTGTTTCTTGTGCTCTAGTACTGTTAATGACCCCTGGATTGGCTTTCTTTTATGGTGGAATGGTAAATATTAAAAGTATAATTTCTACCATGTTTCAAAGTTTTGTTGCCCTTGGTGTGGTAAGTGTAGTATGGGTATTTATTGGCTTTAGCTTGGCTTTCGGAGACAGTTTATACGGCATTATTGGAAATCCATTTACTTACATGAACTTTAAAAATGTAACCTTAAATCCCAATGTCGATTTTGGCTCTACTATTCCATTTTTATTATTTGCCTTATTTCAATTAAAATTTGCAATTATTACACCAGCAATCATCTCTGGAAGTTTCGCAGAAAGAATAAGATTTAGAAGCTACATTTTATTTATGTTGCTATTCACTATTTTTATTTACTCTCCACTAGCGCATATGACCTGGCATCCAGACGGATTGTTTCGAAGCTGGGGTGTACTAGATTTTGCAGGAGGAACCGTAGTTCATATGTCAGCAGGACTGGCTGCTTTTATAGGTGCAATTTTTCTTGGTCAGAGAAAGAAAATAATTGAAAAACCTGCCAACATTCCATTTGTAATTTTAGGTACTGGAATGCTTTGGTTTGGTTGGTTTGGATTTAACGCTGGATCGGCACTGGGAGCCAACTTCGATGCAGTTGTTGCTTTTGCAAATACAAGTCTAGCTTCTGCAACAAGTATGATAACTTGGATTTTTTACGATCGCTTTTCTAATAGAAAAATGAGTTCTATTGGAGCATGTATTGGGGCAATAGTTGGTTTGGTAGCTATTACACCCGCTGCTGGTTTTGTTACTCTAGGTCAGAGTATATTTATTGGATTCATAGCAGCTATAATCAGTAATATTGCTGTAAAAATCAATAAGAAAAGTAAGGTAGACGATACTTTAGATGTTTTTGCAACCCATGGAATTGGTGGAATTGTTGGTATGATTTTAACTGCAGTATTTGCCAATGAAGTTGGTCTAATATATGGGGAAACAACTACTTTTATGTACCATATTATTACCATAATAATTACGGTTGTTTTCACCTTGTTAATGAGTTATTTATTATTCAAATTAGTAGATTTAGTAATTCCACTAAGAGTACGTGAGGACCAAGAAGAAAGAGGACTAGATGCCTCTCAGCACGGAGAGTTATACAACTAAATTATGTGTGGAATTGTAGCTGCTTTTGGCTTAAGTCAACCCGAGAAAATTAGAAACCAGGTACTAGAAATGTCTGGTAAAATAAGACACAGAGGTCCAGATTGGTCAGGAATTTACTCTTCTAAAAATGCCATTTTAGCCCACGAAAGACTTTCTATTGTAGATCCTAAATCTGGAAAGCAACCACTGTACTCTAAAGACAAAAATTTAATACTCGCCGCTAATGGTGAAATTTATAACCATCAAGAAATTAAGTCAAACCTAAAGAGCAATTATGAGTTTTCAACCAACTCTGATTGTGAAGTGATTTTAGCACTTTACAATGAAAAAGGAAGCGACTTTTTAGAAGATTTGAATGGAATATTTTCATTTGCTCTTTACGATGAGAAAAAAGATTTTTATTTAATAGC
>NZID01000065.1 GCA_002691605.1 Crocinitomicaceae bacterium
AACTTTTTGGAACAGAAAAATCTTTATTTTTCTGTAATTCATAATATTTTTCAGGGGCAACAAAAGGTACATGGGGTCGGTACAAACCAAATGCCAAAAAGAAATTCTCACCACTCTTGGCAAATTCGTCTAGAAAGGCAATAGTGTTGGTTGCTCCAATTCCATCTGTTTGTTCTTCATCTTTACCAGAAGCCTTATGCCAGCTTAAAACACCTCCATTAAATCTTGGTTTGAGAAATGTTATTTTATGCTCTTCAATCTTATCTCTCCCATAAGGGTTTACTGTTCTATCCCAAGTATAATGATCATCATAACTGGCCGTCCCTATATCTCTTGGGTTATGGTAGTGATAAACTTTACCAACTCTTATCGAATGATAATTCTCCATCCTGAATTTTTGCCCCAAAGTAATTACATCAGGAATCGTTTGGCGCACATGAAGTCTGAGTTCTTTTGACTTTGTTTGATCTGGATATAGCCCTGTCATAAAAGAAACTCTAGAAGGGCCGCAAAGTGGATATTGAACGTGAGCATTTGTAAACAGTACTCCCTCTTGCGCAAGCCTGTCTATGTTAGGCGTATCTGCGAGGGGATCGCCATAGGCACCAATAGCACAATTTAAATCATCGGCTATGATGAGTAAAACATTAAATTTTTCAGAATTTTGAGCTAGATTAAATGTAGAGATTAAGAAAAATAATAATCCCAATAAAATAAACTTAAATCTATTTAAATAATTCCAAAAATTTTTAAAATAGATCACTTCTTAACAATTAATTTGTGAAATGATTTGTTTGATTCATTGATTAATTCGGTATAATAGACACCTTTGTTTAAATCAGATATATCTAATTGAGTTTTAATATTTTTTCTTACTAGAACTTCCCCATTTAAATTAAAAATACTTGCTGTAAAGCTAGAATTTTCTGAATCAATATAGATTAAATTTTTTGAGGGGTTAGGATATATTGTTATCACGTCATTTTTCTTATTATTATTTGAAAGCGTCTTATTTGAGTTGTGACTCGCATAATACTCACCCAAAGTTGTGAGCTGATTATTTTCATTGATGATATCAGCAGTTTGTAGCCTTGGGTAATTCTCATTTTTGGCATTTGGGTCGAACCAAGAATAACGTTTAACATAATCCAATTCATGTAATTCATTTAATACATATTTCATAAATGTTAGTACATAACTTTCTGAGTATATGTTTGGGTTGTTTATTGTCGCATTAGTGTCTCTTACTGCAAATTCAGTTATCCAAATAGGCTTTCCATAGGTTTGATAAACCTCTTCTACAAGTTCAATGAATTTGATTGGGTCATTTTTATGATAAANATGAATAGCAACGAAATCCACTCTTAGGTTTTGACTACTTGCTGCTTGCATAAAATCTCTCATCCACTCATTAAGTGGAGCTGAGGTTACAGGGCTAGATATGGGGACATTTAATGTTTCAATTAACGGCCAAAGATCTATAACCTCAGTTACTGACATATTCGATTGACTTTTTAGATCAGGCTCATTAAACATCAGTACATTTTGGATCTTTCCTAAACTCACCAAGTTATTTAAATAGTCTATTTTGTCTTGAGTAACATTGTCCCTTCCCCAAATCATAGGTACAAACTCAATTTCATCTGGATAGTTGTTTCTATACTCCCAATGCCATGAATAATGCCAATGAGGTTTTAGCTTTTCAAAACGTTCTTGCCAACTATTCTCATATCCAACATTAAAGGCTGCCCCTTTTTTTAAATCTAAATTTTCTTGAGCAAAGAGATTAAAACAAACCAATATAAACGAAACCCTTATTTTTTTCATCTTTTTTAAATTTAAAAAATAAATATTTCTAAACAGCAAATAATTAACCAATTATTGTTACATATGTTGTTTAGTTTTATTTTAGGAATTATTAAACCATTTCAGTTGTGAATTAATTGTTGTAAAGAAAAATTTAATAATAATAGGCATTNAAAATTTAGTTACTAATTTNNTGCAATATTAAATGTAAATTCTAACGTTTATCTGATGNCAATATTAGCTGAGCATTTAGGGGCACTTGATAAAAGATTGGTAAAACATTTGTTACGTCGTGCTTGCTTCCAGTATTCCAAATCGCAGTTGGATCAAATGATTGGGAAAACCCCATCCCAAATTCTTGATATTATTTCCTCNCNAAAGACTTATTCATGGTCATGGCCAAATGATCCTATTACTAACGGCGCAAACTCTAATTGCCCCGGAATTCAAGACGGATATTGGCTCAACAATACCAATTGGAACTATTTATCTTATTCTTGCAGGCAGGCACCCAAACGAGGTATGGTAGCAGGTTGGTGGTGGTACAATGCCATCAAACAAAACACTCTTGTTGACAAACTTACTTGGTTTTTGTTTACAACATTTACATTATCCAAAGATGACGGATCTGGTAAATCAGCTCATTTTTTTGATTATCTCAATTTGCTTCAATTCTACGCTGACAAAAGCGTAAAAGACCTTGCCAGAAAAATTACTTTTGACAATGCCATGCTTTATTATTTGGACAATGGTGATAATAATAAAAATAATCCCAACGAAAATTATGCTCGTGAGTTTTTGGAGCTTTTTACCATTGGGAAAGGGACTCAAGTGGCAGAAGGAGACTATACGAATTACACTGAACACGACGTTGTTCAGGCTGCCAGAGTCTTTTCTGGCATAAAGTTCAAGCGTGACAGAAACAATCCAGATTCAGATACAATCAAACAACCACATTTTCCCAACGGCATCCCTATGGGTTACATTAATGTGAACAAACATGATTCGGGTAATAAAACCTTTAGTTATGCTTTTAACAATCAAGTAATAACTGGAGGGAATTCGGAGCNCGCGATAGAAACAGAGCTGGATGACTTTGTTGACATGGTTTTTGACAAATTGGAAACTGCCAAAAACTACGTTCGCAAAATGTATCGCATGTTTGTGCGAAGTGAATGGAATCAAGAAGTCGAGGATGATATCATCACCCCACTTGCACAACAGCTACAAAGCAATGGTTATAACTTGTTGGAGGTTTTGAAAACCTTATTGAAATCAAAACATTTTTTTGATTTGGATGATACTGATTCCACCAACGAAAATATAGGGGGCATTATTAAAAATCCTTTGCAGTTTTTCAATGAGTTAATCACATTGCTTGAGGTTGATATCCCCAATCCCGATACACCACAAGTCGCGCAAGGGAACTCTTGGGACAATTCAAATGAAAACTTTAGGTTTTACCTGTTTTGGTGGAATTTTTGTCACAATACATTTTTTGGTTTCACTGGAATGAGTCTGTTTGCCCCATCTACAGTTGCGGGCTATCCGGGCGATTATCAACCCCCCACATATGATAGGGCATGGTTTAATTCGAATAACATCGTTGCTAGATATAACACTATCATGTCACTGATCGGTAGTACGTATAATGACAATAAGGGGAACGGAAACAATCGTATTCAAGGCCTTCAAACAGCCAATAATGGCGGTACCTATTATACCCGAATTTGGACTAGTTTTGACAGCACCACATTCATCACCAACAACATCTCTAATCCTGCAAGTGCTGATACTATTGTTCAAGAGCTATCAGATTTATTTTATTGTGAATCTGTAGACGCTAGCAGACTTGCTTATTTCAAAAAATCATTGATANNTGATGGAGAGGTTAACTACATTTGGTCTGACGCNTGGACAGCCTACANCGACACGAATGATCCTGTCGCTGCTCAAGATGCAGCAGTTTTTATAAAAAACAGACTTGATAGTTTACTAACGAGAATGATCAATGCTGCAGAATTTCAACTCATGTAATTTTTGATTATGAAAAGAAGATCATTTGTCAAATTATCTGCCTCCGCCTCAGCTTTGGGATTGTTTCCATCTGAGCTTGGTGCTGCTTTAAAATTGGCAAACACCACACTCGACTGTGATGTTTCGAATCGAAAAATTGTTCTCATCGAACTCAAAGGAGGGAACGATGGCCTCAATACCCTTATTCCTTATAATAACTACGACTATTACGCTGGGACTTTACGTCCAGACATCCACATACCAGTGCCAGACTACAACAATTTGGTAGTAGATGCACTAAATACTGGTTCGAACAAAGACTTGGTATTCAATCCAGCACTTCTCACAGGCGCTAATGCAGGTTTTAAAGGGCTTTATCAGTCTGGTATGTTGCGTGTATTGCAATCAGTCGGATATCCATCNGCAAACAAAAGTCACTTTGCTTCGATAGANCTTTGGGCTACGGGCAACGATGGCAACAGTTGGGATAATGGCAAAGAAAGTGGTTGGCTGGGACGTTTTATGGAAGAGGCCTACAGCAGTTTGTTGCCTACCAATTTTCCACTTGGAATTCAGTTGGGTTCAAGCAACACTTGGTTAGGTTTTCATGCTGAGCANGAGCATGGTATGGCACTCAATATNGAGGGACAAAATTCTCAAAATTTTTATACTGTTCTCAGTGGATTGGCAGGNCAGGCACCTGACAACATTCCGCAAGGAACACACTATGGAAGTGAGCTCCAATACATCATAAATACAGATTCGGCTGCAAATACCTATGCAGAAGCCATCGAAAACGCGTTCAATGCCAATGGTGCTGAAAACTTGACTACTTACCCTGATACAGACCTTGCCGATCAACTCAAGACGGTGGCAAGATTAATTAGGGGAGGAATTGAAACAAAAATTTACATGGTTACCATTGGTGGGTTTGACACCCATAATGTCCAAAATCAAGCCTCNNNTGATATCGAAGGNANGCATACTGAGTTGCTAACCGAACTCTCTGGAGCAGTNGATGCTTTTATGGCAGATATCAACNCTGATTCCATTGGAGATGATGTGGTTGGGCTTACNTTTTCTGAGTTTGGTCGTAAAGCCAAGCAAAATGGCAACTTAGGTACAGACCATGGAGAGATCGCTCCGATGTTTGTGTTTGGAAAACCAGTGCAGGGAGGAGTTTCAGGTGTAAACGTAGATTTGACAGAAGCTACCAATAATAACAACTGGCAGATCAAAACAGTTCAGCACGATTACAGACAAGTTTTTGCTACGCTGATGCAAGACTTTTTAGGTGCTGAAAATGCTGTCGTTGACAATGCTTTCTTCGACCTAACGAATAATGAAAGTTTTTCTGCCAAAAAAATACAAGGTGTTATAAAGCCAAGTCATTATGTGGATTCAACATGTTATGCTCTAAGTAATAATACTCCTAAGAGTGAAACTTTTTGGGCTGCATACCCAAATCCAGTTTATGACAAGCTTTTTGTTAACCCAATCACAAATAACACTCAAGTAAAATACGCCATACACAACACGAATGGCAGGCATATTAAATCGGGAAATTTGGATATGCAACTTGGATATTCAGTGATCGATATGACTGCTTTACCTAAAGGGTTTTATTCAATAACATTTAAAAGTGGTGAAATTCGTGAAACCAAAAAAATCATCAAGGCTTAATTGATTATAATATTTTTTAAAATGTATATCTGTTGCATGAAGTGGGTTTTGACCCAAAAAACCTACTTTTGAGCTGTATGATTTAAAGAATGAATCACATTTCAATGATTAAATAAGTTGATGAATATTATTTTTTCCCTACACCTGTGCATGAAAAGTTTTTTTCTTTTTATAATTTTTCTAGGTTTTGAAGCTGTAGCACAACAAACTGATGTACCTTCTCTACATCATCATGCTAATTTTCATATTGGCACCTCAGTTCGTTTTGTCCCTTTTTCTAAAGACACTTTGGCTCAAAAAATACAGCAACACCATTTTAATAGCTATACTGCAGGAAGCGACATGAAAATGTATCAAATAACTCCTAAACCTGGCGTTTATCATTGGTCTCGTGTTGATAGCATCGTGGATTATGCAGCTAAAAACAATCAGCGTTTGTTTGGTCATAATTTAATCTGGCATAGTTCCACTCCCAAATGGGTCGAAAAAAAGGCTAAAAAAAATCCTGAGTGGTTGGATGGATTCATGAAAGAATACATCTCAACATATGTTGGGAGGTATAAAGGAATTGTAGATGGCTGGGATGTAGTTAACGAATGTCTAAACACAAAAGGTCAGGGTTTAAGAACCGAAAGTATTTGGTTCAAATCATTAGGAAAGAAGTATATAGAAAAAGCCTTTACATATGCCCATGCAGCAGACCCTGATGCTATTTTATTTTACAATGATTTCAATATTGAGAGAGACTCTTTGAAACTAGATTCGATGCTTGAAATGGTTTATGATTTTTTGGATAGAGGGGTGCCAATTTCTGGCATCGGTTTCCAAATGCATATCAGAATGGATATTCCAAATGAAATCATTGCAAGGTCTTTAAAAAAAGCTGCTGATACAGGTCTTCAAATTCATTTGTCTGAGGTTGATATTATTTTCAATATTCATGATGATTCTAAAGGAGGTGGAATTCAACTTTATGATCATTTGACTGAAGAAATGAAATTTGCTCAAGCACAGAAATATGCCGACTTGGTAAATATGTATATAGATATTGTGCCAAAAGACCAGCAATATGGAATAACATTTTGGGGGTTTAATGATCGTGATACTTGGATTCGAAGGTTTTTTAAAATGAATGATTGGCCGACGATTTACGATGATAATCTTTTACCAAAACCTGCTTTCTTTGGGTTTTTAAATGCCCTTAAAAGATGATAATTAATTTTACAACCATCACTCAAATTTTTATAATTTTGAATCGTATGAAAAGTCATCACCTTCTTTTATTTTTTATAATAATGGGCTGCCAGCAAACCCCCAAGCAACCCCAAACTGCTGGTCATAGTTGTACGCCTACCCAAAATCGGTTTAATTCATCTGTTCTCATAACATCGCAAGAATCAACACAAGCCAACAAAGAGGAGATGGTTCTTATCCCTGGCGGCACTTTTTCTATGGGCGGAGATGACGATCAGGCTTGGCGAGATGAGTATCCAAAGCATGAGGTGGTGATTGACTCCTTTTGGATGGATGTCCATGAGGTGACCAATGCGCAGTTCACAGCTTTTGTAGAAGCCACTGGTTATGTAACCACTGCTGAAAAAGCCGTGGATTGGGAAGAAATCAAAAAAGAATTACCCCCGGGAACCCCAAAACCCGATGACAGTCAGTTGGCACCAGCATCACTGGTTTTTGTACCGACAGATCGTCCAGTTTCGTTGCGAGATGTAAGCCAGTGGTGGCAATGGCGACAAGGCGCCAATTGGAGACAACCTGAAGGTTCTGGTAGCTCTATCGTTGGAAAAGAAAACCATCCTGTGGTGCATGTGAGTTGGTTTGATGCGGTTGCCTACTGTGAGTGGGCAGGCAAACGATTACCAACTGAAGCCGAGTGGGAATATGCCAGTAGAGGCGGTCTGAAAGACGCAGTCTATGCCTGGGGGAATGAAGACTTACGCTCCGGAATATCCAAAGCCAATACTTGGGAAGGATCTTTTCCTTACAAAAACGATAAGAGTGATGGCTTTTATTTGACAGCACCTGTGCAAAGCTATCAGGCAAATAACTACGGTTTATATGATATGGCAGGCAATGTATGGGAATGGTGTGCTGACTTATACCACGAAGACTACTACAAAACTTTAGCTGGCAAAATATCCCACAACCCACAAGGACCTGAGACAAGCTATGATTCCAATGAGCCTTATGCATTAAAGCGTGTTAGTAGAGGGGGTAGTTTTTTGTGTCACGACAGCTATTGCAGTGGCTACAGAAACAGTATGCGTATGAAAACCACGCCAGACACAGGAAGTATGCATACTGGGTTTAGAGCAGTGGTTTCAGTACAATAAGTGCATTTAAAACATAAAGGAAACACTACGATCCTCCAAAGCACCGCTTAGAAAATCTCACAAACAAATACAAAGGATTACTACGTGACCCAAACATACAGTAGTTCAGACTTTTTGAGTGGAATTAGTGATATATAGTCAAAAAAATATTCCCAGAAATAAAAATTATTTTTGGGAATAATTCGCGACCTCGGCAGGATTCAAACCTGCAACCTTCTGAGCCGTAATCAGATGCGCTATTCAGTTGCGCCACGAGGC
>NZID01000066.1 GCA_002691605.1 Crocinitomicaceae bacterium
ATTCATTCTTGAAAATTATAATTTAATGACTCATCAATAAATTTCGTCTAATGAAAAATAATTAAATATTTATAATCTGAAAATTTGGTTGAATTCAATCATTTTTACAAATTCTTTTATATGGCATTAGTGGTGAATATAATTTTATATACTGAAATGCTAAAGTTTAATTTCAGACTGATTGCTGTTTATTTGATATTTTACTTTCACTAGAAATTCTATGAATAGATAAATAGAATTATTTTGTATTAAATAAAGAAGAAACATGTAATAGTCATAATATAATTTTATTTATTTTCGTTTTTTTAATATTAATATATGGATCAAATAGATTTAAGTTTAGAAATGGCAGTTGAACATGCTAATCAATTAACTTATAGAGATTTTAAAAAAAAATACCTTTTAACTGGAAAGCCAGTTCTTATCAAAGGACTAGCTAACATGCAACCTGCCGGTAAGAAATGGACAATTGATTGGTTTAAAAAAACCATGGGAGACTTACAAATTGGAGTTTTTGATAATAATATCAAAAAACATGTCTATTCTACTACTGTTAATCCAGACATGAAAATGGATTTTGGAGATTTTTTAGATTTGATCACTAAAGATGAACCTAGTTCTATTAGAATGTTTAGATATAATTTATATAAACAAAACCCCAATTTAAGAAAAGATTTTTCTTGTCCTTCTCTTATAAAAAAACTAAACCCAATGAGAAGATTTGGATTTATGTTTTTAGGTGGAAAAGATACGGATGTTAGACTTCACTATGATGTAGACTACTCCAATGTCCTTTTAACTCAGTTTTATGGAAGGAAGAAGGTCATTTTATTCCCCCCAGAATACAGTAAATTTTTATATCAAGTACCTTACAATACTCATTCACTTGTTGATGTTAAGAATGCTGATTTTAAAACTTTTCCGGGCCTAAAACATGTAAAAGGATATGAAATTATCCAGGAAGCTGGCGATGGAGTATTTATGCCCAGTGGACATTGGCACTACAACACCTATCTTTCTGGAGGAATCTCAGTTGCTTTTAGAAAATTAGCAGTTACTCCTAAGGGGCTTCTGAAAGGAATTCGATTTATGACAGTTACGATGCCTTTCGATAAAACCATGAATAAGATTCTTGGAAATAATTGGTTTAAAAGAAAAGAAAAAATGTGTATTGAAAGGGTTGCAAAAGCAATGAAGTAGGTGGACCCAAAGGAATAGATTTCGAAATCTTTTCGATTAGATTTGAAGAAACTTATTTTTTTAATTGACTTTAAATTAAATTTTTATCATTAAATTCTTTTATCCTATTGGGGAAATTTCCATAAACTTTAAATGAATTAGCAAGACGAATCGAAATAGAAATTGACTCAGACAAAACTTCTTTAACTTGTTCTTTGTCCTAATCTTGAATTATTTCTATATTCAGCGTAGATGAAGAAGGTTAGTTTGTTATGTCATAAAGTGTATTTTTCCGGGAATTAAACTTGAAATGTAAGGTATTTCGTCTTCGAGGCCAATCTTGACATCTTCACATTTATCAATTCTATACCATAAATACCCACCATATTCCAAAAATCCATTTAAATCAGACAAAAAACAAAAATTAGAGTCATAATATTCTCCCTTTGAATTTGGGTATCCTTGTTCATCAAAAGCAAATAATTCTTTTTCTTTTCCAGTACAATTTTTCAGAATTTTTTCGTAATCATAATCCAAATTAATTTTAAACTTTTTCGATAGACTATACATTGATCCATCATCGAAATTATCAAAATATTTTTTAGCTTCAACAATATTAAAATTATCGGAAATCTTTGATGCAGTTTCAGCATATTCATCATAGAATCCGTCAAAAGGTTGGAAATTGCCAACATTAAAACTCCAAATAGAGTCTTCTTGAAGTGCTCCGATTATATGATAATCTCCCCAAGAATTACCGCTTTGAACTTTATATCCAACCCCATAGGCAAAATTCTTTTTTTCATTAAAAGTAATAATCATAATTCCTCTTGTTATAGCAAATGTTTCAAGTTTTGGATCTTTTTGGGCACAAACTCTAATAATTTTGTTGTTCATTTTTAAATTTTTAAATAATACTTTAAAAAGACGTTGACTTTGGAATAGAAAAATAAATTCATATGTTAAATCATCATTTATGTTTATATAAAAAGCTAAGTGGCGCAGGGGGGAATCGAACCCCCGACCTCAGGGTTATGAATCCTGCGCTCTAACCGTCTGAGCTACCGCGCCAAAATAGTCGTCAAATATATATAATTTTATAAATTATATAATTAATCACAACTTGTTTAAAAATTAAAGTTAGAGGATTTTATATCTAAACTATTGTTTGTATTTAATTTTTTCTATATTGCTGACATATTAAAAAGTAGATATTTCTTAGATGAATAAAACGAAGCTAGAATTAGAGTATATTATCAATACCTCCCCTATTATTTTGTTCAATTGCTTAACTACAGCTAGCGGGTTATCTGAATGGTTTTGTGACGATGTCAATTTAAAAGATGACAAATTCACTTTTTTTTGGGACGGTAGTGAAGAAACTGCGGTTTTAAAAAGTATTAGAAAAGGAGAATCGGTCAAATTTAAATGGGAGGAAGATGAAGATGAAAATACTTTTTTTGAAATGACTATAAGAATAGATGATTTAACAAAAGAAGTAGCTTTAATAGTAACTGACTTTTTTGAAGGTGAAAATGAAGAAGAAGAACTTAGACTTCTATGGGACAATAATATTCACAAACTAAAACAAGCAATAGGAGGATAATTACTTTTAATAATCTTTTAAATTAAAACAATTTGAAGAGAATTAGTTGGATGATTATAGCCTCTTTCCTAGGGCCTTTTTTTTTGAATTTTATAATATGGATGGTTATTTTAGATATGCAGTTTTTATGGCTTTATATCGACGATTTGATGGGAAAAGGATTAGAATGGTTTATTATATTAGAGCTTCTTACTTACGCATCAGCTAACTGGGTTCCATTAGCATTACCTCTTTCAGTTCTCTTAGCATCAATTATGACGTTTGGAAGTCTTGGTGAAAGAAAAGAATTACTAGCTCTTAAAGCCTCTGGGATCTCACTTTTTAAAATTATGAAACCAATGATGATGGTTATATTTATCATTGCTACAGTTGCATTCTATTTCACTAATAGTCTCTGGCCAGTAGCCAATTTTAAAATGAGAGTACTTCTGAGAGATATTCAAAATACAAAAGTTGCCTTAGTACTTCAACCTGGAGTATTTTTCAAATCGGACCATTTTTCTATTAGAATTGGAGAAAAGAGTAGAGATGGAAAAAAGTTTAAAGACGTTTTAATATATGATCATTCTAATATGAGCAAACAATCTTTAGGTTCTTGGTCTTATAAAAAAGATCCAAGAGATTTTAAAAGAGTAATAAGAGCCAAGAAGGGAAGGCTAATTAATCCCGAAAATAAAGAAAAATTAGAACTTGAATTGATTGATGGATATATGGTTCAAGAACTAAATTCAGAATCATTTAAAGATTCTAAGGTGCCTTTTACAAAATATAATTTCAAAAAAACAATTTTAAATTTTGAACTTAACCAATTTGAATTTCAAAGATCAAGCGAAAGCTCATATAAGAAAGATCAATATTTATTAAGTTTATCTCAAATATATAGATTAAATGATTCTATAAATGAACATCAAAAAAAGCAGCATAAAAAAATAGAAAGTTTAATTATCAATGAAATACCTTTATTAAAGGATAGTATTAATAAATTAGATAATTCTAATTCGAAAGATTATTTAAAGCTGATTACTAAAAATCAATCAAAATCTGGAATTAAAAAAGATCATCAAGTTGCCATAAAAAAAATAGATCAACTTAGAAATCATCTAAAAATAGCTAAAGCTAAAGATAAATCAACAAAAAGTTTCTTAACCAATCTTAAAATAGAATGGAATAGGAAATTTACCTTATCCTACGCTGTTTTTATGTTGTTTTTTTTAGGTGCACCCTTAGGTTCTATCGTTAAAAAAGGAGGATTGGGTTGGCCAGTAATAACAGCAATATTAATATTTCTAGTTTATTTTATTCTTACCAGGGCTGGAGAAGAAATGTCTTCAAACTTAAGTTTATCACCCAATTTGGGAATGTGGTTAAGTTCTATATGTATAACTCCCATTTCTATTTTCATTTTTTATAAAGCAAATAGAGACGCCAAAATACTGGAATTAGATTGGTATAAAAATATATTAAGAAAAATATTTAAGTTTAATGAGAGTACTTCAAATTTGTCATAAACCTCCTCTTCCATCTGTAGACGGAGGTTGTATCGCAATAAACAATATCTCTAAAGGACTAATCAATCAATTAGGATCTATTAAAATATTAACAATAGGTACCCTAAAACATCCTTTCAATATGAAACACTATGAGGATAATTTTATTAATCGAACCTCAATTGAGTCTGCATTTGTAGATACAAAATTAAATATTGTAGATGCTTTTTCTAATTTAGTTACTTATGATTCCTATAATATTTCTAGATTTTTCTCGCCTGATTTTAATGCTCTAATAATTAAAACTTTAAAAGCCAATTCATTTGATATTATTCTTTTAGAAAGTTTATTTACAACTCCTTACATAGATACTATAAGAAACTACTCTTCTGGAAAAATAGTGCTAAGATCTCATAATTTAGAATACATTATTTGGAAAAGGCTATCAAAAGAAAGTATAAATCCTGCAAAAAAAGTGTATCTAAAATTATTGTCAAGTCAATTAAAAAAATATGAATTAGAAATTTTTGATAAAATTGATGGAATTGCTACAATCAGTAATATGGACAAAAAAAAATATTTAGAGCTTCAGTGTCCTGTTAAACTTAGAACAATTCCTTTTGGTATAGACACTTCAAAATATGAATTAAACAATAAGACTAATAAAAAATTGAAATTCTTTCATATTGGTGCTATGGATTGGAAACCCAACTTGGAAGCAGTTAGTTGGTTGTTGAAGGATATATGGCCTAAAATTCAAGAAGAAATTCCCAACGCTGAATTACATTTAGCAGGAAAAAATATGCCTGATTGGATTTTTAATAAAAATAATGTAAATGTTTTCAATCATAAAGAAGTTAAGAATTCATCTAATTTTATTTCTAAAAATGATATAATGATCGTTCCACTATTGTCAGCAGGAGGCATCAGAGTAAAAATTATTGAAGGTATGGCTTATGGAAAAACTATTATATCTACAAGTATTGGAGCGGAAGGATTAGATTATAAAAATTTAGAGAATATAATAATTGCCGATACAGTAAAAGATTTTTCTAGAGTAGCTGCTAATTTTGCTAATAATAACTACGATACTTCAACAATTGGTCGAAATGCAAGAAATCATATAGTTAAAAATTATGATTATAATGAAATTTCCAAAAAGTTAATTTTATTTTTTGAGTCCATCCTATGAAATTGATTTATTTGACATCTAGATTTCCTTATCCAATAAATAAAGGAGATAAACTGAGATCATTTAATCAAATAAAACAACTTTCGTCTACTTGCGATATTTATTTAATTTCTCTTTCCGATAAATTGGTAAATTCCGGTGATGTCGAACAATTAAAGAACTATTGTAAAGAAATTTATATTTATCAAATAAGTTTTTTTAGAAGGATATTGAACCTATTAAAAACTTTTATAAATAATAGGCCTTTTCAAGTTAATTATTTCTATTGTTCATCTATTCAAAAAAAAATAGATGCAACTATTTCGCATATAAAACCTGATCATATATTTTGTCAATTAGTAAGAACGGCACTCTATGTAAAAGATAATCATTCTATACCTAAAACATTGGATTACATGGACGCTCTTTCTAAAGGATTGGAAAGAAGAATTCAAATTTCCAACTTTTTAGAAAGGCCATTTGTTAAAATAGAATACGAGAGAATGAAACAATTTGAAAATCTGGCTTTTGAGTTTTTTGACAAAAAGATTATTATTTCAAAAAGTGATAGAAATCAAATCACTCATATTGATCACTCAAAAATTAAAATTATCCCAAACGGAATTGATACTGAATATTATAAAAATATAAAAATTCAAAAAAATTATGACTTAATTTTTATTGGAAATCTAAGTTACAGACCCAATATTGAAGCTGCATTATATATAGCAAATAAAATATACCCAATTATAAAAAAAGAATTGCCCGATATAAAAATTCATATTGCAGGAAGTAATCCTAATAAAAGAATATTAAGACTGGTTAATGAAGGGATTAAAGTATCCGGATGGGTGGAAGACGTAAGAAAAACTTATTGTAGTGGTAAGGTGTTTTTTGCTCCTATGACCATTGGTTCAGGACTACAAAATAAACTTCTTGAAGCAATGTCATTAAGTATTCCATGTATCACTTCCAAACTATGTAATGAATCTTTAATGGGAAAAAATATGGAAAATATAATTATTGGAAATAGTATTGAAGATTACATCGAAAAAATTATTCAAACTTTAAATGATGTTAAATTACGTGATAGGATAGGTAATTCAGGTAGAAAATATGTAGTTGAAAATTTTAGTTGGGAATCATCAAATAAAGAACTAATTAAAATCTTAAGCGATAAACAAAGTAGTTAGAATAATTATATCACTAAATTTGCTCAAAAATAAACTATGAATAGCATTGAGGAAGCATTAGAAGATATTAAAAATGGGAAAATTGTTATAGTTGTAGACGATGAGGATAGAGAAAATGAAGGAGATTTTGTGACAGCTGCTAGAAATGCCAACCCAGAGTTAATTAATTTTATGGCTACTCATGGAAGAGGTTTAATTTGCACTCCTTTAATTGAAGAAAGATGTGACGAATTAGGGCTAGAAATGATGGTAGATTCGAATAATTCTCATTTTGATACTCCATTCACAGTATCAATTGATTTAATTGGAGATGGATGTTCTACTGGAATTTCAGCAGCTGATAGATCTAAAACAGTCCAAGCGTTAATAAATCCTAAAACTCGTGCTAAGGATTTAGGAAAACCAGGGCATATTTTTCCACTTAGAGCTAAAGCTGGTGGAGTATTGAGAAGAGCAGGTCATACGGAAGCTGCAGTAGATTTAAGTAGACTTGCTGGATTTGAACCTGCAGGACTAATCGTAGAAATCATGAATGAGGATGGTTCTATGGCACGTCTTCCAGAACTGAAAAAAATTGCCAAAAGATTTGATTTAAAAATCATAACTATTGAATCCCTTATTGCATACAGAATGCAACATGAAACTTTAATAGAAGAAGTGGTTGAAATAGACCTTCCCACTAAATTTGGTGAATTTAAACTAAAAGCATTTAAACAAACTACTACTGGAGAAGAACATTTAGCCTTAGTTAAAGGTACCTGGAAAAAAAATGAATCTGTATTAGTTAGAGTTCATTCCTCTTGTTTTACAGGTGATATTCTAGGTTCATTAAGATGTGATTGTGGTGATCAATTATCTTCTTCAATGGAAATGATAAACAAAGAAGGAAAAGGAGTTGTATTGTACATGAATCAGGAAGGTAGAGGTATTGGTCTTTTGAATAAATTAAAAGCATATAAGCTTCAAGAGAATGGTTACGATACTTTAGATGCAAATCTAAAACTAGGTTTTAAAGCTGATGCAAGAGATTACGGAGTTGGAGCACAAATTTTGAGAGCTGTAGGAATTAAAAAAATGAAACTTTTAAGTAATAATCCAAAAAAAAGAACAGGTCTTATTGGTTATGGATTAGAAATAACAGAAAATATTTCAATTGAAATAGATTGTAATATTCATAATGAAAAATACCTAATTACTAAAAAAGAAAAAATGGGTCATAATTTGAAAATTAAAAATTCTAACTAACCTTATTTCTCTAAAAATTTGAGAACATTTTGTTCGATTCTTCTTAAAGTATTCTCTTGATTAGCTTTTTCAAATGAAACTGCAGTAACTTGCTCAAAAAGCTCAATGTATCTATTAGAAACAAGATTAATAAAGTTCTCATCCATAAATGGAACTTTTTGATTTTCTTTTCCTTGAAAACCATTATCCATTAACCATTCCCTTACAAATTCCTTACTTAATTGTTTTTGATTATCTCCTTTTAATTGTCTTTGTTCATAACCATCTTTGTAAAAATACCTACTTGAATCCGGTGTATGTATTTCATCAATTAAATATATTTTATTTTGTTTTTTTCCAAATTCATATTTAGAATCTACTAAAATTAAATCCCGTTCATTAGCTATTTCACTTCCTCTATCAAAAAGAGCATAGGTATATTTTTCTAATAGTTGATAGTCATTTTCAGTTATCAACCCTTTTGAAATTATTTCTTTTTTTGAAATATCTTGATCATGACCAATTTCTGCCTTAGTAGATGGAGTTATTATAGGAGTTGGAAACTTTTGATGTTCTATCATTCCATCAGGTAATTTAACTCCACAGAGTTCTCTTTTTCCAGCTTGATAAGTTCTCCAAGCATGACCCGTTAAATAACCTCTTACTACCATTTCTACTTTAAAAGGTTCACAGTAATGTCCAATTGTAACATTTGGATCTGGAGAAGAAACCATCCAATTTGGAACTATATCTTTAGTAGCATTTAAAAATTTATTTGCTAATTGATTTAATACCTGACCTTTAAAGGGAATTCCTTTAGGAAGAACTACATCAAAAGCAGAAATTCTATCTGTTGCTATCATAACAAGATATTCATCATTGATGTTATAAACATCTCTTACTTTTCCCTTGTAAAAATTTTTTTGCTTTGGGAAATTAAAATTGGTACTTGTTATTGATTTCAATTAAATTTATTTAAATACTTTAATTATTTTTTTTACTAAAGGATGCCTAACAACGTCTTCTTCATTTAATGTAACCAACTCTATTCCCTTAACATCATTAAATAAATTTAATGCTTTTTTTAAACCACTTTTTTGATTTTTCGGTAAATCTATTTGAGTTACATCACCTGTAACAATAAATTTTGCTGATTTTCCCATTCTAGTTAAAAACATCTTAAGTTGATTTTCAGTAGTATTTTGACCTTCATCTAAAATTACAAATGCATTATCTAATGTTCGTCCTCTCATAAAGCCTAAAGGTGCAATTTGAATAATTTTTTCATCCAGATAGTCTAACAACTTTTGGCTTGGAAGCATGTCAACTAAGGCATCATAGAGAGGTTGCAAATATGGATCTAGTTTTTCTTTCAAATCACCTGGCAAAAAGCCTAGGTTTTCTCCAGCTTCTACTGCAGGTCTCGTTAAAATTATTTTTTGAACTCTTTTTTCTTTTAATGCTTTTACTGCAATAGCTACCGCTGTGTAGGTTTTTCCAGATCCAGCAGGACCAACAGCGAATAATAAATCATTTTTTTCAACCCCTTTAACCATATTATATTGGTTAATTGTTCTTGCGCTTATAACCTTGCCCTTATTGCCATAAAGTATAATATTTTTCTTGTTAAATTTAGAAAAATCAAATTTATATTTTTCATTGATTATTGATTCTAAAATAGTCTCTGATACACTATTAAATTGGGAGTGATGACTTTTTATTAAGGTCCATATTTTTAAAAATGAATCTAAATTACTTTGATCTCCGATTATATTAAGATATTCATCTCTCAATATAATTTTCAATTTTGGAAATTTTAACTTTAATAGTTCTAAATTTTTATTTTGATTTCCTAAAATTTCGTTCTGAATAGATCTTGAAATATTTATTTTATTTTGGGGCAATTAGGCTAAAATTTTAAAAAATAAATTATTGTACTTTTGATTTACAAATGTAATCATTAGGTATATAACAATTAAATTAATTCATGTTAATTACACTTACTTCAGACATGGGGCTAAAAGATTATTATGTGGCTGCAATAAAAGGTGCTATATATAGTCAGTTATCTGATGTTAAAGTGGTTGATATTTCACATGACATCCCCCCCTTTGATATTGTACATGCATCATTTGTATTAAAAAATACTTTTAAGCATTTTCCTAAAAACACAATACATATTATAGGTGTAGATACTGAAAAAAATAATTCTAGTAGTCATTTAATTGTTAAAAATCATGATCAGTACTTTATTGGTGCTGACAATGGTATTTTCTCATTAATTTTTGAAAAAAAACCAGACGGAATTTGGAATATCAATAGAAATACAGAGTCTGAAAGCCATTCGTTTCCTACTAAGGATATATTTGTTTCTATTGCTTGTCATTTAGCTAGAGGTGGTTTACCTGCAGTAGTTGGTAAAGAGATTCTAGAAATAAAATCAAAACAACTATTTAGACCCATAATTGATATAAACTCAATTAAAGGAATGGTATGTTATATTGACAAATATGGAAATCTAATTACTAATATCACAAAGAAAATTTTTTATGATGTTGGAAAAGAAAAATCATTCAAAATTTATCTTACTCGATCAGAATATAGTATTGAAAAAATACATGACAATTATAATAAAGTAATTGAAGGAGAGAGAATAGCAATTTTTGGAAGTAGCGGCTTTTTAGAAATTGCTATAAATAAAGGAGTTAAAGGATCTGGTGGTGGAGCAAGTCAACTTTTTGGGATTTCTATTAATGATATTATTACAATAGAATTTAAAGAAAAATGATTGTAAGGATTATAAAAATAATCAATAAAAAAAAGATAATGTAGAAGAGTTCAAAATGGTATTTAATTATTCTATATCTAAAATTATCAACTATTCAAGGTTGTATTTACGTGGAACTTTTACAAGAATTTTTAGAAAAAAATATTTTTGTATCTGTAGTCATTGGGAAAGTGAATTCATGCTTGAAAAATATAGAAATTCAAAAATTTTGAATTCTATTTGGAGAAAAATAAAATTATATTTTAGAGAAAAACCAAAGGCACGGAGTCTAAATTCTATTAATAATGGATAATTCTAACTTAACTATAATAAATATTAAACAATTAGCTGGAATTATTTCTGACAACCAACTTTTAAAAAAGGGAGTTGAAATGAATGAATTATCTGTTCTAGAAAATGCTTATCTAACTGTAAAAGATGGATTAATAAGTGATTTTGGAATTATGAGTAATTTTAATTTTTCTAATTCCAATAATATTTTTGATGCTAACCAGGGAATTGTACTTCCGTGTTGGAATGACTCTCACACCCATTTAGTTTTTGCTAAAAGTAGAGAAAAAGAGTTCATTGATAAAATAAATGGACTTTCTTACCAAGAAATTGCTCGAAGAGGAGGTGGAATATTAAACTCTGCCAAACACTTGGAAAATATTGATCAGCGTCAACTTTTTGAAGAATCATTTAAGAAACTTTCTAATTTAGTAAAGTTAGGAACTGGAGGAATTGAAATAAAGAGTGGATATGGATTAAGCTTAGAGGTTGAGTTGAAAATTTTAAGAACTATTCAAAAATTAAAAGAAAACTTTAATATTGATATTAAATCTACTTTCTTAGGTGCTCATGCGATCCCATTAAATTATATAAACAACAGAAAAGGATACATTGATTTACTAATAAATGAAATGCTTCCTAATATTCACAAAGAAAACTTAGCCGATTATATCGATGTATTTTGTGAAACCAATTATTTTTCTGTAAAAGAATTAGATAAAATACTTGAGGCAGGTTGTAAATATAATCTAAAACCTAAAGTACATGTAAATCAGTTCACTTCTATAGGAGGAATTAGAAAAGCCATTGAGTATGGAGCAATTTCTGTAGACCATTTAGAAGTAATGACGGAAGATGATTATAAAGCATTAGCAAAATCCTCAACTATTGCAACTCTACTTCCCTCCTGTTCATTTTTTATTAATATACCATTTGCATCTGGTAAATCATTAATTGAGAAAAATATTCCTTTTGCATTAGCAAGTGATTTTAACCCAGGTTCATCTCCCAATGGTAATATGAACTTTGTTAATTCACTTGGCTGTATAAAGATGGGGCTTTTACCAGAGGCTACCATTAATGCAAGTACTATTAACGGAGCATATGCTATGGAGATTGCAGATAGAACAGGATCCATAACAAAGGGTAAAAAAGCTAATTTAATTTTAACTAACCCGATTGAATCTTATGCATATTTACCTTATTCATTTGGGGAAAATTGTATTTTTAAGACTATGATAAAGGGGAAATGGTATAATTAACTATGAAAAAATCAATTCTACCCATTTTAATAATTCTTGTATTTAATTATTTACCTGCTCAAAGTTCTCCAGATTCAACGCTTGGAAATTGGTTAATGTATTTTGGAACCCATCGATTTAATGAAGAAATTAGTTTGCACTATGAAACTCAGCTAAGGAATTACGAATTACTATCTAATTTTAACCAACTTCTTCCAAGGGTGGGTATTAATTATCATATCAACAATCAAACAGTAGTTACTGCTGGATACGCTTTTATTCCCACTCAAAAAGAATTTGATCAAGGTTGGAATGATAATTTAGAAACTGAAAATAGAATTTGGGAACAGTTTATTTTAAGAAATAGTGTTGGAAATGTTAAAATTAGGCATAGATATAGATTGGAACAGAGGTGGGTTAAATTAGGAGTAAATACCACTTATAAAAATAGGGCTAGATATATGCTCTCAGTTAAGTTACCTATTTCAAAAAAGAAAGACTTCCCCATTTTTATTTCACTGTATGATGAAATTTTTCTAAATATTTCAAATAATCCTTTCGACCAAAATAGATTGTTCGGTGCACTAGGATTTCAAATAAATCAAGCTTTGAATATCCAAGGTGGATACCTAAGACATAGATCAGGAAATTTAAATTTAAATAGATTTCAACTGGCTCTTTTCGTAAATACGGGTAACTAAATATTTATACCTTAATATAATTTAAATGGTAATTGACCAAGTTATCTACTGGTTTTTGAATAATATCTCCAAGGATTACTCCATTATTTTCAGCGGCTGATTTTAATTCCCTTTCAAAAATCTTACTTATTGAACCTATAAAATGAGTTTTAACAGACTTATGTTCTGGGTAACAGCACACATGAATCTTTATAAATTCATTCATTCCATTTTGAATCATATCAATGACGTATTTGTGGTGATAATGTCTATTAAGAAACTTCATAAAAGAAGCCAAGTATACATTTGCATGTGGTTTCATGTATACGTTTTCAAAAATTTCTGATTTTGAAGAGCCAAATTGATCTTCAAAGTCTTCTTTGATAGACGAAGGTAATTGATTATAAAGATAATCTCTTATTAACTTCTTACCATAATACGAACCTGAACCTTCATCTCCAAGAACATAAGCAATTGCAGGAACTTCTTCCCTCAATGTTTGACCATCATAATAACATGAATTAGAACCCGTTCCCAAAATGCACGAAATTGCTGGCTCTCCTTTATAGGTAGATAATGCACATGCTAGTAAGTCATGATCAACAGTAATTAATGAATTGGGATAAACTAAAGACAAGCCTGATTTAACTATTTGGTTCATTTCATTACTTGAACATCCAGCACCATAAAAATACAATCTTTCAACATTTTTAGAGGCGTGATAAAATTCTACATTTTCTTTTATTTTTTCAGCAATAAATTCACTAGAATGGAAAAAAGGATTAAACCCCATTGATTTAAACATTGTAATCTCGTTTTGATCGTTAACAAGTACCCAATCAGTCTTTGTTGATCCACTTTCTGCAATTAAAATCATATTTTTTTATTTGTTTTAACAACCCAAGAACCACCTACACATAACACATTGGATAAAGATAGAAATTCTTTATAGTTAAATTCATTAATCCCCCAAGTAGGACAAAAAGTATCTTGGCTAAATAAATTATTAAATTGTTTGATCATATTTATACCTCAAGTCATAAGAGCTGGAAAATTTTACTATTAGATGATATACAATTGTCTGAAATTGAAGCAATCGAGTCCCATGAAACTGCTATCCTACTTTTAGGTTTGGTTTGTCCCACTTTTAATATGTGATATAGTGAAGGAAAAAATTTTCTAAAAGGCAAATCTCTAATTAATCCAGAAATTACTAAATCAAAATTCTTTAAGAGAGTGATACTTTTTTCACTAATCATTTAAACAAATATACACTTATTGTTTAGTATACACTTAGTATTTAGGTCAAAAATACAAAATATTAAACTTCAATATGAGATTTAGCTATTTTTACAAGATACATTNTCCTNAAAATTTAAAAAAATTAATCGGGAATNATNAGTTTTTCNCTNATATTAAAGAATGACTTTACAATATTATCNTCATTGATAATTTGAATATCCAGAAAAGTATTTTCTGATAATGGCTCCCCATCGATGTTGGAAATAATAATATTTATTTGACTATTAATTTTCTCTGCATTAAATTCTACTAGTGAAAATTCTCCATTTTGGTATTCATAGCCTTCNCCAGAGTCTACATATAATACTCCNTTTGCTTTAGAGTTGCTATCTAATGATATTAAGAGTGTAAGGGTATCTAATGAAAGCTCTGAAGTACTTTCAATAGGACTGCAAATTGGTATAATTGCTCCAGGTCTGATTTTTAAATCAGGATGATATTTATGGTTTAAACTATTTTCACCGTTAATTGAAATATTTCGCCAATTTCCAGATGGAATACTTCCTTCCTTATTCCATTTTGGGACAACTAATAAATCACTTCCAATTAAAAAATTACCTTGTTCTTTTCTTAAATAATTCGCCTTAGGATCATGAAAAAAAAGCGGTCTCATTACAGGCATTCCTGTATTTGAACTCTCCCAGAAAAGCGTGTATAAATAAGGTAATAATCTGTATCGCCTCATTAAAGCCTCTTTAGATACTTGTTCTACTTCNTTCCCAAAAGACCATGGTTCTTGATTAATAGACCCTTTTGTTGCNTGGGCTCTAGAAAATGGATAAAAAGCTCCAACTGCTATCCAATGAGCATATAATTCTGANGTAGAATTTCCTGCAAATCCTCCAATATCAGGGCCATTAAATGGTTGTCCAGATAAACTCAAATTTAAACTCATTGGAATTGACTGCTTCAGATGATCCATAGAAGAATTATTATCACCTGTCCAAGTTGCTGCAAAACGGTGTCCGCCTAAAAAATTAGATCGGGTTAATACAAATGGTCTTTTTTTAGGATTTACTTTTTGGATTCCATTTCTTGAAGCTTCAACCATCATCATCCCATAAACGTTATGATATCTTAAATGTATATCGTTTGGAAAATCTTTACCTCCCTTATGTCTATTACTATCNCCCATNGTCCAATCNGAAGTTTCAAATACTGCAGGTTCATTCATGTCATTCCAAACTCCATCCACNCCTGTTNTCATAAAATCTTTNTATAAAGNNCCCCACCATTTAGTTACTTTATTTTGAGTAAAGTCTGGNAAAACACAATCGCCAGGCCAGACCTTTCCAACAAAGACAGTATCATTTTTAGTTTTAACCCAGGCATCTAAAGAATCTCCAGAATCAAAAACAAAATATCCCTTTTCAGCCTTTATACCGGGATCTATCATCCAAACAGATTTAAAATTATTTTTATGTAAATAATCATTAGTCTCTTTAGGATCAGGAAAATTAGTAGAATCAAATGTGAATATTCTAAAATCTTGCATATAATCTATATCCATCCATATCACATCACATGGAATGTTTTTTATTCTCATAGTGTCTGCTATAGATTTAACTCTTGAATCTGGATAGTAAGAATATCTACATTGATGGAAACCTAAACTCCATAAAGGAGGAAGATCTATTGTTCCAGTTAAATTACCAAGCTCTTTCATTACTTCTTGAGGTGATTCCTTTTCAATAACAATTACTCTAAATGCAGGACCTTCAGAAAAAAAGGAGATTCTTTCTCCAAGAGAAATTTCCATTTTCCAAGTATTGTCTGCAATCACTCCAAAACTAGTTCCATCTTCTCTTACACCAAGTACCCAAGGATGTGATTGATACAATCTCTGACCATGGTCTTTTCCNTAAGAATAATTATCAGTATTCCACAATTTTANATTCTTTCCATTTCTAATCAAATCACCCATTACTTCACCAGTTCCATATAAATCAACATTTTCTCCAATAATAACTTGAGCAAGTTCCCNATCCTCTATATTGGAAAAAATAACATTTACTTTATTAGAATCAGATTTATTTAATAATTCATTAGGTTCATTAATTATAGCAAAAGATGGACTATGTGCTTTTGGGTTATAATTTGGAGGATAATGTATGGCAATATTACTTTTAAAATTTACAACTGTAGATTTTAAAATATCTTTTTCTGAACAGCTAGATAAAAAAAGAAAAAAAACAGTGAATAATATAAGCAGTTGGTTAGATTTTTTCATAAGGTATCTTTTAAGAATTTATTTTTTTACAAATTTTTTAATTTCTTGTTGGTATTTTATCATATACATACCTTGGCTTAAATCTCCAGTATAAATAGACTCAGCATTAAATATTCCACTTTTAATCTTTTTTCCCTGCATATCAAAAATAATATATTTTTCAAAAAGTGAATTATCAAATGAANTAATAAATAGATAATTGTATACCGGATTAGGATAAATGTTAAATTGAGAATTATTCTCTAAAATAGAAGTATTAAAAGTATTACAAGTACATATATTTTTTGGAATGGTTAAATCTGGAGTTTCAGGAGCTTGATAGGTGATTTTTACCCAACATTTTTGTCCTAATTGACCATCTGTACTATTTCTTATTTTTATCGTATAAATATCCTCTCCAGAAATTATAAAATCATGAATGATGGTTCCAGTCCCCGAAACAGAATCTATNANANTACAGTTANTATCTAATAATAAAATATCAATTGATAAATTATTAAATAACGGATATAATTCTANAGAAATATTTTCTTGGCTAGAAGCATGAATTTTACCAACGATTCGACACTCTGTACTATTAGTTGGCAATTTACCACCTTGTTGCAACGAAGCTAAATGACTGTCACCAAGATCATCAGCCATCTCCCATTCTTGAGTAATTGACTCAGAAGGATTTATATAATTTGATATAATTCCACTAGGTCCCCAAATAGCATATCCCTTTCTTCCATTTGGAGCTGATCCATCNCATGGTGGAATAGTTATGTCAATTTTTCCTCCACCATATACTGTGATAGTATTGGAATGAGCACCGGAATAATCTTTTAAAACTGTTCCATCTGACCAATTTGTTTGAACTCCATTTATGCTTTTCCAATTGTCCCAATTATCGTTTACCGCAATTATGGCTTTAGTGTCNCTTTCAATTACNAGAGCATCATTTTCTTGCCATCTAACAAGATAGGCTCCATCTTTAAAATCTANATTTTGGTGGCACCATATAATATTTACNATATCNGATCTCATAGGAAGTTGATTAGTATCCTTAGGATCATGACCGTATCTATTACTATTATAGCCTATATCAAATAAATCTTCAAAAAATACCATTGGAGAACCATCTAAAGCAAATGAAATCGCATAAACTACACTTAATCTAGGGTCGTTTGGTTCTATTTGAGGACCTAATTGTTGAGAGTAATTCCATCCTGTATAATTTCCGTCAGAACTTAATATTGGTCTAAATGTATCATGATTGTTTACGAAGGGTACAGTTCGAAGCCTATTNGATTGCTGATAATTGGGCACACTTCCTAAGTCAAAATTTCCTTGACCTTGAACAATTCCGGTTAATGCATTTCTTAATGAAAAATCGAAAGTACCGGCTCTATTTTGAACATCATTACACCATTGGTCTAACTCTGTNGNTCCACCTACCCACTCTCCTACGGCATACATATCACCAGTTCCATTTGCCCATCCGTTGCCATATTGTAAATTCCATAAATAATCCTCGGCAATGTATGTTGGAAAATGTTTTATGGCATCCATTCTAACACCTGAAAACCCAAGTTGTTTTTTGTACCACAATAACCAATCACGCATTCCATTTCTCATATAATCTGAAGTTTGGTTAGGGTTATAAATTGCATTTGAACTTAAACCAAATGAAGTAGATTCATAAGAAATATCTGGACCCCAGTAAGGAGAATTAATTTCATTCGTACAACATAAATATTGATTATTTGGATAAAAATTATGCCAATTTTTTGGAAATCTNCCTTTTCGGGATAAGTAATTTGAAGCTGTTTCCAAAGATGATGGGGAATCATAACATGCATATCTAAAGTTTTTATACTTATTAGTTGAACCGTCATCAATAGCCATAGGATCTTGACCTCCAGATCCATTTTGGCTTCCCGCNCCAGTAATATGATTCAGTACAATATCTTGGATGACATCAATTCCATTTGCTTTCATAACCGCTACCATTCTCAATAGTTGATCTTTATCACCTAATTTTGTTTTTAAAAAACCTTTTTGATATTTGTCACCTAAATCGTAATGATCGAATGGAGCGTAACCCATATCTACAATTTGTTTATTTTTAACTGATGGAGGTATCCAAATAGCATCAATTCCAATAGCCCTTAATCTTGGAGCTAAGTCTACTAAATAATCAGAATATCNATAACTATAATTAGAATTAAAATAATCCCACCAAAATNCTTGCAGAGTAACTTGCTTAGAAGTAGATAGATTCTGTGAAAATACTGAAACTATTGAAAAAAAAAACTTATAATTATGATGTATCTACTAATAACCCACATTTTGATTTAAGTTAGGATTATTAACTATATCATAGGTCGGTAANGGATAAATAGNTCTAAAGTCTTCAACNGCNGCNCCNTTGGTTTCACCNCCTTTAAATGCCCACAACATATCACTATTAGTATATTTATTATGTCTAATTAAGTCTGTTCTTCTAGTGCATTCCCAATACAATTCCTTACTTCTTTCTTCTAAAACNTCATTTAAAGTAACATTTGAGAAATTATAGGATGACGATTGATATGCTCTTTCTCTNATCATATTCATNTAAGTCAAAGCTGTACCACCGTCTCCAGTTTGTAAAGAAGCTTCCGCTAACATAAGATATACATCTGCCAGTCTAAACATAGGAAAGTCTGTATCAGAATGAGTTAATGACACATGTGAACCAGGATTTCCCATTTGGTCAATATTACTAAACTTTCCTATCAAATATCCACTTGTGTCTGGACAGTTTGTAAGAACTTCTCCAATATTAATATCTTGATATATCGTAACTGTGTCACCAGAAATAATTTTTTCACCTGATGTATGGAATTTCCATCTGGAATCTAAAGTGGAATCAGTAAATGTATTCACAAATGTAGGGGTAGCTCTTAATCCGTTCCACCCATTGTTCATACCGTACTCACTTGCATCCATGGTACTACCCAAAGCAGCACATATTAAAAAAGTAGTTCCTCCCCACGTTTGAGTATATTGACCATCGAAACAAATAGGAAAAATAATTTCTGGAGAAGTATTATTATCTGCCATAAAGATTTCGGAATAACTATCGTCTAAAGAAAATCCTCCCTCATTAATTACTTTATTGCAATAATTT
>NZID01000067.1 GCA_002691605.1 Crocinitomicaceae bacterium
GGATGTAGTAAGTTTTTAGATATAAATCCTCCTTACACTCAAGACGCAGAAAACTTTTTTCTCAATGAAGAAGACTATTTGAGAGCTTTAACAGGAGCTTATGATTTGTTACAAGGCATGTTTGTTTCTTATTGGGTTGGAGACATAGCGTCTGATAATTGTATTGCTGGTGGTGAGAGTGTTACCGATACAGAAGGACTACATCAAATTGATAATATGTCTCATGGAGCAGTAAATAATGAGTTAAGAAGTGTAATGAGATTCAATTATTGTGGAATATCAAGATGTAATTTTTTATTAGAACCCAAAGAAAATGAAATCACGTTTCCTTCAAAAGCCGTTATTATGGCTGAAGCTAAGTTTTTAAGAGCCTTTTATTATTTTGAATTAGTAAAGTTTTTTGGTGATATTCCACTTATTGTAGATGAAAGACTTGGAGTTCAACAAATTCAAAATTTAGATAGAACTCCGTCTGTTGAAGTTTATGCGCAAATAGAAAAAGATTTAAACGAAGCAATTTCTGTATTGTCATTTAAATCAGAATCTAGTCATTCTGGTATTAAAGGCAGGGTAGATAAAGGTGCTGCTCTTGGTCTCTTAGGTAAGGTGTATATATATCAGCAAAAGTGGGAACAAGCAAGACAAACTTTCAGTAGTATAATTAATTCTGGTTATTATTCTCTAGCAACAGATTACAGTACTTTATTTTTAAAAGAAAATGAAAATAATAGCGAAACTGTTTTTGATGTAGAATATTCTGATCAAGAAGGTGGAAGTTATGGTTGTTTAATTTGTTTAGAGGGAAATTTAACGCCAGGATATCAAGGAATTAGACAGTATGATGGAGAAGTTTATGGTGATGGAAATAGTTACAATTTACCAACTCAGAATTTATATGACTTCTTTGAATATCAAGATCCTAGAAGAGAAGCTACCTGTTTAGATATAAATTCGTTTTTAACTTCTCAAGGACTTCCGGCTGACGCTATAGGAATTGGAGCTGGGGGACATACAGGTTTCTACAATAATAAGTATATTAAATCTAGGGAAGAAATGCTTAATGGTATCCCTGACAATGACCTTACTAGTGGGGTTAATTATAGAGTAATTAGATATGCCGATATTTTGTTAATGGCTGCAGAAGCTAATAATCAATTAGGAGAAGATACTATTGCATTAAATTTTTTAAATCAAGTTAGAACAAGAGTAGGTTTATTTGAAAAAACCTCTTCTGGAACAACTCTTTACAATGATATTTTAACCGAAAGAAGATCTGAGCTTTCTTGCGAAGGTCACAGGTTTTTTGATTTGGTTAGAACAGGAAAAGCTTCTACAGAAATAGGTGGTTTTATTGTTGGTAAACACGAATTATTTCCAATTCCTCAAGATGAAATTGATTTAGCAGGAGGAAATTGGTCACAAAATCCAGGTTATTAAGATTATAAATATGATTTCAAGAAATATAAAAGTTACATTATTGATAATCCCTTTATTATTTGCAGCAAGTTGTGGTAAAAAAGGGTGTACTGATCCTAATGCTCACAATTTTGATCCTTCTGCAACCAAAGATGATGGGACATGTTTCTTTGGTTTAAGTGAAGCTCAGGCTTCTTTTTCATTTAGTCCAACTAGTAATCCTAATGTAGTTGTTTTTACTGCTAATAATCCAAATGTTGAATGTTCTTGGGACTTTGGAAATGGAACATCTGGAAGTGGAACAATAGATACTGCAGAATATCCATTTGCTGGAAATTTTACAGTTACTCTTTCAATTTTTAATTCAGAAGGTGATGCATCAAGTTCACAACCAATTACAATTGATTCTAATGATATTAGTTTATTTGATAATCCACTACATCTTTTGTTAACAGGTGGTATTAATGGTCCAGGTTACAGAACTTGGCATATTGATTCTGCTTGTGACTATCACTTTGGAGTTGGCCCTCCAGAAGGTTACACACCAGATTGGTGGCATGCTACAGCTAATTCTAAACCAGGCGTAGGTCTTTACGACGATAGATTTACTTTTCATTTAGTTGGTTTTCGTTATGATCTAGAAACTAATGGAAGTATTTACGTTCACAATACTTTAGGACCCAATTTTCCTGGAGCTTTTGAGAATTTATACGATTGGACAGCTCCTTTTGATGATATGATTAATGAAAGTTGGGATTTATCTACAGATTCTATTCTTACTCTCTCTAATGGTGCACCTATGGGATTTTATTCTGGAGTCAGTGAATTTGAAATTATGCAGTTAGACGATACATCAATGATTGTTAAATATGGGCATCATGATGGAACNTTAGGATGGTTCGCAAGATATGTTCCNGATGGATTTATAACNACTTGCCCATAATATTTACAANATGAAAAAAANANTATTTTTTTCTATTTTANTTCTATTTNCNTCTGTNTTAGATAGTTGTCAAAAAGGGTGTACAGATCCAACGGCTGAAAATTACAATCCAGATGCTAAAAAAGATAATGGTTCTTGCTATTATNTTAATTTGCCTACCAATTTAAACTACACTATTACTAATTCTCCAAATAGTGCTNTAGTGGAAGTATCAGCAACAGCTATGAATGAAAATTTCTTCACATTTATTTTTATGAATGGTAATGATTCTATAATAGTTTTTTCTGTAAATGGACAAGCGAGTTATTCGTATTTTTCATCGGGAACCTATGCTATAAAAATAAGAGCCAATTTATCTCAATCCCAATATATTGANGTAATAGATAGTGTTACTATTACTTTTAGTTCTGGTGGAGTAAATGATACGGGTTACTCAACTCCATTAAATTATCCAAATTATACCCTTANCTGGAACGANGAGTTCAATGGATCATCTCTTTCATCAGACTGGACTCAAGAAATAGGAAATGGAAACTGGGGCTGGGGAAATAATGAATTACAGTATTACAGAGAACAAAACACTTCTTTAGAAAATGGATATTTGATTATTACGGCTAAACAAGAGAATTTTGGAGGAAAAAATTATACTTCTTCTAGAATAAAAACACAGGGAAATATCTTTCACACCTATGGAAGAATTGATATTAGAGCTAAACTTCCTTTTGGACAAGGGCTTTGGCCAGCTCTATGGATGTTAGGAGAAAATTTTTCTTCTACTGGNTGGCCTAGTTGTGGTGAAATTGATATAATGGAAATGATAGGAGGAAATGGTTGGAACGATAGAACAGTTCATGGAACCGTCCATTGGGAAGATAATGGCCATGCACTATATGGTGGCCATAATACTTTAACTTCTGGAAGGTTTGCTGACGAATTTCATGTTTTCTCCATTATATGGACTCCTAGTTCAATTAAGTGGCTTAGAGANGATATTCAATATCATGTGATTGATATTAATAATTTAAGTGCATTCCATAATAACTTCTTTTTTATATTTAATGTTGCAGTTGGAGGGAATTGGCCTGGAAACCCAAATGCTTCAACTATTTTTCCTCAGACTATGATAGTGGATTACGTCAGAGTCTTTCAATAATTTTACAATAATGAAAAATATTAAAATAATTTNTTACATTTCTATAGTTGTTCTTTTTNCAGCTTGTTCNTNNGATNANNCNTCTGTAAATAATGAAACCAATTTAATAGATAANAAAATAGATTCACTTTTGTCTAAAATGACCTTAAGAGAAAAAATTGGTCAAATGACTCAAATTAATCTCACTGTTATTGCAAAAGGACCTAATAAATGGTCTTCTAATGACAGCATGGAAATAGATCCTTTTAAGGCTAAAAAAGCTATAGTTGACTATCATGTTGGCTCTGTTTTAAATACCATCAACAATTTAGCGCAAACACCTAAAGTATGGTTTGAAAATATTTCAAATATTCAAAAATTTGCTATGGATAGTACTAATATCAAAATACCAATTATTTATGGAATCGATGCTATTCACGGTGCTACGTATACCGACGGTGCTACTATGTTTCCTCAACAAATTACCACTGCAGCAACTTGGAATACAAAACACGCATATAATATGGGATATGTTTGTGCATACGAAACAAGAGCATCTGGAATTCCTTGGAACTTTTCTCCTGTACTAGATTTAGGAATTGATCCTCGTTTTCCACGGCAGTTTGAAACTTTTGGAGAAGACCCTTTTTTAGCATCGGAATTTGGTAAAGCAATCATAAGAGGATATCAAGGTGAAAATAATAATATTGCTAATCCAACAAAATTAGCTGCCTGTATGAAGCATTTTACAGGTTACCAAGCTACTNTAAGTGGAAAGGACAGAACTCCAGCTTATATTCCTGATCATGTTTTATACGAATATCATATAAAATCATTTAAAGCTGCTATTGATGCAGGCGCCAAAACTGTAATGATTAATTCAGGATTAATCAATGGAATTCCCGTTCATTCAAGCTATAAAATGCTNACTGATATTCTNAGAAATGAATTAGGTTTTGAAGGGGTTATTNTAACAGATTGGGAAGATATTAATAAACTTTGCGATAGAGACAAAGTGGCTAAAAATAGAAAAGAAGCAATTAAAATGGCTATTAATGCAGGAATTGATATGTCAATGGTTCCATATGAATATGAAGAGTTTATTAATTTATTAGATACTTTAGTTCAGAATGGTGAAGTAAAAATGTCAAGAATAGACGATGCTACAAGAAAAATTTTAAGATTGAAAATAGAATTAGATTTATTCAATAATCCTGTTACTGATTTTAAAGATTATCCTAAGTTTGGGAGCGAAGANTCTAATCAACTTGCATACGATGCTGCTTCAGAATCGGTAACACTGCTTAAGAATAGTAATTCTATTCTACCATTGAAAAAAGGGGCTAAAATTTTAGTTACTGGACCAAATGGTAATAATATGCAATCTCTAAATGGAGCATGGACTTACAATTGGCAAGGAAAGTATACGGACATGTATGTTAAAGGTATTCCAGCTCATTTGATAAATAAAGCAAATAATGCAATAGAGTCGGATCGTTTATTAATAAGTGATCATTTATCTCCAAAATCTTACCAAACTATTTTTGGTTCATTATCAAATATTTATGGAGAAGAAAATGTTACCTATTTACCTGGAGTTTCCTATAAAAAAGGGGGTTCCTTTTATGAAATGATTGAAAATGACATTCAATCAGTTGTCAATTCAGCAAAATCACATGACTATATTCTCCTNTGCCTAGGAGAGAATTCCTATACAGAAAAACCAGGAGATTTAAATGATTTGAACCTACATAAATTACAGTTAAAATTAGCCAATGCNTTAAGTAAATGNGGAAAACCAATCATTTTAGTTCTCAATATTGGAAGACCAAGACTTATTTCTGAAATTGAACCAAATATGTCTGCAATTCTCAACATATATTTACCCGGAAATTTAGGTGGTTCTGCATTAGCTGATGTGATTTCTGGAAAAGTAAATCCCTCTGGAAAACTTCCTTACACGTATCCAGCTTTTCCTAATTCTCTATCTACTTATTATTACAAGCCTTCAGAAATTCAAAATAATAATCAGGGAGCNTATAATTATGTTGGTGAACTAAATAACTTGTATGAGTTTGGTTATGGAATTAGCTATACGAATTACGAGTATAAAAATCATAAATTANANAAAGACACATTAAATTTTAACGATACAATCAATATTTCNGTAACCGTTGAAAATGCAGGNTCTATGGATGGAAATGAAGTGGTCCAAGTTTATACATCNGATTTATATGCTTCAATTACACCAGATAATAANAGATTAAGGGCTTTTAGTAAGGTTTTTATNGAATCAGGTAAAACAAAAGAAGTAGCCTTTAAAATTCCAGTTACAGATTTATCNTTTTATAATGAGAATAATGAAAATNTTCTTGAAAGTGGAGATTTTAAAATTCACATAGGTCCAAATTCAAAAGACTTAAGTTCATTCAATTTTTCTTTGAAAAATCAAAATGAATAAATACATTTTTATAATCGTTTGGTTTTTAGTAAGTTCTTGTAGCGAATCAAAATTCAAAAAATCTAAATCAAATTTAATTTGGGAAGAAAATTTTGAAAACGAGTTTCTGGATACTAATTATTGGAATATTTATTCTGGAAATGGATGTCCAGAACTATGCGGATTTGGTAATCATGAATTGCAATATTATACCAGTGATCCCTTAAATGTAAAAGTTGAAAATGGTCAATTAATTTTAACAGCAATGTATGATTCTATTTCTAAATCTTTTAGTTCAGCAAAAATTACAACTAAAAATAAAGTTGATTTTCAAAAAGGATATTTAGAAGTTGTAGCAAAATTACCCAATGCTGTTGGCACTTGGCCTGCAATTTGGATGCTTCCAACGTTAGATAGATCCTTAAATTGGCCATTAGATGGTGAAATTGATGTTATGGAAAACGTGGGATATGACTCTTGTAAAATACTAGGAACCATTCATACTAAAGCATATAATCATACAATAAATACCCAAAAGTCAGACAGTATCGTTATAAGTACAGCCCACCAAGATTTTCATACCTATTCTTTAAATTGGACAGACTCTATATTGGAATGGTATGTAGATTCTAATCTTTATAATACTATAAAAAGAAAATCAACTGATAGGGATGAACAATGGCCATTTGATAAGAAATTTCACCTGATAATAAATCAAGCTGTTGGAGGTGACTGGGGAGGTAAATATGGAGTTGATACTACCAATTTTCCTCAAAAATTAGTTATTGACAGAGTGAGTTTATATAATAAAAAACCTTAATTATTTATTAAGTTGCAATTCTACATCAATTTCAGAATTAATTGTAAGTCCTAGTGTGTCAAATACAAATGGAATGGTACCACTTAAAAAGCAAATATTTTCTTGAACTGATAAGATTTGATAATTTGATGATAAAGTAGTGCTTTGGTCAGTAATAATTATATTATTGTCATCATTAGTAAGTTCCCAGGTTCCTTCACTAGTTATATCAATTGGAAATCCAGGAAGTGTTTGACCAAAAATATCAATTCCTTCAGTGACAAAATTCAAGGTGTTTGAACAAGTGTATTCGGGATATTGAAAAGACCAAACCCCTGCGTTGGTAGCATTTCCAGAAATAGTTTGAGAACCCAAAATTGGTATATCAATTTGAGTTTCATATTCTAAGGTTACGATGTTCCAGTCACCATTTAACAAAAAAGAATTAGAGTAAATACAAGTTCCATTATTGTCTGTTACATTGGGATTATAATTTAGTGCATTAGGATCAGAACAACCTAGAATAATGCAACTGTTGTCATCATTTTTAGCATCAGGATTATAATTAGTTGCACTTGGATCAGTACATCCATCTTTACCACAAGAAGATAATATTATAGCTGAAAATAATATAAATGTAATTTTAAATAATGTTTTCATTTTGATTCAAATATTAGAAAAAAGTTAGTTTCTTCTTAAGTCCCAAGTTATATCATAGTTGTAATTTATACTAGCTCCAGTAGTTGGGTCAGTATTTGACTCTGACTGAGACGAATATAATCTTATAAATGTACCATTAATCGAATCTATACTAAAAATCAATGAGGTGTCTTGAAGGTTCATCGATAAATCATCACCTGTTCTAACCCAGGTTCCGTTTTCAGATGGTTCATTTCTGTAGTGAACAGTCATATTCCCATCATTAAAAAAATCTAATCCCTCTGGATCAAGTGAATCAGGGTGAACTACTTCTGTGGTAGAAGTATCAAGTAAGGTAATTCCAAAAAGAGACATATTCAGGTTGACATTAACTATTTGAGATAAAGATTGCCATGATCCTATCTGGTCATAAACACAGTCATTACTTATGGTAGCTTGAGGATTATAATTTACTGCATTGGGATCTGTGCAACCTTCGTAGTCACATGATCCGTCTTCCTTACTCGCTTCACTGTTGTAGTTATATGCAATTGGATCCGTACACCCCTCCTTAGAGCAGGAGCCTGTTAGTATAACAGAAATAATAAAAAATACTCTGATATTATTTTTCATTTCGTAGTTTTATTAATAATACGTAATTTTTAAAAGAAAGTTGGATTTTTTAGAAATATTATAACAATTAATTCCATTTTTCAATTTTAAAAACCAGTGTTTTAGATGAAATTTTTCACAGACTTATATTATCCTAATATTGATACTATTTCCAATAAATTATTTCAATCCATTTTGAAATTAAATCAAGTTAATCTTCCTGCACTTGGAGCAATTAAAGATTTGAAACATGTCAATGAATTATTTCATTCATCAAAATTTATAATTGTTGTAAGGTATCAAAATCATTTTATTGGTTTTGCAATAGTTATGGACGGTCATAGTAATTACCAATCACTTAACTATAAATATTTCAAAAAAAGATTTGGAAATTCTTTTATGTATATAGACAGAGTAGCAGTTGATGAAAAATTTCAAAACAAAATGGTAGGAACTTTATTGTACAAAGTTATTTATTCAATTTCTTCGGCTATTTCCGTTCCCTTATGTTGTGAAGTAAATACTGTTCCACTAAATACACAATCTCTTAATTTTCATAAAAAAATGGAATTTCAAAAAATTGATGAAATTCCATTTGGAACTAAAAAAGTAGCAATGCTTATAAAACAGTAAGAGTACTTAAGATTACTTTAAAATTTGTATTTGTTTAGTTAAAAAGGTCTCATTCGAACTCACTATAATGTTGTAAATTCCATCACTTAAATGAGAAATATTNAAATTATAATAACCTGAACTAGAGGGTGATATAAAACTTTTACTNAGTACCACTTCTCCCATCATATTTATAATTTTAAATTCTACATTTTTATGATCAAATCCTTGGTATGCAATTGTAGCTATTTCTGATGCAGGATTTGGAAATATCTTAAAATTGTTAGAAGTTATTAAGTTTTCATCAATATTATTAACAAACGANGCCGTAGTNGATTGTAAAATTTCTTTCGAATTGTCATCTTGAATCCAAACTATTACTCCAAGATTATTAAAATCTTCAACGGTNTGTTGTGTTGTATGATTCACAGGATTATTTGCGTCAGGCGGCAAGATATAGTTTCCTTGGAAAGTATAAGAAAAGTTTTCAGTCACTTGGTTACCTTCTTGTAATGAAGCAATACCAAATCCAGAAGAGCCAGGTACCATTTTCTTCATCACATAATTAAATTCAATTTCTCCATTGGTTCCATAATTATTAAAAGTTATGTACTCAAAAATTGCAGCATAAAGAGTNAGGTTACTGAAATCAGCTAGAGGATCTATATCNACTGTAAAGTCAATAGTTTGTCCTCCGATACTATAATTGCTAGACAGATTAATAAATGATGGAGTTGCAATAGCATCATCCACTAATTGTGTTGTTAAAGCAGATGAATTACCCTGCCATGNATTNCCATCAAGTANTAAGTTTGGAACGGAATTTACTCCGTAATAAATACGTCTGTCTCCTCCTTCATCAGTATAGTAAGGATCTCCAGCACCAGGCCAAGACATTTGATATTTGAGAATTGAATATTGGTTATCCGAATAATTCGAAAGAACAGATGCAACATTAGTATTGCCAGCAACACATGGTCCGCATGTTGAACTTGTAAATGATTCCATAATTGGTCGTCTTTGTGCTAAAGCACTTGCCACAATAATATTCNTATTTACTCTGTCATTTGAAAGATCCATGTCGTTGGATCCATTTAAATTACTAGCCCATATTTCNACATTATAGGTGCCNCTTGATGTGGGATTCCATGAAGNAGAATGGTTAAATGTATAAATGTCGCCTGTCGAAAAATTTATATTGTTTACGGGCATTGTAACCGTAGCTCCACCGTCAATTGAATAATTAATATCCATTGATGTTAAGGTATTACAACCAATATTATTTAAATCTCCTGAAATGATAAAAGGAGCATTATTTATCGCTAAAATAGGNTCTGTAGTTACGGATATTCCAGCAACGTCAAGTGCAACTCCCTCACTAATTTCAAAATTATCAATCGCAATGTCTCCATACCATTGGGTACCACTTCCNTCAGCTCCAACCGAAGCAGTTACTTTAAATATCACAGTATCTGAAAAAGTGCCTAAACAAACGGTTTCATAATTCCATTGATCTCCCTGATCTCCAGACTTAGAAAATATAGTTGAATATGAATTTCCACCATCATCTGAAGCTTCAATTCTAAGAGTTCCTATAGATGCTCCATACATATGAGAATAGAACGTTAGTTTTGCACTATTTAAAGAACTCTTGTCAATGTAGGGNCTAAAAATTATAGCACTATCACCCGAAACTCTTGGTGAAGATGCTTCTATGTAAATGTAATTTCCACTGCCAGTTATATCATCTGACGGACCAGTTGATGTTGATGGAGTTCCATTAGCATCCAAAGTCCAATCAAAAATATCATTAGCACCTTGAACAAAACAAACTGGGATTGTAGAATTATCAAAATTTTCTAAGTAGGGTGCGTTTTCAACACATAAAGTTGAAAATGTTATTGGTCCAGACCAAGAACTACTATCTGTTGTATCACATACTGTTTGAACATAAACATCATAAAACTGAGATGGGGTTAATCCAGTAAAAGAATAGGATGGGTTGGTATTACTGTAAAAAGTTCCTGAACCTTGTGAAAATCCAGTATTTCCTAATTCAATGTTATAGTTNATAGCTGTNGGAGATCCTACCCAGNTTAAATCTGCAGAATTTATAGTTCTGTTNGATGTTACGAAGCTGTAAGGACTTATACAACTTGCTGTATTGAAATTGAATTCATAGTATCTGTTATCTGCAGGTGAAGGGTCAGAACCTGCAAGATTGCCTANNTGNGGAGATCCNGCAATCATTAAAGCNCTTGAGGAGTTAATTTGAAGACCAGCAGTAACCAATGGAGCAGCTGATGCACCGTGTCTTTGATCNACAATATAGAACTTATTTGAACTTTCTTCTAAAACAATTGACCAATATGACCAACTTCCTGCTGTNTAAGAAGTAAAAAATATCCAATGTTGCTGGCTACCTGGTGAGCCAAAAGTTTTGGTACAGATNTTGTCATTAGCCCCAGTCCCTTCAATTCCCCACACCATAATTGAATTATTTGGAATAGCTGGATCTGGNAATGAAGCATTTCCTGCACCAGGAACCAAAATTGTACTTGTTTCAAATGTTAGAACACCAGTAGAAGAAACCTTGTATTGAGTAACAGGAAGACCATTNAAATTAAAATTAAATGGTATAGTTTCGGTACTNGACCAAGATGGGGTAGACTGATTAGGACCTAAAATAACTGTCCAAGAAGGGTCTAGTCCACTTCCAAAAGGATATTCGTTATCGTTGTTAAGACCACCGGGATTTCCAGGTGTTGGTATTAAACTATAAGTGTATTGAGAAAAACAAGTTATAGATAAAATGAGGACTGCAATAGCAAGTGTAAATATTT
>NZID01000068.1 GCA_002691605.1 Crocinitomicaceae bacterium
ATCCACTAACTAAATATTTTTCAAAATAAACAAAAATAAATAAAATTGGTAAAGTTACAACAACTGAACCAGCCATCAAATATTGTCTTGGTGTTTCCGCCCCAACATTTAAAATATGCAATAATGTCATCCCTGTAATAGGGCAATTTCAAAAATTTTTTTGAAAAAACATTTATTTAAAGGCTAAATTATTGCTGTCGAATAAATGACATTTGTTTAGATCGAATCCTAAACTAAGACTATCTCCAACATTGACTTTACTAGCCCCATCAGTTTGGACTACTAGAGGTTCTCCCTCTTTTTCTAAATATAAAAATGTTGAAGAGCCTAATTTTTCAATCACGAATACCTTACTCTCCCAACATTTTTCACTACTATTGATTAAAATATGCTCAGGTCTGATACCAATCTTTACATTATCACCAGGTGAAACTTTATCTGAAGTTTTTGGAACAATAATTTTTTCTTGTCCTGAAATTTCAACTTCGGTTCCAGAATTATTAGAACTTATAACTTTAGAATTAATAAAGTTCATCTTTGGTGAACCAATAAACCCGCCTACAAATAAATTTTCAGGTTCGTTGTAAAGCTTTAAAGGTGATCCTTTTTGAGAAACAATACCTTGATCTAATACAACTATATCATCTGCAAGTGTCATTGCTTCTGTTTGATCGTGTGTAACATAAATCATTGTTGCATTTAATTGATCATGCAATTTAGCTAATTCTACTCTCATCTGAACTCTTAAAGCTGCATCTAAATTAGACAAAGGTTCGTCAAACAAAAATACTTTTGGTTTTCTTGTTATGGCTCTACCAATTGCAACTCTTTGTCTTTGTCCTCCTGACAATTGTTTTGGTTTTCTCTCTAAGTATTCTTCAATTTGAAGAATTTTAGCAGCCTCCATAACTCTTTCTGTAATTTCTTCTTTAGATTTTTTTTCAATCTTTAATCCAAAAGCCATGTTATCAAACACAGTCATGTGTGGATACAAAGCATATGATTGAAAGACCATTGCGATATTTCTTTCTTTTGGCGGAAGATCATTAACAACTTGTCCATCTATTGAAATTGTTCCTGAGTTAATCTCCTCTAAGCCAGCAATCATTCTTAACATTGTTGATTTACCACATCCGCTTGGTCCAACTAATACAGTGAAAGATTCACTTTTAATATCTAGAGAAACATTTTTGATCACATGTGTAGATCCAAAAGATTTATTTATGTTTGAAATATTTATCTCAGCCATTTTGAGTTAATATTTATATTGTAATTTTATTTTATATTTGTTTATATGACTAATGAAAAGTATACTGTTTCAGCTTTAAAATATAGACCCAATAGCTGGGATACCATTATTGGTCAGGAAAATATTGCCACTACACTACAACAAGCCATACAATCCAATCAGTTAGCTCAAGCCTATCTATTTTGTGGTCCAAGAGGAGTTGGAAAAACTTCCACAGCTAGACTATTTGCCAAAGAAATTAATTTAAAGTATGAATCCAACTTAAAAGATTTTACATACAATATCTACGAATTAGATGCAGCATCTAACAATCAAGTAGATGATATTAGAAACCTAAATGACCAGGTAAGAATTCCACCTCAAAAGGGCAAGTATAAAGTATATATTATAGACGAGGTCCACATGCTTTCACAGAGCGCATTTAATGCCTTTCTTAAAACTTTAGAAGAGCCTCCACCCCATGCCATTTTTATTTTAGCTACTACTGAAAAGCATAAGATAATTCCTACTATTTTATCTAGATGTCAGGTTTATGATTTTCATAGAATATCTATTTCAAATATGATTCTACATCTCGAAAAAATTGCTCAGACAGAAGGAGTCAAAACAGAAAAGGAAGCTTTACATATAATAGCAGATAAAGCAGATGGAGCTCTAAGAGATGCTCTTTCCTGTTTTGATTTAATGGTAAACTTTACTGGAGGTAACATAACTTACAAAGAAGTAGTTAAAAATTTAAATATTTTAGATCACGAGTATTATTTTAAATTTACTGACTTTATTGTAAATAATTTAATTCACGACAGTCTAATTCTTTATAATGAAATTTCTTCTAAAGGTTTTGATGGTAGGTTATTCATAGGAGGACTGGCTTCCCATTTTAGAAACTTAATGATAGCCAAAGATCAAAGAACTATTAAAATTTTAGAGTATACTCAGGAAACAATTGATAAGTTTAAAAATCAATCCTCTTCATTATCTAACGATAATTTAACTGATTTGCTTTCATTAACCAATGAGGCAGACTATCAATATAAAACCAGTCAGAACCAGCGTTTACATGTGGAAATATTAATCATGAAATTATGCTCTTTAGGAGCGGAAAAAAAAAAGTCTAATTTCTTAAAATCACCTATTTTAGAACCAATTTCGGATGATAAAGCTAATGAATCTGAAAAAGTTGATGAGTTAAAAAAAGAGGTTAAAACTCACGTTAAAAAAGACAATTCCATTTCTAAAACTGAAGATTCTCAAGAATCAAAAAATAGCGATTTAGAAGTAAAGTCCGAAATCATTAGACCCAAATCTATTTTAGCAAATAATAAAAGATTTGCTACTGCTTCTATTTCTTCTATTAGAAAGAAAATTAATNCTGATTCTAATTTAAAGATGGAAGAACCTAAAGAACAAGATTTTTCTAATAAACATTTTTCACAAGAAGACTTGGAAGNAAAGTGGAATAGCTTTGCTGATTTAAGAAAAATAGAAGGTAAAATGGGTCTTTTTACTACTTTAACCAAATCGAAACCAATTATAAAAGATGATTTTTTAATTTCATTTGAAATTGATAGTGAAGTTCAGAAAATTGAATTTCAGACAGTAAGTCAATTACTCTTGGATTTTTTNAGATCCGAACTCCAAAATGGTAAAATCATGTTAGATTTAACTATAACATCTATTAAAACCCCCAAACTAAATCAGTTAAGTAGTAGAGAACGATTTTTTCAAATGGCAGAGAAAAACCCTGATTTACATAATTTAAAAGAAACTTTTGATTTAGATATTGAATTTTAGTCATTTAAATTTTCAATGGTAAATCTTTTTATTTTTANACCATGATTTTACCAATTTTATCCTACGGAGCACCTGTTTTGAGAAAAGAAGGTGATGATTTTGATGAGAATACACCTTTAGCAAAATTAATTGATGATATGTTTGAAACAATGTATGCTGCAAGCGGAGTTGGTCTTGCAGGACCTCAAATTGGAATCAGTAAAAGAATTTTTATTGTTGATGGATCTCCTTTTTCTGAACCTGAAGAGAGTNAAGAAATTGATGATGATCTATTAGCATTAAAGGATTTTAAAAAAGTATTTATAAACCCAATTATTGAAAAAGAATCTGGAGAGTTATGGTCTTTCTCAGAAGGGTGTCTAAGTATACCGGGAATACGAGAAGAAGTTGAACGAAAATCAGCTATCAAAATTAGTTATTACGATGAGAATTGGAATTTAAAAGAGGAATCTTATAATGGTATTGCTGCACGAATTATTCAACATGAATACGATCATATTGAAGGAATACTATTTACCGATCATTTGAATCCATTAAAAAGAAGATTGCTCAAGAGAAAGTTAGAGGATATTTCTAAAGGAAAAGTAGAAGTAAATTATAAAATGAAATTTCAAAATTTAAAGAAATGAAAAGATTANTTTATTTACTTGTTATTTTTATTGTANTAGCTTGTAAAAATGATGATAAAGAGATAATAAATAATTCAACTTCAAAATCAGAACTGGAAGAGCTAAGATTAATNAATAAACAACTAATAAATACGAATCCCAAAGATTTGAAATTGGTATATCAACTNGGTGTGAAAATAAAAAATACTGCTCTTAATTTATATGTTAGATTCAATAAAGAATTTACTAATAAGGAGAATGAATTCTTATTACAATGTGCAGCAACTGGTTCGGAAGCCTCAAAATTGTATAAAGATGCGGCTGAATATTTTCTTAAAGCCCAGAGAAAATATCCCAAAAGTGAGAATGCCCCCATTTATTTACATAACAGAGCTAGAATTTTAGACAATATTCTCAAGGATAAAAACAATGCTAGATTAGCTTTTGAAGAATTAATAGAACTGTATCCTAACCACCAGTTAAGTAAAAATGCCCAGCTTTACCTTGATAATGCTTTTGGCAAAACTGATGAAGAATTATTGGACCTAATTCAATAAAATTACATATGAATTACTTCATCATAAGCAGCAGCAGCAGCTTCCATTACTGCCTCACTCATTGTAGGATGAGGATGAATAGTTTTAATCAATTCATGACCTGTAGTTTCTAATTTTCTTAGCGCTACTATCTCAGCTATCATTTCAGTAACATTAGCTCCTATCATATGACCACCCAATAGTTCTCCATATTTAGCGTCAAAAATAAGTTTAATAAAACCATCATTATGACCAGCAGCACTTGCTTTACCAGATGCTGAAAATGGGAATTTACCTACTTTGATATCAAGACCTGCTTCATTTGCTGCTTTTTCAGTCATTCCAACAGATGCAATTTCAGGACTGCAATAAGTACAGCCAGGAATATTGTTATAGTCTAAAGGTTCTGGATGGTGACCTGCTATTTTCTCTACACATGTTATCCCTTCAGCAGANGCTACATGAGCTAATGCTTGACCNGCNACCACATCACCAATTGCATAATAACCAGGAATATTGGTTTGATAAAATTCNTCTACTACAATTTTTCCAGCATCAACNACTATTCCAGTATCTTCNAGTCCAATATTTTCAATATTTGGTTGAATACCTACAGCTGANAAAACAATATCACAGTCNATATGTTCTTCACCTTGAGAAGTTTTAACAAATACTTTACAACCTTTAGAAGATTTTTCNACCTTTTCAACTGAAGAATTAGTCATAATATTCATTCCTTTTTTCTTGAAAGTTTTTTCTAATTGCTTAGAAATATCCATATCTTCAACNGGGACAATATTTGGAAGATATTCNACAATAGTAATATCTACTCCCATTGCGTTGTAAAAATAAGCGAACTCAACCCCAATAGCTCCAGATCCTACAATAACCATTTTTTTGGGAATTTTAGGAAGAACCATTGCATCTCTGTATCCAATAATTTGTTTTCCATCTTGTTTTAAATTGGGTAATTGTCTCGACCTAGCACCAGTTGCAATTATTAAGTGCTTTCCATTATATTTAGTTATTTTTCCGTTTTTGTCAGATACCTCAATTTCTTTTCCTGGAAGTACTTTCCCGGTTCCCATTATAACGTCAATTTTGTTTTTCTTCATTAAAAACTGAACACCTCCACTCATTTTTTCAGCTATATCTCTACTTCTTTTTACAACAGCAGTAAAGTCTGCTTTGTGACCAGAAATTTTAATTCCATAATCTTCTGAGTGATTTATATATTCATAAACATTAGCGCTTTTAAGTAATGCCTTTGTTGGAATACAACCCCAATTTAAACAAACTCCACCTAAAGATTCTTTTTCGATAACCGCTGTCTTTAGCCCTAACTGAGAAGCTCTAATAGCAGTTACGTATCCACCAGGACCGCTTCCCAAAACAATAACATCATAATTCATAAATCTTATTTTAATTATTTATGCGAATTTATAAATTCTCTGATTCAATTACTGTAACTGTTCAAATTGTTTATAAATTCTTTAACAAGAAGCCCTAATTTTTTTGCAGCATCAACCTTAAATCTGAACCATAATTCAGGCTCTATAAGCTCTAGTTCCATTATAACAGGACTATTTTCATTATTTAAAATTAAATCAACCCTAGAATAAAAAGGTATTGGCTCAAGTTTTTGGATAGTTTTTTCAGCTAATGTAATAAGGTCTTTTGAAGGATTTATTTTTTCAACTGTTCCACCAAAATCGTCTTGAACTCTAAAGTCTCCCTTCTTAGCTTTTTTTAAAACAGCATGTGAATATTTACCACCAAAAAGTATTATTGCAATCTCCCCGGTTTTAACTACATTTTTTTGAAATTCTTGGACAATAAATTCTTCTTGATTCGTTAGATCAATCCATTTTAATTGAAAATCATCTATTTCATGACTTTCAAGTTGGTAAGTAAGTCTTGCTGCACCAGAAATAGTAGGTTTAATAACTATATGATTCCAGTTTTTTTCTTTTGCAATTTTTTTTAAAATTAAATTAGAATTTTGATGTACAAAGACACTTTCAGGAATTGGTATTTTCCAACTTTCTAAATCTTGTAAATACCTTTTATTCAGATTCCATTTAATTTGGCCATATGAATTAATCAATTTACATTTTTTATGAACTTGATCAAGCCAATTTTCAAAAATGGGAAACTGATCAAAATAATCCCAAGTAGATCTAAAAATTGCTGTTTTAGTTGACTCCCAATCAAAGCTAGGGTCATTCCAATCTTTTTTAGTTGATTTTAAATTTTGTTTATCAAATGCTTTTAGAAGTAATTCGTCCTCTTTAAGTACATTTTCTATATAATCATTTGATTTAATGGGGTTAACATATCTAGAATCTGTCAGTAATACGACATCGTAATCTTTCATAAGCTCTTCAAATATAATTATTAGGGATATTTACAATAGATATTTATCAATAATTCTATTTTTGATAAATGAAGTATTTTATTAAATACCAAAATCCTGAAAAGCATTTTATAAAATTTGAAGTGGTTTGTAATACAAAAGATTTAAATATTTTGAAATTACAATTGCCTTCTTGGAGACCGGGAAGGTATGAATTGGGAAACTTTGCAAAAAATATTAAAGATTTCAGTGTTTTTACAGAAAAAAATAATTTGGTACAATTTTCTAAAAGCACTAAAGATTTATGGATTATTGATTGCCAAGAGCACGATTGTGTTTACGTAAGATATTGTTATTATGCTGCAGAAAAAAATGCTGGTTCAACCTATTTAGATGAGGAACAATTATATATAAATCCGGTAAATTGTATATTTTATAATCCAGATAAATATCAGGAACCTTACGAGTTGGATTTTATTTTACCTTCTAATTACGTTATTTATAGTTCTCTAAATAAAAATTCTTCTTTTAAATTAGCCGCTTTAAATTTTGATGAGCTTGCAGATTCTCCAATTATAGCAAGTAATTCAGCTCAATTTCATAGTTTAAAAATCAGTAATATAAATTTCAGTTTTTGCTTTCAGGGAGAAATCAAAATTAACTGGAAAAGATTATTAAAAGATTTTACGTTATTTATCGAATATCAAATTAAATTATTTGATTCATTCCCTCATAAAGATTTTCTTTTTCTATTTCAAATCACTCCATACAGGGCTTATCACGGGGTAGAACATCATAAATCTACGGTAATTTTATTAGGCCCTTCCTACGACGTTTTTAAAAATCTTTATAACGAATTATTGGGTGTTTCTTCCCATGAGTTATACCATGTTTGGAATGTGAAGAACATCAGACCTAAAACTATGTCTCCATATGATTTTTCTAAAGAAAATTATACTCACATGGGATACGTTACAGAAGGAGTAACCACATATATGGGAGATCGTATTCTTTATGAAAGCGGTGTTTTTTCTTTAGAACAATATTTTCTAGAACTAGAAAAATTATTTCAAAGACATTTTCATAACGATGGCAGAAATCATTATCCAGTTTCTGAATCAAGTTGGGATACATGGCTAGATGGCTATACGGGAGGTATTCCTGGTAGAAAAGTATCAATATATGTCGAAGGGGCATTAATTGCTTTAATTTGCGACGCAAAAATTAGAAAAGAGACTAATCATAAAAGCAGTTTACATGATGTATTAAGATCGCTTTACAGTGGGTCTGATCAATTGTCAGAATATAACAAAACGGAATACCAAGAAAAATTAGAGTCCATTTCGAATTCAAGTTTTGAAAATATATTTAATGATATTGTTTACGGGAATAAGGATTTTACTAATTATTTGAAAGATGCCTTAGAAGTCTTTGGTTGGAAATACGAAACCAAGAAAAATATAAAATTAATTCCTCAATATGGCTTTAAAATTTCAACATCTAAATCCGATATAAAGGTGTCTAACATATTAGAAAATAGTGCTGCTTATAACTCTAAATTAGCACTCAATGATCAAATTTTGGCATTTAATAATTTTAATATTCATAATAATTTAGAAAATTGGCTAGAATATTTTGAAAATGACAAGGTGGTTTTAAAAATTAATAGAAATGGTAAAATTATAGATCTAGATTTAGTTAAACCAAATGATATTCAGTATTTTGAATATAAAATTTCCAAAAAATGAAAAATTTTGATTCTTTGAAATGGCTTTGTCTATTGAGCTTAATGGGGTTTTTATATTGCTTTGTTTCAGACTTAGGTTATTTTTTTCTTTTCTTGAATTCATCAGAGAATTTAAAAGATTCCACGAGTATTATAAATATAATAATAGAAAATTTAGCAGATAATGGATTCGGATTTGATAATTATATAGCTTCCCAACTTAAAAAACTATATGCGGTAAGAATAGCATTTGATATTTTTGCAATGGTGGGAGTAACTATGATGTATTTAAAAATTAAATTGGGTTGGACATTTTATTGGATTTTTCAAATTGCTTATTTTCTTTCACCTTATATTTTTATAAATATTGATTTTCAATCAACCTGGCCATATTTTACTGGAATTGCTATTATTATGTTTCCACTTTTTAATAATATGATTCATTTAATTTATGTACTACTTTTCATGTCTCAAAAAAGCAAACTGAATTAGAAAAGTTGTTAATCTTTAAAAAAAATTAACTTTTTAGATTAATTTTAACTAGGAACATTAATTATTATGGAGGAAAATAACGAAATTGACTATGATCCAATTAAATCTGAAGTTCAAAAAGTTTCAATAAAACAAGCTTTTGTTTCAATAGTTAATTTCCTTAAAAATTTATTTTCAATTTACGACGGAGTTGACAAGGAAAAAACCATAAATGATATCCGAAATGACATTGAGTTTTCAGCTATTAATATTTGGATTTTAATCTGCTCTATTGTTGTTGCTTCTATAGGTCTAATTAATAATTCTCCTGCTGTAATTATTGGAGCTATGTTAATTTCTCCATTAATGGGCCCTATAAGAGGTATTGGCTATGCTTTATCAGCTAATGACTTTAAAGTATTAATACAATCTTTAAAGAGTTTTGGAATAATGGTAGCAGCTAGTTTGTTTGCCTCTTTTTTGTTCTATTTAATCACTCCAATAAAATCAGAAACTTCAGAACTTTTAAGTAGAACAAAGCCTCATGTTTTAGATATTTTAATAGCTTTTTTTGGTGGTTTGGCGGGAGTTATTGCTACAACGGTTAAGAATAAAGGGACAACCATCACCGTAGTTCCTGGAGTTGCAATTGCTACTGCTTTAATGCCCCCACTTTGCACAGTTGGCTATGGAATGGCTGTGGGTAATTGGTCCTATTTTATAGGTGCATTTTATTTGTTTTTATTAAATAGTGTATTTATATGCCTTTCTACTTTTATTGTCCTAAGACTTTTGAGTTTCCCCAAAGTTAAATTTGTAAATCCTAAAATTGAGAGAAAAGTTAAGATCTATGTATTTACAGTATTATTATTGATTGTTATTCCAAGTGTATTTAAATTTTATCATATTATACACGAATCTATTTTTATTCAAAATGCAGATAATTTTATTAAAAGTGAAATCTCCATTAATCCGGAGATAGAGGTTCTTACCAAAGAGCTTAACTACGGAGACGAGTATTCTGAAATTGTATTAAACATTGGTGGTAAATATATTAATGATGAACAGGTCAACAATTGGAAATTACAACTTACTAATTATGAAATGGGAAATGTAAACTTAGAAATTCATAATTTACAGTCAAAGGCCATTGATGAAGAAGAGTTACTAAATAAGATATTGGTGGATAATGACAAAAAGATCATGACCATTTCTGAAGAAAGAGATATATATAAGTCAGAACTTCAAAGTATTTTAAGAGAAAATAAGGCTTTAGATGAATTAAATACCAGAATTCTAACCCATTTTCCCGCAATAAAGTCTTTGAATTATGGTCAGTCTTTTAAAGAAAAAGATGGAATAAAAGACACTAATTTTGTGTTCGTTATTAAGTGGAATAACGATACACTGAAAAATTTTCAGAAATCTTACGTAGAGAATTTCATAGTTGCAGAGCTTAAAACTTTTTATGCAAATAGTAATAATGTCTTAATATTCAATAAATAGTTTGGGAAAGTCAAAAAAAAATAGTGTAAATGTAGTTTATTCAACCAATCCTAATTTTGAATTTGAGGTCGATTCAGATGATGAAACACCCATTCCTTTTAATCTACAAAAATTATATGTTTCTATTGATAGAAAGAATAGAGGAGGTAAATCTGTAACCTTGGTAGAAGGCTTTATTGGGAATGATGAAGATGCTAAAGATTTGGCTAAAAAATTAAAACAACTTTGTGGAGTTGGAGGTGGATTTAAAAATTCAGAAATATATATTCAAGGAGATCAAAAAAATAAAGTAGCATCTTTTCTTCAAAAATTAGGTGCAGTTGTGAAATTAAAAGGTGGATAAATTTACTATTTAGCTTATTATAATAAATATCTTATGAAAATTAAATTACTTATTGCTCTTTTTATCTGCGTTAATTCTTATTGTCAATCAGCACTTGAAATTATTGAAAAGGCAGATGCTAAATTAAGAGGAGAATCGTCTTATTCTGAAATGACTATAACCATAGTAAGACCAAAATGGCAAAAAACGATGACTATGAAAAGCTGGTCTGTTGGAACTGATTATTCAGTTTCTTTGGTTACAAGTCCTGCTAAAGAAAAAGGTTCTGTTTTTTTAAAGAGAAAAAATGAAGTTTGGAATTACTTACCTTCTTTGGAAAGAACTATCAAACTTCCACCATCCATGATGACTCAAAGCTTTATGGGAACAGATTTGACAAACGATGATTTAGTCAAACAGTCGTCTATGGTAGTAGATTATTCGCATAAAATTTTAGAAGAAGAAACAGTAGAGGGTTTGAAGTGTTGGAAATTAGAACTAATACCCAATGAAGAAGCAACCGTAGTCTGGGGTAAATTAATTGTTTGGATAGATCAATCAGACTATATGCAGTTAAAAGTGGAGTTTTATGATGAAGATGAAGAACTAGTGAATTTAATGAATGGAAACAATTTTAAAATGTTTGGTAATAAAAAACTTCCTTCTAAAATTGAATTNATTCCNTTNGAGGACGAAGGGAATAAAACAGTAATTGAATACAATTCTTGGGAATTTAACAAAGATATACCTTCNAATTATTTTACAACACAATATGTGTCAAGATTAAAATAGATGATGTTAATTAAACTCGCTTGGCGAAANATTTGGCGCAACAAAAAGAGAAGTATTATAACCATTACAGCTATTGTGATTGCTGTATTTTTAGCGGTTGTAATGCGTTCTCTGCAATTGGGAGTTTACGACAATATGATTCAAAATATTGTAGGCTCTTACTCTGGGCATATTCAAATTCATTCAAATGGCTATTGGGAAGAGCAAACNATAGATAATGCTTTTNAATATGACGATTCATTAATTGATAAAATTGAAAATAATCAAATGGTTGACCACACCACTATAAGAATTCAAAGTGGATGTTTATCCTCTTTTAAAGATTTATCAAAATTTGTTTTTGTTAATGGAATANAACCGGACAAAGAACAATTAATGACCGATTGGAATAAAAGATTATTAGATGGTGAACTGTTGACTAAAAATTCCAATTCTNTAAATATTGGAAAAGGAATTGCCAAATACTACAATTTGAAAGTTGGAGACACTTTAATTTTTGTAGGTCAAGGATATCATGGAATGCAAGCGGTGGGCGCTTTTCCTGTTTGTGGAATTTTAGATATGAAGAATCCTAATTTAAATAATGTAAGTGTGTTTATGTCGCTACCCACAGCTCAAGATTTTCTNTCAGCCGAAGGTTTAATGACACATTTAATTATTAATAAGAAAGAATATAGCGATGAACAAAGTATAGTTTCTTCTNTAAGTGAAAATTTTAAACAGGAATANGAAATTATGACATGGCAAGAAATGATGCCAGAAATTGAGCAAGTTATTNAAGCCGATAGTGCTGGAGGTNTAGTGATGATTTTTATATTATATATGATAATAACCTTTGGAATTTTCGGAACAGTTCTAATGATGACNCAAGAAAGAAAATACGAATTTGGGGTGGTAGTTTCCATAGGAATGAAGAAAATAAAATTAATGATATCTATGGTTTATGAAACTATTTTCTTAACATCTATTGGTGTATTTACTGGTGTTGTGTTGTCAAGGCCCATAGTACTATATTTTTATAATAACCCATTAGAATTTCCTGCAGAACAAGCTGAAATGATGGAAAATCAAGGTTTCGAGGCTGTTATTCCATTTATGAGCTCTTACGATATCCCAATTACCCATGGCTTAATTATATTCTTTATTTCACTATTTATTTGCATCTATCCTATTATTACAATTTATAAGTTGAACCCTGTTAAAGCCATGAAAAGATAATATGAAAACAGTTATAAAAATAGCATGGAGAAATATTTGGAGAAATAAGCTNAGNAGTTTAACNGTNATTNTTTCTATGNTTTTAGGCCTTTTTTCTGGTCTTTTTGCTGTTTCTATGATGTTGGGTTTAAATGATCAAAGAATGGATAGTGCAGTTAATTCTTATCTTTCCCATATTCAAATTCATCACCCGTCTTTTAATGAGAATTTTGATATAAANCATACTNTACAAAACTTTGATTCTCTTGAGTTTTCACTAAAGAATGATCAAAGTATTAAGGCATTTAGTTCTAGAACTATTATTTCTGGAATGGCATCTACAGCNCATGGTTCAGCAGGAATTCGTCTTATTGGAATTGATCCCTCTTCNGAATCAAAAGTTACTAATGTGCATACCAGTATGGTTAATGGAACCTACTTTAGTAGTATTAAGAGTAAACCTGCTTTAATTGGTAAAAAATTAGCAGAGAAGTTACAATTAGATATTAAAAAGAAAATCTATTTATCATTTGTTGACGAAAATGGGGATCAGCAACGCATCAAACTAAAAGTGGAGGGTATTTTTAAAACAGCTAGTACATTATTTGATAGAACCAATATCTATATTAAAAGGGAAGATTTACAAAAAATTTTAGCAAACAGTTCTGCCATTCACGAAATTGGAATTATTTGTGAAAATTTAAATATAGTAGATAGTAAAGTAGATGGTTTAAATAAAAGTTTTCCTAATAATAAGGTAGAATCTTGGGGACAGATTGCACCTGAGTTGGGTTATGCTCAAGAAATCATGGGAAGCATTATCTATATTTTTATGGGCATTATTTTAATTGCACTTTCTTTTGGAATTATCAATACCATGTTGATGGCAGTATTGGAAAGAAAAAAAGAGTTGGGAATGCTAATGTCTGTGGGGCTTAATAAAAGAAAAGTATTTTTCATGGTAGTTTTTGAAACTCTATTTATTTCTTTAGTTGCAACCCCAATAGGCATATTTTTATCCTATTCTTTTATTTCTTATTTTGGAATTCATGGTATAGACCTTTCATCTGTAGGCGAAGGATTGGAAGAACTGGGAATTGGAACAAGAGTTTTTACCAAATTATCATTCGATAATTATATAAATATTACCATTTTGACTTTGATTGTAACTTTTTTCTCATCCTTAATTCCTGCAAGAAGAGCTTTAAAATTAAATCCAGCAGAAGCAGTTAG
>NZID01000069.1 GCA_002691605.1 Crocinitomicaceae bacterium
AATTAATGTGAATGGAATGATGTCTTTGGCTTTTAGTCCCGTAATGCCAAGCAGCGGAAGTGCCCAAAAAGGTTGCATCATGTTGGTAAGCTGATCACCGTATGCCATGGCCATAATACTTTTTTCTAACGAAACTCCCATTTCTATAGTAGATTGTATAATTAATGGACCTTGAATATACCATTGACCACCTCCACTAGGCACCAAAAAATTGACTAACCCTGCGCTAAAAAAAGTAAAAATTGGGTAAGAAAGCTCGTTAGAAATATTTTGAAAATACCCTGCTAAATCACTTATAATTCCAATCTCACTTACCACGCCCATAATACCAAAGTATAAAGGAAATTGAATAAGTATCCCCACAGTCCCAGTAACCGCTTTTTCACAAGCTTTAATAAAAGCTATTAAACTTTGATGAAAAACTAAAGCCATAGCCAGTAATGTAAAATTTATATAATTAGGATTAATGAATTGAAAAGATCGGGTAGCTGGATGGATAAGAGCTAAATAAATACAAAATAGGAGCATCATAATTCCAATAAACCATCCAAAAAATTTAGAATGATCTAAAATTTCTATTCCTATTAAATTTGTTTTCTCTTGGTCCTCTTTAGGTTTCGAAACTCTTTTAGGAACCATTACTTTAGTTTTTTTTCCTAAATAATACATGATAGTTGGCAATACAACTATTAAAATACAAGTAACAACCAAATTCATAGGAGAAAATACAGTATTAGAGAAATCAATTAGGTCAGGAACCCTATTTTTTACAGTTTCAGGAGCTAAATCTGTTAAATGCCCTAACTCAGAAATTTTAACTAACGACGATCCAGAAATACCTCCATGCCATATCATTAAACCGGAATAACCAGCTGCACCAATTAAACCAGCATTAATTGAAATTGAAAATTGAGAAGCATAATCAATAATTTTTTTACAAAAAATTGCTCCAAAAACCAATCCCAATCCCCAATTAACCCAACTTAATAATAAAGTGAGAAATGTAACTATAAATGCACTTTTAGCATTGCTTCTACATAGAGGAAGTAATTTATTAATTGCCTTATCGATTGGCTTACTAATTGCAAGAACATGACCTAATAAAAGCATGAGCATCATCTGAATGGCAAATGCCAACCCCTTCACATCCCAAAGACCCTTATTCCATGCTTTAAGAATAAAAATAGTTTTTTCTAACGAATTTAAATCTCTGTTTACAGATGTTTCAGGCCAAACAAAAGCTAAAACCAATGTAAAAAGGGTTAATAATATCGCAATGGTAAAAGGTGCTGGTAATAAAAAACGAATCCCTTTAATATATTTATCTATTAGGGACATGTAAAAAAACTAATTAAAATGGTAAATCGTCATCATCATCACCCACAGGTTCAAAATCTGGTTCTGATGGAGGTGGTTCGTTAATAGATTCTGCCCCACCGCTCTTAGTCAACCTCCATGCTTGTAAATTCACATAATACTTGCCATTATATTCATTTCCCCTAACATTAAACGAAACCTCTACATCATCCCCTTCTGATAAACCATCCAATAAACTAGTTTTATCTTTAATACACTCCAGCTTTACATCTTGTGGATATTGTTCATTGGTAGTAATTACAAATTCTCTTTTTGTAAAACCTGAATCCCAAGATTGAAGATCTAATATTAGCTTTACTTTTCCAATTAATTTAAGTTCCATGATCTATTTTTAATTATTAAACGAAAGTAATGTTTTCCATGCTGCTTCCAAATCATTCTGAAGTAAAAATTCTTTCGCTTTTTTATGAAGAGAAAATTCTAGTTTTTTTGCATCGTCTTCAAATTTTAAAAAAATTTCGCTAAGCTCAATCAATTTAAAATCATTTACTGCTGTTTCATTTGGGAGAGATTCTATTCCAGCTAACTTTCCTAATTCATTTCCAGTAAGTATATTGCTATTTAAAATTTCTATGGGTAACTCATCAAAACCAATACCAATGGTTGTAATTGGTTTAGTAATTTCAAACATGGATTTTTTTTCGGTTCGCGAATACCAATTTCCGCCCATTCTGGCTATTAAATCTATTTTTTGCTGATCTATCATCTGATTATCATCCAGTACATCAATGCTGATATGAATCTTAAGAATTTCACAAATAATTAAATTTCCAGCTCCTCCCTTATTTCCTAGCTGCTTTATTTCTAAGACCTTGCACTCAAATTGTACTGGTGACTCTTTTAATCTATGAGGTTGAACTAAATCTGATTTTACTTTATTAAATCCACTTTTTACAAATTCATCCACTTCAGCAGAATATGGGGAACTTGCCAACGACATTTGCTCTGCCATAGAATAATTAACCATGTTAATTACCACTTCCCTCACTTTTTGAATATTGTTAAAAGTATCTTTATGATTTCCTGTTCTACCACTCCTTGATGGAGAAAAAACTGCTATAGGTGGGTTAGAACTAAAAACATTGAAAAACGAGAAAGGAGCTAAGTTTGAATTACCATTTTCATCTAAAGTACTGGCAAAACAAATAGGTCTGGGCACTACTGCACCTAACAAATAGTGATGTAATTGTCTAGGTGGAAGATCTTTTGGGGTTAATGAAAGCATTTTAATTATTTATACTCAACAAAGGTAGCAGAAAAAAAAATTTGAGCTTTTCTATTTCATAAAATTGAATAAATTTGCAAACTGCTTTTCAAAACAAATCAATTAGAATGCGGGTATGGTGGAATTGGTAGACACGCTAGACTTAGGATCTAGTGCCGCAAGGCGTGGGGGTTCGACTCCCTTTACCCGCACCAACAAATAAAATGGCATAGGCTGAAGCTTAATGCCATTTTTGGATTAAAAAGAAAACAAAAATATGGAGGTTAGTATTAAAAATATAGATGCTTTAAACGCAGTTTTAACAGTGAAAATTTCTAATGACGATTATAAATCTTCCTATGATTCTTCATTAAAAAACTACAGAAAACAAATGCAACTTCCCGGTTTTAGGAAAGGGCATGTTCCTACAAGTATTATTAAGAAAAAATACGGACCATCAATATTAGCAGAAGAAATTGATAAAATTCTTAATAAATCTATATACGATCATATTACCGAAAATAAGCTCAACATATTAGGAAATCCTCTTCCAATTGAAGAAGAAAAAACTCATGTAGATTGGAATAATCCGAGTGACTTTGAATTCAAATATGAACTGGGGATAGCTCCAGAGTTCACTCTAGATTTACCTGGTAGATATAAGTTTACAAGATATCAGCCAAAAGTAGACGAATCACTTATAAATAAACAAAGTGATGACTATGGCAGAAGGTATGGTAAACTAACCAATGTTGAAAAAGCTGGTGATAGAGATATGATTCTTGGAAACTTCAAAGAATTAGACGAAAGTGGAAATGTCGTTGAAGAAGGGTTTAATCATAGTTCTACAATATCTCTAGAATTTATAAATGACAAAAAGTCTAAGAAAAAATTATTAGGCTGCAAAGCAAAAGATACTTTTATAGTAGAACCAACTAAAATTTCTAGAGGTGAGGCGGATATGGCTGCCATGCTTGGAATAGATAAAGAAAGAGCGAGTGTCTATAAAAGAGAAGTTCTTTTAACAGTAAATGAAGTAAAAACATTAGAACCAGCCAATTTAGATGTTGCATTATTTGATAAAATCTATGGTCCTGGTGAAGTAAAGAGTATTGAAGAATTCAAGAATAAGGTCAAAGAAGATTTAAATAAAATGTTTACAGCTGATATTGATAGACTTTTGAAAAACGAAATTTCTAAAACACTTATCAAAAAACTTAGATTAAAGTTACCTGACCAATTTTTGAAAAAATGGATTTTATCATCTAATAAAAAGGCTAAGCAAGAAGACATTGATAACGAATATGAATCTTATTCAGATGGTCTTAAATGGCAATTAATTGAAAATTTTATTATAAAAGATCAAAACATAAAAGTAACCGGTGATGAATTGTTGAAATTTACCATGGAGCTAATGGGAAATCAATATGCCCAATATGGAATGATGATTCCTGAAGAAGAAGAATTGAAAAAAACTGCTGAAAAAGTATTGGCTAACAAAGATGAAGGCAGAAAAATCAATGATATGATTTATGATACTAAAGTGATGGGATATTTAAAAAATATTTTAAAAATCAATGATAAATTTATAAATCATGAAGATTTTACTAAAAAGGTAGCAGAGCTAACTCAATAAATTCCTAACTTTCCAAAAAACAAATTAAGTATGTACAACAGTAGTGATGAATTTAAAAAATTTGCAACTAAACATATGGGTATATCTAGCTCATCTTTAGACAAATATACTTCCATATTACCTAATATTCCTCTAGGAATGACTCCAAATATTATAGAAGAAAGACAAATGAATATTGCCGTTATGGATGTTTTTTCTAGATTAATGATGGATAGAATAATTTTTCTTGGAACAGCTATTGATGATTATGTAGCTAATATTATTACCGCTCAACTTCTTTTTTTAGAATCAATGGATGCTAAAAGAGACATTCAAATTTACATTAATTCTCCTGGAGGATCTGTTTATGCTGGTTTAGGTATTTATGACACTATGCAATATATCAACCCGGATATTTCTACCATTTGTACTGGAATGGCCGCTTCAATGGGAGCTGTACTATTATGCGCAGGAAAAGATGGAAAAAGAACTGGATTAAAGCATTCTAGGGTAATGATTCACCAGCCACTTGGAGGAGCTCAAGGACAAGCTTCTGATATTGAAATAACTGCAAGGGAAATTCAAAAATTAAAAAAAGAGTTGTACGAAATAATTTCACACCATACTAAGAAAGATTACAAAACTGTCTGGAAAGACAGTGATAGAGATTATTGGATGACGTCTGAAGAAGCCAAAAAATACGGAATGATAGACGAAGTGTTAATTAGAAAGTAATTTATGTCAAAACCTTCAGAAGAAAGTATAAGATGTTCTTTTTGTGGAAGAGAAAAGAAAGAAGTAAATATACTTATAGCGGGGATCACAGGACATATATGTGATTCTTGTATTAGCCAAGCACATCTAATCATCAAAGAAGAGGGGGGTATAAAATCTAAAATAGAAATTGAAAAAACTTTATCACTTTTAACTCCCAAAGAAATTGTTGACCAACTGAACTTACATGTTATAGGACAGGATGAAGCAAAAAAAGTATTATCTGTAGCTGTTTATAATCACTACAAAAGATTGCTTCAAAAAAATCAAGTTCAAAATGCTATTGAGATAGAAAAATCTAATGTAATAATGGCAGGTGAAACTGGTACTGGTAAAACACTTCTTGCAAAATCTATAGCCAAGCTACTTAATGTTCCTTTTTGTATAGCGGATGCAACAGTACTTACCGAGGCTGGCTATGTTGGAGAAGATGTAGAAAGTATTTTATCTCGATTGTTACAGGCTGCTAATTACGACGTTCAGTCAGCAGAAAAAGGGATTGTTTTTATAGACGAAATTGATAAAGTAGCTAGGAAAAGTGACAATCCTTCAATAACAAGAGATGTTTCTGGAGAAGGAGTACAACAAGCTATGCTTAAACTTTTAGAAGGGACACAAGTAAGTGTACCGCCCCAGGGTGGCAGAAAGCATCCAGAACAAAAAATGGTACAGATTGATACTAAAAATATTCTATTTATTTGTGGAGGAGCGTTTGATGGAATTTCAAAAATCATTAGAAGAAGGGTAAAAAGTCAATCTATTGGCTTTAATTCAAAAAACGAACATGAATTTAGTACTGAAAACATCCTTTCTCATATTAACCAACTAGATATAAAAAAATATGGTTTGATTCCAGAGCTTATTGGAAGATTTCCAGTACTCACCTACTTACACCCACTGACAAAAGAAACATTAATTAGTATTTTAACTGAGCCTCAGAATGCTTTGATAAAACAATATGTGAAGCTATTTGAAATGGACGATGTTAAACTCATAATAAAAGACGAAGTACTTAATTTTATTGTAGAAAAAGCCATACTATTAAAACTTGGAGCTAGAGGATTGAGATCTATTTGTGAAGCAATCTTAACAGAATCTATGTTTAGAGCACCTGAAAATAATATTAAAGAACTAGTTATAGATCTTTCTTATGCTAAAAAACAGTTTTCAAAATCTAAAATAAGCCAACTAAAAGTTGCCTAATCTTTTTTAATATACTCAATAATAGAAAAGTTATGAGGATTTTTCTCATCTTTTTGATGACTTAATATTTCTTTAGTTTGCCAATGAGCGATTTCAAAATCTGGAAAAAAAGTATCTCCATCAAATATTTCATCTATATGAGTAATATACATTTTATCAACTAAGTTAAGTTCTAAAAATCTTCTATAAATCTCTCCACCTCCAATAACAAACACTTCTTCACCTTCTTGAAAATTCATACATTTTAAACTTTCCTGAATTGAATGAACTATAATACAATTATTTGCAGTAAAGTTTTTATTTCTTGAAATGATGATATTGATTCTATTTTTTAATGGTCTGTACTTTTCAGGTATGCTTTCAAAATTTTTTCTTCCCATAATTACAGCATGTCCCAATGTAGAATCCATAAAAAACTTCATGTCTTTGGGCAAATTCCATATTAGTTTATTATTTTTTCCAATTACCTTATTTTTGGAAATTGCGACTATTAACGAAATAATCATACAGAAACAGAACCTTTTATATGTGGATGAGGATGATAGTCTACCAATTCAAAATCTTCAAATTTAAAATCATTAATGTTTTTGATGTTTGGGTTGATTATTATGGTAGGCAATGGTCTTAAATCTCTAGATAATTGTTCTTGTGCTTGGTCTATATGATTGTTGTATAGATGAACATCTCCAAAAGTATGAACAAAGTCACCAGGTTCTAAATCAGTAACTTGTGCAATCATCATAGTAAATAATGCATAAGAAGCTATATTAAATGGAACTCCTAAAAAAGTATCTGCACTTCTTTGATACAATTGGCATGATAATTTACCGTTGCTAACATAAAATTGAAAAAAAGCATGACATGGCGGTAGTGCAGCCTTGCCATTTGAAACATTTTCAGAAAAACTCTTAGCCGTATCTGGTAAAACGCTTGGGTTCCAAGCAGATACGATCATTCTTCTACTATTAGGATTATTTGTAATTTGATCTATTAAATCCGATATTTGGTCAATTCCATCCGAATTCCAGTTTCTCCATTGGTGACCATAAACAGGTCCTAAATCCCCATTTTCATCAGCCCAAGAATCCCAAATTTTAACATTATTGTCTTGAAGATATTTAATATTAGTCTCTCCTTTAATAAACCAAAGTAGTTCTTGAATGATGGATTTTAAATGAAGTTTCTTAGTCGTTAAAAGTGGAAATCCTTCTGAAAGGTCAAATCTCATTTGATACCCAAAAGTACTTATTGTTCCAGTCCCAGTTCGGTCCCCTTTTTGAATCCCATTTTTAAGTAGGTGATTTAATAATTGATGATATTGTTCCATTAAATAAATTGATAGCTAAAATTAGAATCTATTTATTCAAATTAGACATTAAAATGTAAAAACTTTTCAACTGATAGTTAAAAAGTCATTCCTACTATAGTTGCAGATAAAAGGGATGCTAAAGTTCCAGCTAAAAGTGCTTTTAAACCTAATTCTGAAAGTAATTTTCTTTTAGTGGGAGCCAATGCTCCTATTCCTCCAATTTGAATTCCAATAGATGCAAAATTAGCAAAACCACACAACATATATGTGGCCATAGTAATAGATTTTTCTTCCATAAAAGCACCTGCTGACTTTAATTCTCCTAAACTGATATATCCAATGAATTCTGTCATAATTAACTTTTCTCCTATTAGTCTGCCAACCAAGGTTATGTCTTCACTACATATACCCAAAAGCCACATTAAGGGAGCAAAAATATAACCTAAAATTACTTGCAATGAAAACTCTTTAAACTGTCCATTACTAATATCGTAAATAACTGAATTAAGGCCTGTAATAGAACCAAACTTAGTGAGTATAAAGTTACCCATTGCTAAAAACGCAATAAAAACCAATAACATAGAAGCAACATTAACTGCTAATTTGAGACCTTCTACAGTACCATTAGAAATAGCATCCAATACATTTGTCCCTATTTTTTCTTTGGTGATTTCTATATTAGTATTTATATCATTTGATGGGGGAATTAGAATTTTAGAAATTATTACTGCTCCAGGTGCAGCCATAAATGATGCAGCTAATAAATGTTTAGCAAATTTTAATCTTTCAATTGTATCATCTCCACCTAAAAATGCAATATATGCTGCTAAAACACCTCCTGCTAATGTGGCCATTCCTCCAGTCATAACCAATAAAATTTCAGACCTATTCATTTTAGATAAATACGCCTTTATCATTAAAGGAGATTCTGTTTGTCCTAAAAATATATTTCCAGCTACAGACAAACTTTCAGCCCCAGACAATTTTAAAACTCGAGTCATTAAAAGTGCTAACCAATAAACTATTTTTTGAATCATTCCTAAATAAAAAAGTAAACTAGTTAAAGCAGAAAAGAAGATAATTGTTGGTAGCACTTGGAAAGCAAAGAGAAAACCGTGTTTTTCAGTATTTAAAAAAGATCCAAAAAGAAATTTTGCACCTGCTTTGCTAAAATCTAATATGGAAACAAAAATTTTACCAAGAAAATCAAACCCCAGTCTAAAATAATCTAGAAATGATATATTAAATGGATTTAGTATTAAAAAAGCTAATAAAACTTGGGCGCCNAGTCCTATTCCAACTACTTTCCATTGAATATTATTTTTCTTTTCACTAAAAATAAAAGCTATAGACAATATTAAAATAATCCCTATTAACCCTCTAAGTATTGAAATAATTGAAACTTCCAATGTTTTAATTTAACTTTATATAAGCGTGTTGGTCTTCATCTATTAAAAGATTCAACTTTTCTAAGTTAACTGAAATTATTTTCATTTTAGAAATTACTTTTTTGGGCTTAATTACCCCATCTTTAATNGANGCAATTTTCTGATTNCCATTTTGAAGAACTATTGAAGAATTTCCCCATTGATCGTTNACTAGAAAAATAGAGTCAATATANGTTTTNGATTNCGGAATATTTTCAAAAAAAAGTAATGAATCTTTTAAATACCATNTTCCTTGAATNTTATCTACAGTAAAAGTTTTTTTATTTGCTTTTTTACTTATCACCATAGTATATCTTTCTTCATCTGGAACATTTGAAATAGAACCATCCGAGAATGAAACATGATCTATTTCCCAGCTACCTAAAATTTTATTTTCGATGGGTTGCTGACAGCAAATAAAGAAAAAAGAAAAAAGAAAAAAAATAAATTTAATTTTCTTTCCTTTTATTAATTTCATCTCTAAATCTCGAAGCCGCTTCATAATCTTCATTTTCTATAGAGTGTTTGAGCTGTTTTTTTAGCTCAGCCAATGTTAATCTTTCGGTTGGGTTTTTAGTAATCTCTTCCAAATTAATTTCAGTAGAAATTTCGTCAGTATTACTTAATTCTTCATCATCTAAAATAATCCCAGCGGACTTCAAAACAAATTCATAAGTGTAAATAGGAGATTCAAAGCGAACAGCCAAAGCAATAGCATCTGAAGTTCTAGAGTCAATTTCAACTTCCTTACCCTCTTGATCACAAATTAATTTAGCAAAAAAGATNCCTTCGACTAAATTGTAGATAATTACTTCTACTAAGTTAATTTTAAAATTATCTGCAAAATTTTTAAATAAATCATGAGTTAATGGTCTNCTTGGAGTCATTTTTTCTAGCTCAATAGCAATTGCTTGAGCTTCAAAACCTCCGATAATAATAGGTAACCTTCTTTTTCCAATTACCTCGGAGAGAACTAATGCATAGGCCCCAGATTGTGTTTGGCTGTAGGATAATCCTGCAATATCTAACTTAATTTTCTCCATAAATAGTTTAAAAAAACTTAAATATAATCCTCTTATTTATAAAGATAATTAAAATCTATGATTCCTATTGAGAAGATTTAAAATTATTAATTGCTGAAGTAAGTCTTGGAAGAACTTCAAAAGCATCGCCTATAATACCATAATCTGCAGCTTTAAAGAAGGGAGCCTCAGCGTCAGTATTTATAACCACGATAACTTTACTGCCATTTACACCAGCAAGATGTTNTATAGCACCTGAAATTCCAGCAGCAATATATAAATTGGGCCTAATCGCAACTCCTGTTTGGCCTACATGCTCGTGATGNGGTCTCCAACCAATGTCTGCAACAGGCCTAGAACAAGCNGTTGTAGCTCCTAGAGAAGTGGCCAAATCTTCAACAATTCCCCAATTTTCCGGACCTTTAAGGCCTCTGCCAGCAGAAACCACTAACTCAGCTTCTGGCAAAGGAACTCCATCTCCAAGAGGTTTGAGCTCTTTAACTTTGATTTTTCCCTTTCCTAAATCATCGTTAAACTCTACAATAGAAACTTCTACTTTATCTTCTTTAGGGGGAATTGAATTAGGAAGAATTGAAATCACCTTTTTTTCTGAGTGCACTTTAACATAAGCTATCGCTTTTCCAGAAAAAACATTGGTTTTAACGGTACATCCATCTGAAAGATCTGGAATAGAAATAGCACCTGATACATGTCCTGCNTCTAAATTAGCAGCTACTCTAGGGCCAATTGCTTTACCAGTTTGGTCTTGTGAAAGAACAACATACTCTGCATTAGTTTCATTTACAGCTTTCACAATTAATTTAGATAATACTTGCTCATTCCTTTCTTTTAAAGTTCTACAAACAAGAACTTTTTCAGCTCCATATTTCGCTGTTTCTAATAGCAGATCCTCAGCAACATCTCCATATGTTAAAACAGAAACTTGACCTAAACTTTTACCATAGGTAATGGCTTCAAGGGCTGATTTAGATAATTTATTATTAATTTCTATAAAGACTAAAACTGACATATTTAAATAACTTTTGATTCATTATGTAATAACTCTACTAATTCATCCATATTTTCTGGATCAATATACTTGCAACCTGTTTTGGGATTTGGTAACTCAAACCTTACAACAGATGTTAAAACTTTTTGATCTTTTGGTTCTATTACATTTAAAGGTTTTGATCTTGCTGCCATGATNCCTCTCATATTTGGAATTCTTTGTTCAGCCATACCCTTTGCAGCACTTAAAACTATTGGCATTTCAACTTCCACTACTTCAATACCACCTTGAACATCTCTNTCTAAAACTGCTTTTGAGCCATCAATTTCTAATTTGGTAGCTAATGAGACAAATGGCATATCCAANAATTCTGAAATCATAGATCCAATCTGAGCACCATTATAATCAATAGTTTCTTTACCTGTCATTATAATATCATAGTTTTGTTCAGATGCAAAATTTGCTATTTCTTTAGCAACAAAAAAAGAATCTGTAGGATCAGCATCAATTCTTACAGCATCATTAGCACCTATAGCTAATGCTTTTCTGATGGTAGGATCATCCGATGACCTTCCAACAGTGATTATGGTGACACTACCGGATGAAGATTCCACTAATTCTAAAGCTCTAACTAAAGCATACCATTCATCATATGGATTTACGATATACTGTACACCACTTTCATCAAATTTTGTGTTATTATCAACAAAATTTATTTTACTGGTAGTGTCTGGAACTTTACTTATACATACTAATATTTTCATGAAAATTTTTAAATTACTTTTGTTTCAAAGTTAAATATTTCTTTGAATTTGACTTTAAAATAATTTCATTTTATTATGCATGCATAATAAAATCTGTTTTTTAAAGCCCTTTTTTGAAAAAACCTTTCAAATATTTTAAAAAATCTGATTTTATGATTTACTTTTGGCCAAATTTTAACTATGAGAACGGTTCAATATAGAGAAGCTTTAAGAGAAGCAATGATTGAAGAAATGAGAAAAGATGACACCGTCTTTCTTATGGGGGAAGAAGTTGCAGAATATAATGGTGCATACAAAGTATCTCAAGGCATGTTGGATGAGTTTGGCCCCAAAAGAGTTATAGATACTCCAATAGCTGAACTTGGCTTTGCAGGAATTGCAGTAGGTGCTGCTATGAATGGACTAAGGCCAATTGTTGAATTTATGACTTGGAATTTTGCTTTACTTGCTTCAGATCAGATTATTAATAGTGCTGCAAAAATGTTACAAATGAGTGGAGGTCAATATTCTTGCCCAATAGTATTTAGAGGAGGTAACGGACCAGCGGGACAATTAGCAGCGACACATTCTCAAAGTTTTGAATCTTTCTATGCCCATGTTCCTGGACTTAAAGTTGTAACCCCATCNAANCCTTACGATGCAAAAGGGTTACTAAAATCTGCTATTAGAGATAATGATCCCGTTTTAATTATGGAATCTGAAAAGATGTATGGTGACAAAGGTGAAATTCCAGAAGGAGAATACTTAATACCTATTGGAAAAGCAGAAGTTAAGAAAAAAGGNGATCANATAACCATAATATCATTTGGGAAAATCTTAAAAGTAGTTCAAGAAGCAGTTGATGTATTAGAAAAAGAAGGTGTTTCTTGTGAAATTATTGATTTAAGATCTGTAAGGCCTATCGATTATGATTGTTTAGTTGAATCCATTAAGAAAACAAACAGATGTGTAGTTGTGGAAGAAAGTTGGCCACTTGCTTCAATTTCTGGAGAAATTGCATTTCATTTACAAAGATATGCTTTTGACTATTTAGATGCTCCTGTAATGAGAGTAATGCAAGCTGATACTCCATTTGCTTTTTCTAAAGTTTTAATTGAAGAAGCTCTGCCAAGTGTTAAAAAGATTGTTGACGCAGTAAAATCCAGTCTTTACGTAAGTTAATTTTTGTATTAAAGAGCAGATATTAATAAATCTAAATTTTTATNAGGAAGATCAAATGCCTCTCCTAAAATGGATGAAGTTAACGTACCATTATATATATAAACTCCATGTCTAAAACCCNTTGCATTCTGAATAAGTTTTTCACAACCACCAGAATCTGAAATTTCTTTTAATAAAGGAGAAAAAATATTACTAAGACTGTAACTCGCTGTTCTAGATACTCTTGAACCAATATTAGGAACACAGTAATGAATTACATCATGCTTTAAGAATGTAGGATTTTGATGTGTGGTAATTTTTGAAGTTTCAAAACATCCTCCTTTGTCAATACTTACATCAACAATTACAGAACCTGATTTCATTTTTTTTACCATATCTTCACTCACAACACAAGGTGTTCTGCCTTGAGGAGCACTAATTGCTCCAATAGCAACATCACATCTTTTTAGAGCTTTTTCCAAAACTTTAGGCTGAATAACAGATGTAAAGACTTTATGTCCTATTTCGTTTTGTAATCTTCTTAATTTATACAAAGAATTATCAAACACCTTAACAGAGACGCCCATAGCTAATGCAGCGCTAACAACAAATTGACCTACAGTTCCCGCTCCAATAATTACTANTTCTGGTGGCGAAATTCCTGCTACACTTCCCAACATAATNCCCTTACCATTATTAGCATTACTCATTAATTCTGCAGCAATTAAAAAAGAAGTTGTTCCCGCTATTTCTCCCATAGATCTGATTATAGGAAAAGATCCATTTTCATCTTTTATATAATCCCAGGCTATAGCTGTGATTTTTTTTGCCATTAATTTCTCTAAAGCATTTTTTGGCTGNACAGTGATTTGTAATGCTGAAAAAAGTATTTGCTTATATTTCATTAATGAAATTTCTTTATTGTTGGGGGGACTTACTTTTAAAAGTATGTCTGACTGATAAACTTCTTTGGTTTCNTAAGAGATNTCTGCCCCAGATTCACTATAATCAGAATCAGAAAAATTAGCTTGTTCCCCAGCTCCAGATTCTACTACAACTCGATGCCCATTNGCAACTAAAAAACCTACCGACTCTGGAACTAAAGCAACTCTTTGCTCTAATAACTCGGTTTCTTTTGGAATACCGATGTGTAATTTTTTGTGCTTATTCATAGTTTCTAACATTTCTTCCTTAGGTGAAAGAGATGCCTGAAGGGCTAGTGATTTTAATGCGTCTTTTGATAAACTCATGACTCAATGGTAATTTTACGTAAGTTATTGTCANNACTTAATGATACGTTTACGAAAGTATCAGGCAAAAAGTTATGTATTTTATTTGGCCATTCAATAAAACATAATTTTTGATCATTCAAAATCTCTAAAAGTCCAATATTTTCAACTTCATTTTCGTTTTCAATTCGATAACAATCAATATGATATATAGATTGATTATTATAACCCAAATAGCTATTTATAATACTAAAAGTTGGGGAGCTAGATTCAAAAACACCTAATAGATGAACCACTTTTTTTATGAGAGTAGTTTTACCACTGCCCATTTTTCCATCAAATAGAAAAATTTTATGACTTTGGGAAAGTTCAGAAATTTGTTTAGCCACTAAGTCTAATTCAGAAATATCTTGGATTAAATATGAAAAAGAAGCCATTATTTAGAAACTATATATATGAGCTCTGACGGATTCAATCTTAGTTTTTCATAATCGAATTCTTTCAAAGATTTTTTTGGATCAAAAACATTTATTTTAAAGCCAGCTTTTTCAAGTTTTTTTGGATAATCTAATCCATATAATCTAAGATGATCTTTTTGCCAAAAATGAATTTCTCTCTGTTTTGGATCAGTTATTGAACTATCTTCATANGTCTTTTTATTATTATAATCAATAGGAACTTGAAAAATTCCCCAACCTCCTTTTTTCATCACTCGAAATAATTCTTGCATACACTTGTNGTCGTCTTCTACATGTTCTAAGACATGATTACAAAAAATNACATCAAATGTGTTTTCTTCTAAAGGAATTTCATGTAAATCAAAATGTAAATCGGCTATTGGGGACTCTATGTCTGCAGTCAAATAATCAAGATTTTTTTGTTTTTTAAAAATTGGATAGAAGCATTGTTCTGGTGCTATATGAAGAACTTTTTGTTTAGAAAGTGTAAAAAAGTTACTNTTTTTTAAATAGAGCCACATTAGACGATGCCTTTCTAATGTTAAATCGTAAGGACAAAGTACATTTTCTCTATGTGCTATTTTTGAACCATATGANAGGAATTTTCTAAAATCTTTTTCACATACCGGACAGTGAACTTTTGAGCCAGAGTAAGCNAGTGGAGCAAATATTCTAAAAATATAGCTTAACCTAATTAAAAGAGGTCTTGGTAATCGATTTAATAAAAATTTATATAAATTTTTCATCTAAGAAGTTTGTCAATTTCTTGTGCATAGTCAAACGAATCGTCCCTATAAAAATGAAGTTCTGGCATTTTTCTTAACTGATTTCTAACCACTTTACTAATTTCATGTCTTATTAACTTTGATTGGTTTACAACATTATTAAATGAGTCGTCATTATTCTTTCCACCAAAAATACTNATATATACTTTTGCTATTGATAGGTCTGGACTCATTCTAACTACGGTTACGGTTATCATTGCCCCTTTAGCTATTATAATTGCATTTTGTTGGAAATAGATTCCTAACTCTTTTTTAATTACACTAGCAATTTTTTCTTGTCTTACGCTCATGGAGTTTGCAAATTTAGAAAAACAGATCAGTTTAACACAATCCTAAGGATATTGAACAGAAGATAATTATATGTTGACTAAGTATGTTAACTTTACATGTAATTATTATGAANAATCTTATAAGAATAGCAAAAATTACATTGCAATTTAAAAACACTCTTTTTTTAAACCTAGGGTTTAATATTTTGGGTATGTTTTTTTCTATATTTTCATTCGCCATGATAATNCCTTTATTGAGAATAATTTTTAATTCTTCTATGAATGTTTTTCAAGAAATGGCTAATTCTTACGATGGCAACTTTTCTTGGTCTAAAGAAGGCGTCTTAGATTTTTTAAACTACAGTATTGCTAATTATGCATTATTAAATGGCAGACAGTCTACCTTATTAATGATTTGTGGTTTTTTGGTATTAATGGTTTTTCTCAAAAATTCTTTTACTTTCTTAAGCTCCTTTTNTCTTTCTGATCTGGTACAGTCATCNATTAGAAACCTAAGAAATTCCATGTATAAAAAAATCACCCTACTGCCATTATCATTCTTTTCTGATGAAAAAAAAGGAAATTTATTATCTATATTTTCTGCTGATCTGAAGGAAATAGAACTTTCTATAAAAGCAACAANAAATGCTATTTTTAAAGATCCGTTTTATGTAATTGGTTACTTTATAACTCTTTTTATAATAAGTTTTAAGTTGACTCTTTTTATTCTATTGTTTCTTCCTTTAGCTGGGCTTATTATTTCTAAAATAAGTAATGGTTTAAAGAAGAGATCTCAGANAGGACAAGAAAATTTAGGGAATATTTTGGCACTTACAGAAGAAACATTGTTTGGTATTAGAATTATTAAAAGTTTTAATGCACAAAAATTTATGCAGAGGAGATTTAATTCTGATAGTCATTTACTTTATAAATTAATGCTAAGCATTACAAGAAGGGTCTATTTAGCTTCTCCAATAAGTGAGTTTTTAGGGGTTTTAGCAACTTCAGGAGTACTATTATATGGTGGAAATTTAGTTTTTAATAATGAAATTCAACCAGATGTTTTTATTGGTTACTTAATATTATTTTCACAATTAATAACTCCTTTTAAATCAATATCTAAAGCCATCTATGATTCCGCTCAAGGGATTGCTGCATTAGAAAGAATCGAAACCATAACATTAGAAAAGAACTTGATTTCAGATATTTCTTCAAGTATAAATAAAATAGCTTTTTCAAAAGAAATTAGTTTTAATAATGTCAGTTTTAAATACGAAAAAGAGCAAGTACTCCAAAATGTTTCCTTTAAAATTAAAAAAGGCGAAACAGTTGCTATAGTAGGTCATTCCGGTGCTGGTAAATCAACAATTGCAGATTTATTAGTAAGATTTTATGATGTTAATGATGGTCAAATTCAAATAGATAATGTCAATATTAAGGAAATTGGATTGAGTAATTTGAGGAAAGTTATGGGAGTTGTTACCCAAGATTCTATTTTATTTAATGACTCTGTAATCAATAATATTGGTTTTGGATTAAATAATATTGACACAGATCGCATAATAGCCTCTACTAAAATGGCTAATGCACATGAATTTATTGAAAATCTTGAAAAGAAATATAATACCATTATTGGCGATGGAGGAAATAAATTATCCGGGGGACAAAAGCAAAGACTTAGTATTGCGAGAGCTATATACAAGAACCCAGAAATATTAATTTTAGATGAAGCAACCTCTTCTCTAGATAGTAAATCTGAAAAAGCTGTACAAGAAGCATTAGATAGATTGATGACCAATAGAACATCTTTAGTTATTGCTCATAGACTTTCTACTATTCAAAATGCAGATAAAATTATTGTATTAGATAAAGGACAAATTGCAGAAATGGGAACTCATAAAGAGTTAATAAAAAAGAATAATTATTATAAAAAATTTATAGATATGCAATCATTTGCATAATGGAAGTAAAACCAAAAAAATATCTAGGTCAACATTTTTTGTTAGATAAAACCGTAAGTCAAAGAATAGCAGATGCAATAAATATTAAACCTACTTTNAATCTTCTTGAAATTGGGCCTGGTACNGGTGCTTTGACCGAATTCTTAGANGATGAAAATATACACTTAGTNGCNTATGANCTAGANCANGAGTCCATTCTTTACTTAAAAGAAAAATTTCCTAGTCTTAAAGTTTTTAATAAAGACATATTAAATGTNAATTGGACANCAATATTTGAAACCAATTTTTCAGTTACTGGGAACTTTCCATATAATATTTCNTCACAAATAATGTTTAAAATTTTTGAGTATAGAAATACTATTGATCAAATGGTCGGTATGTTTCAAAAAGAAGTAGCTGAAAGAATATGCTCCAGCCATGGAACTAAAAAATATGGGATACTTTCAGTTTTAATTCAGGCCTTTTATAATGTAGAATACTTATTTACAGTGGATGAANATGCTTTTAACCCACCNCCAAAAGTAAAGTCTGGAGTAATTAAAATTCAAAGAAATAATATAGATCAGCTAAATTGTGATGAAAAATTGTTTTATANAGTGGTGAAAGCCATCTTCAATCAAAGAAGAAAAATGGCAAGAAATTCTCTAAAGTCTATAGTTGGAGATTTAANAATTGATCATTATCTATTCACTAAAAGACCTGAAGAGCTTTCGGTAAATAATTTCATTGAAATAACTCAGATTTTAGAATCCAAGATTAAGTAAANGGATTACAGATAATAATTCATATTTTAGCAAAGATTATTCTCAATCCCAATNGTAATGCAATTTGAGTTAACTAAAGAATTTATAAATCAAATAATCCATGCTCTTGAAANAGAGGATAGTGAATTCATAGTGAAAGCTATTCATCCTTTGCATCCAGCTGATATTGCAGAAGTTTTAGAAATAATTGATCTCCATCAAGCTCAATTATTATTCCGACTNTTAGATGAAACCTTAGCTGCAGAAGTTCTGGTTGAAATTGAAGAAGNNACCAGAGAACAATTCCTCACCTCATTCTCTTCAAAAGAAATAGCAGATTCAATTAAAAAAATGGATTCTGATGATGCAACAGATGTTATTCAAGATTTACCAGAAGAATTACAAGAAGAGGTTTTAAATGTTTTAAAAGATAATAATCAATCATCTGACATTTCCATGTTGATGAATTATGATGAAAATAGTGCTGGTGGAATAATGGATTTAGATTTTGTTTCTGCAAATTGGAATTGGACTGTTAAAAATGCNNTGCAAAAACTTAGGGAACAAGTAGAAAATGTGGACCAAGTNTATACAATATATGTTGTAGATTCTGCCAAAAAATTTAAAGGTATTCTATCATTAAAAAGATTTCTTTATGCTAAAGATGATACCCTAATTAAAGATATNTTCAAAAAAGATTCTATTTCTGTATTAGATACTGAACCAGCTGAATCAGTNGCTTTAAAGATGGAGAAATATGACTTAGTTGTCATCCCTGTTGTAGATANTAAAAATAAATTATTAGGAAGAATAACTATTGACGATGCTTTAGATGTGATAAAAGAAGAAGCNGAAAAAGATTACCAATTAGCGAGTGGTATTTCTGAGAAAGTAGAATCATCAGATTCTTTATTTGTAATAAGCAGAGCAAGATTACCTTGGTTATTAATAGGAATGTTAGGTGGAATTTTGGGAGCTTATGTTATTGGATTTTTTGAAGAGCATTTAAAAGAGAATGCGGTAATGGCTTCATTTATACCATTAATTCTAGCNATGGGGGGAAATGTTGGTGTTCAATCATCCGCTATAATTGTTCAATCATTGGCCAANAATACACTCAACTATGAATCTATTTTCAAACGGCTTTTAAAAGAATTAATAGTAGCATTATTTAATGGTTTAATATGTTCAGTNATTGCATTACTTTTTTGTTGGATAACAAGAAGTGATTTTGACTTAGCTCTTACAATAGGAGTTTCATTAGTGGCTGTTTTTACTTACGCTGGTCTNTTTGGGACTTTTGTCCCGTTAATTTTAAATAAATACAAAATAGATCCTGCATTGGCTACAGGTCCTTTTATAACAACCACCAATGATATAATTGGTCTTTTAATTTATTTCTTAATCGGAATGACCCTTTATTTCTAGATTATGAAAGTGGCTCTTTTAGATGATTTTCATCCATTAATTCAACAGTCATTTTCTGATTGGAAATGGGAAGTTATAAATGCAAAAAAATGGTCTATAGATGATTTAAAAAAAAATGCTCCTCATTTAAATGGTTTGGTAATTAGATCAAAATTTCCCTTAAATCAAAATATCTTAAAACTCGCTAAAAATTTGAAATTTATAGCAAGACCTGGTTCTGGTCTTGAAAATATAGATTTAGAGTATTGTAAAAGAAATAATATAGAAGTTTTTAGAAGTCCAGAAGGCAATTGTGATGCTTTAGCAGAACACACTACAGGCATGTTATTGAGTTTAATCCATCGAATTCCAAAGGCGAATACNGAAGTGAAAAATGGCCTTTGGANGAGAGAAGAAAATAGAGGTTCAGAACTTAAAGGTAAAACCATTGGGCTTATTGGATATGGTTATATGGGAAAGGCTTTTGCAAAAAGACTTTCCAGCTTTAATATAGATATTATTGCATATGATAAATATAAATCTGGCTTTGAAACACCATTTGTTAAAGAAGTGACTTTAAAAGAAATTTTTGAAAAATCTAATTTTGTTAGTNTACATACTCCATTAACAAATGAGACTATTGGAATGGTTAACACAAGTTTCATAGAAAAATTTAAAAATCCTTTTNTTTTGATCAATACTGCAAGAGGACAGTCAGTGGTTATCAAAGATTTGATTCATTCTTTAAAGACTAAAAAAATTAAAGGAGCTTGCTTGGACGTATTAGAGCTAGAAAATAAAGACTTTAGTATTGACAAATCAAAAAATAAATTGTTTGAAGAACTAATTAAATTTGAAAATGTCATTTTTACCCCTCATATTGCAGGCTGGACTCACGAATCTAAAGAAGAAATGGGAAGAGTGATAATTAAGAAAATTAAGCAAAAATTTTTTTCAAATTAAATGTATTTTACCAGTATTTATAAATTTTTAGGTCCAATTATTTATTTAATATTTTTAATATTAGATCCTCCGTTAGAAATGTCAAATGAAGGATTTCATCTTTTAGGAATTATCATTTGGATGGCCATTTGGTGGATTAGTGAAGTTATTCCAATTGCTATTACAGC
>NZID01000070.1 GCA_002691605.1 Crocinitomicaceae bacterium
TCTGAAGATGCCAATAAACCAGAAAATGTGGTGGGTATGCACTACTTCTCTCCTGTAACTAAAATGCCACTTTTAGAGATTATAAAAACTAGTAAAACTTCTAAACAAGCAATTGCTACTTGTTATGAAATAGGTAAAAAACAGGGTAAAACATGTATTGTAGTAAATGATGCACCAGGGTTTTATGTCAATAGAATTCTCTGTCCTTATTTATTAGAAGCTTTAATACTTATTGAGGAAGGAGTAAGAATAGAACAAATTGATAGAGCGCTTAAAAATATGGGAATGCCTGTTGGTCCAGTAGCTTTAATAGATGAAGTAGGAATTGATGTTGGGGTACATGTAATGAGTGGAAATATGACGGATTTAATCAAAGATAGAGATGGAATCAAGCTTAACTATTCTATGCCCAAAATGTTAGAGGCAGGTTTAGAAGGGAGAAAGTCTAAAAAAGGTTTTTACCATTATGTAAACAAAAAAGGAAAAGTAAAAAAAGGAAAAGTAAATGAGGATGTTTACCAATATTTTGGTTCTCCAAATGTTAAGAAAATTAGCAATAAAGAAATTACTGAAAGGTGTATTTTAATACTTATAAACGAAGCGGTTTGGGCTTTGGAAGATGGAATTATAGAAAATGTAACCGATGGGGATATTGGAGGTGTTTTTGGTATAGGATTTTTGCCTTGGTCTGGTGGACCATTTAGCTATATGAACCAAATGGGACTTTCTAATATATTGGATAGAATGAAACACTACCAAAATCTTTATGGTAATAAGTTTCAGCCAAGACCAATGCTTTTGAAAATGGCAGAAAAAAATGAAAAATTTGAACTGTTTACATAAGGGAAATAAACGTAATACGTTTATCCCTTCGTTGGCAGTAATTAAAAAATAAAACAACAAAATATTAAATATTGAAGTACAGTGAATAGATTTGAAATAATAGAAAAAATCGGTGCTCAACACCATACTGGAAATACAGAATCAGGTGAATTTAGTTATCCTACTGCACTTAAATCTATAGGAAAAAACATAAAGGATTATCAGAAAGGAAATAGTGGAAAAAATCACCAATATTTAGATATACGATTTGAAAATGAACGCCTAGCAATATTAGTAGAAACAAAAAATAAGTTTAGCAAGTGGGACAAGGCTAAAATTCAAAAACAACTACAAGATTATGTACGCTATGAAAAAGCTTATTCTGATAAAAGGATTGTTGCAATTTTAGCAGAAACTGACGGTGATGACGTATGGGTATGGTATGGTCAATCTGTTATAATTGATGATGACCATAAAATAGAAGAGGAAACAATACTTAAATCTTTTGAAGAATACGAAGAAATTTGTTTTGGTAAAGTAAATGATAAAATAAAAGTAATTGACTCTATAAAAACACTGAATGAAAAATTACATTCAGACGGTGTACACGAGAAGCTCAGAAGTCAATTTGTTGGTACTTGTTTATTGGCTTTAAAAAATGGATTGGTTTACGAAAATGTCAAAGAAACATTAAACCCAAAGACAGGTAAAAACATCAAGCCAGAAGGTGTTGTAATAAATAGTATAAAAGATATTTTAGAGGGTTTACTAACTAAAGGTGGAAGCATTAACAAGGCAAGTAAATTAGCTATTTTAAACAACAAAGTTCTAGATGACCAAGACGTTCAAAGTTTAACATACAAAGAATTGTCAGATATTTTAAAATATATTGACATTAACATTGTACCATATATTAACGATAAGAATACAGCTGGGCAGGATTTACTAAATCTCTTCTTTACAACATTTAATAAGTATGTAGGAAAATCGGACAAAAACCAAGCATTTACTCCTGACCATATATGTGGTTTTATGAGTAAAGTAGTTGGTGTAAATAAATACTCAAGAGTTCTTGACCCTTGTTGTGGTAGTGGTGCTTTTCTAGTTAGAGCAATGACAGATGCAATGGATGATTGCGAAACTGAGGACGAAAGAGAAAAAGTAAAACAAGAGCAAATTTTTGGTATTGAATATGAAGAAGGAGCATTTGGTTTATCCTCAACTAATATGCTTATTCATGGAGACGGTAACTCGAATGTTGTTCAAGACTCGATATTTAACAGAGGGAAATGGGTTGAGGACAGTAATATTAATGTAGTATTGATGAACCCCCCATACAATGCAACAAAAAAATTCTGTGATCCTAATTATACTAAAAATTGGAAGGGCAATAAAAAAGAAGATCCATCTAAAGGATTTCATTTCATAGAATGGGTTGCTAGTCGCGTTTCTCCTATGTGTAAAATGGCTGTTTTACTTCCTATGCAAGCTGCGATTGGTACAAGTGCAGATGTAAAGGAGTTCAAGAAAAAAATGCTTGATAAGTACACTTTAGACGCAGTTTTTTCACTACCCGTTGAAATTTTCTATCCGGGTGCAGCTGCAGTTGCTGTATGTATGATTTTCGATTTGTCACAAAAACACTCTAAAGCAAATAAAGAAACATTTTTTGGATACTACAGAGATGATAAGTTTACCAAAAGAAAAGGTTTAGGTCGTATAGAAATGACTGACGAAAATGGTGCCAGTTTATGGGTAAAAACAGAAGAAGAATGGCTTGATTTATACAAAAACAGGAAAGTAGTACCAGGTTTGTCAGTAATGAAAAAAATTGACCACAAAGATGAGTGGTTAGCAGAAGCTTTTATGGAAACAGATTATAGCAATCTAACTCAAATGGACTTTGAACAAACCGTAAGAGATTATTATTCATACATTATTAAAGATGGAGAGGAAAATGCTTAATACTAATGACTGGGCAGATTTTTGTCTGAATGATTTATTTGAAATTAGCGCAGGCAAATACTACTACGCTGATGAATACGAAAGCGGTGTCACACCTTATATAACAGCTTCAGCAATTAATAATGGTATTGCAAAAAGAATAAATCTTCAACATGATTTTAAAGGTAATGCAATCACTACAGGTAAAGTTGGGTGTACAGCATTTTACCAGAAAGAGGCTTTCTGCGCCACTAGTGACGTAAATATTTTTGTTGCCAAAAAATTTAAAATGACACCTAATATTGGAGTTTTTATTACTTCAATAATAAACTTCTCTGAAAATTATAAATGGACTTATGGCAGACAATGTCGTCAACAAAATAGTAAAAGAATAATTATTAAGCTACCGAAAGCTCTTGATGAAAACGGTAATCCACTTTTAAATATAAATTCAAATTACAATCCCCATGGCTATGTTCCAGATTTTCAATTTATGGAAGACTACATGGCTATTATTTTAAATGATAATGAAAATAGCTCCATTGGCAGGACTTTAAAAACTAAAAACATTTCTAGGAATCAAAAGATAGAAACATGTGATTGGCAGGAGTTTTACCTTCACAAATTATTTGATATTACCATGGGTAACGGTATAGATTCAAATAAAACAACAGATTTTGACCCTAAAATCAATTATGTATCGAGAGATAGTAAAGGTAATGGTGTTGTTGGTTTTATAGACAAAATGGAGGGTGAAGAAACATTTTCAGCTGGTGCAATGACAGTTGCCTTAGGTGGTAGTTTTCTAGGCTCTTGTTTTATTCAAAAGCAACCATTTTATACAGCACAAAACGTAGCTGTTATGAAAGAAAAAGTAACACTATCTATTTTTACCAAGCTTTTTATTTCTTCCCTCGTAAGACATGAATGCAAAGTTAAATACCTTGCTTTTGGCCGTGAATTGAATTCACATATAAGAAAAGATTTTACCATTAAATTACCTGTGATTAAAGATGAAAATGGTTTTGTAAAAGATGAAGAAAAGGTATTTTCTGAAGATGGATATTTACCTAATTGGCAATTAATGGAGTCTATTGTAACAGATTTACCTTATGGTGATAGAATATAAAACTACTGCCAACAATGTGTATAGTGCATAGCACCTTGCGGGATGCTACTACACCATACACGGAACGTTGTAGAACATTTGAGAAGAAACAAAACTAAACTACAATCTGAAAAAAAAAGTGCTTAAAAGAAATAAAATCAAATTGCAATCCACCAATTAAAACTTTGACTTTAAAACTTTCAGCACCTACCTTTCGACTGCAATAGTACATCTTCAATCTTACTTTATTATTAACTTAACAATAATTAAAACAAATTTTTGAAGAAATGAAAAAATTTATCCTAGCTAAAATTAATTTAGCTATTTTAAGAAAGATTTCGTTGCAAAGAATAATAAAATTTGGAAATTAAAAGGTTGTCATATAGAAATAAAAATAATAAGTTTCTATATTATTTAATTAGTCACTTAAGAATTTTAATACCCTCAAATTATTATCAACAAAAACTTCCAAAAAAAATTGACCAATTAAATTCATTAGAAGCTGAAGAATATAAGAAAATAATTATAAGAGTAAATTATTATAATCAATTAGAAAAAGTTCAAAAACTATCTCAAAATTCAGAATTTCTAAAAAACTTAAAACCTAAAAAAGGCATTAAAACTTACTTTTTTGATTTGTATGAATATAGCAGGTATTTTAACCAAAACCTTAAAGGGCAATTTTTATTTGGAGATATTACTGTGATTCCCAAAGAACCTGGATTAGTAAAAAGTAGGCCTATTGGAAAAAACAACATCAACTCTGTTATATTAAAATGGAATAAAATAAGACATTTTGTTTTTATAAAAAAAGACCCCTATTTCTTTAAAAAGAAAAAAAACCAGTTGGTTTTTAGAGCAAAAGTACACGAATCTCAACCACATAGAATACAATTTTTAGAAAAATATTTTTCTTCGACAATTTGTAATATTGGTAAAGTAAATAAAAACAATCTTAACCCGAAATGGACAAAAAATAGAATGACTATAAATGAGCAGCTTCAATATAAATTTATATTATGTTTAGAGGGTAATGATGTGGCAAGTAATTTAAAATGGGTCATGTCATCCAATTCTATTGCTGTAATGCCCAAACCAAAATATGAGACTTGGTTTATGGAAGGAACTTTGATTCCAGATTATCATTATATTTTTATAAAAGATGATTATTCCAATTTAGAAGAAAAAATTACTTTCTATACAAATAATGAAGATGAGTGTGAAAAAATTATTAAAAATGCTCAAGAATTTGTAAGCCAGTTTAAAGATAAAAAGAAAGAAGACTTGATTTCGTTGTTGGTATTAGAAAAATATTTTAAAAAAACACATCAGAATTGCCTCTAAAATGGAAAATCCAAATTCTTACTGTACATATGTAAAAAATCTTGATGAAAATAATCTGCATCGCATTTATCATGATACAGAATATGGATTTATTGTTACCAATGATAATGAACTTTTTGGAAGATTGATTTTAGAAATCAACCAAGCTGGTTTGTCATGGACTACTATTTTGAAAAAGAAAGAAAATTTTAGAAGCTCATTCTCTAATTTTCATATCCATAAAGTAGCCAATTATGATGAAAAGGACATTCAAAGATTGCTAAATGACAGTGAAATCATTAGAAATAAGCTTAAAATAAATGCCATCATTTTTAACGCTAAAAAAATCCAAATTATTCAAAAAAGATGTGGCTCTTTTTATAATTGGCTTAAAAAAAAATGCACATAATGACCTTAACCAATGGGTAAAATTATTCAAGGAGAATTTTAAATTTACTGGTGGTGAAATCACAAAAGAATTTTTGATGTGCATCGGTGTTTTAGATGGTGCTCACGATTCATCTTGTCCTATAAATTTAGAATTAGAAAAACAAAGCTAGCTAGAAGAAAGTTTTTTAATCTTCAACAAAATTAATGTAGTAATATACTTTTTAATTCATAGGTGTTTTGTATTAAATTGAATTTTAATTCTTATAAATCAGCAATTTTATAAGACAAATTTTAGTTTTAATTGATTAATATTTAATTTTAGGNAATATGAAAAATTATATTCAAAAAATATTTACAATTATTTCTATACTAGGACTAATTTCATTTAGCACATCTCCTAAAATCAAAAATCTTAAAATTGGGGAAAAAGTATCTTTAACCTCTATTAAAATGAAAGCGGCAACTGGTCAAGATTTCTCATTAGAAGATTTAGTTCTTGAAAATGGAATGCTGGTTATATTTAGTTGTAATACATGTCCATTTGTAATTGGAAATAATGATATGGAAGGTTGGCAAGGAAGGTATAATGAGATTTACGATGTCTGCAAGAAAAATCGTATTGGTATGGTATTAGTAAATAGTAATAAAGCTAAAAGAGATATGGGTGATTCTTTTACTGATATGCAGGTACATAGTACAAAAAATAATTACGATGCTCCTTACGTTCTTGACAAAAATCATCAGTTAGCAGATGCTTTTGGAGCTAGTACTACCCCCCATGTTTTTTTACTAAATAATCAGTTTCAATTAATTTACAAAGGAGCTATAGACGACAATGTAAGTTCTAAAGCTGGAGTTAAGGAAAATTGGCTTACAGATGCCTTGGAATCCGCTGGAAAGAAAGAATTGATAGCTATTGCTGAAACTAGAAATTCAGGTTGTAGTATTAAACGAAAATAATTTATTTTAAAAAATGCCCACATTATCTTCCAAGGGACAGGTGATGCCTTCATCACCAATAAGAAAATTAGTCCCGTTTGCAGAAACAGCTAAAAAAAATGGAACACATGTTTTTCACTTAAACATTGGTCAACCTGATATTGAAACTCCATATCAAGTAATCCAAAAAATTCAAAAAATTGATAGAAAAGTTATAGAATATAGTCATAGTGCAGGATTTCAATCTTATAGAACTGGATTAGCCAATTATTATCAAAAACTTGGTTTTGAATTAGATCCTGAGAAAGAAATTATGGTGACTACTGGGGGATCTGAAGCATTGATTTTCGCCTTTCAATGTTGCTTTGAAACTGGAGATGAAATCATAATTCCAGAACCTTTCTATGCCAATTATAATGGTTTTGCTACTTCTTGTGGAATTAAAGTAGTTTCTGTTACCGCTAAAATAGAAAATGGTTTTGCCCTGCCTCCTATAGCCGAATTAGAAGCCAAAGTGACTTCAAAAACTAAAGGAATCTTAATTTGCAATCCTGGAAATCCTACTGGGTATTTATACAGTGAAGACGAGATGATATCGTTAAAAAAAATTATAAAAAAATACGATTTATTTCTATTTGCTGACGAGGTATATAGAGAGTTTTGTTATGATGGATCCAATCACTACTCCGCTCTTAAATTAAAAGAAATTGAAAATAACGTAATATTAATTGATTCGGTGTCCAAAAGATATTCTATGTGTGGGGCAAGAATTGGTGCTTTAATTAGTAAAAATCACCANTTTATGGAAATGGCCTTAAAATTTGCTCAAGCAAGGCTAAGTCCCCCTACTTTNGGACAAATTGCTGGAGAAGCTGCGTTAAATACTCCAAAATCTTATTTTGAAGAAGTTTCCCAAGAATATGTACAAAGAAGAGATATTATTGTCAATGGATTAAATAAAATAGATGGGGTAACTTGTCCAAAGCCCAAAGGAGCTTTTTATGCTATTGCAGAATTACCAATAAATGATGCGGATCATTTTTGCCAATGGATTTTAGAAAGTTTTCAATATGAAGGGTGTACTGTAATGATGGCTCCTGCNTCCGGCTTTTATGCTAATAGTNAAGTTAAAAATCAAGTGAGAATTGCTTATGTTTTAGAAAAAGAATATTTGAAAAAAGCAGTTATTTGTATTGAGAAGGCGCTAGAATTATATCCTAATTAGTAAGTTCTTAGTTCTTAATATTTAAGTCTAATTTCTGTAGCACCGTAGCCAAATTCTTCATAAGACGCATCATAAAACTCAAAACTTGGGTGATAAATATCTAATTCTTTTCTAATTTCATGTCTTAAGACGCCTTCACCAACTCCATGAATTACTACAATTTTATTAGCTTTTTTTGCAATAGAGCTATTTAAAAAACTTTTAAAATGAGAAATTTGAATATTCAATATTTGAAAATTGCTCATCCCCGAATGAGAAGAAATTAAATTTTCTATGTGTAAATCAATTACTAATCTTCCTCTATCTGCTTTTTGATGGAGTCTATTAAATTTTTTCTGTAAAGCATAAGCTGATTGAGNATGTTTATCANTCTTTAATTTATTTTCAATTTCTTTATTANAAAGTAAATTGTCTTTATTATAATCTTCTTTAGATCCTTCAACTACCAGTTCATTAATATTATAAATTTCTTCAAAACCAAACTCATTTTCTATTTGAAACTTTTTTTTATCTATNATTTTAGTTACAACACCATAGCCAACTGCATTTAAAAATCTTACCTTATCACCTANTTGAAAAGACATTAGTTAATGAGTTCAGCATATAAATCGAAATGATCTGCTTTTAAAATTTTGACATCTACATAATCACCAATTCTACAATAAATATTCTTATTTTTTTCAATAAGCACTTCATTATCTACNTCTGGAGAATCAAATTCACTCCTNCCTATGAAAAAGTTATCTTCTGCTCTGTCAATTAAGACCTTCATTGTTTGACCGATTTTCTTTTGATTAATTTCNAAAGAAATACCAGACTGTAGTTCCATAATTTTATCTGCTCTTTCTTTCTTNATTTTTGGTGGGACATCATCCTCAAATTTATANGCATGAGTATTTTCTTCGTGAGAGTAAGTAAAAATTCCCAATCTATCAAATTTCATTTTCTCTACCCAATCGTACATTTCTTGAAAATCTTCTTCAGTTTCTCCTGGATATCCGGCAATTAAAGTAGTTCTAATTGCTATTTCAGGAATAAGAGATCTAATNTCATNAATTAGTTTGGTTGTTTTTTCTCGCGTAATACCTCTTCTCATTGCTTTTAAAATCTTAGTAGATCCATGTTGAAGGGGTATATCTAAATAATTGCAAATCTTTTTTTCTTTTTTCATTANATCAATTACATCCATGGGAAAACCAGAAGGAAATGCGTAATGTAATCTGATCCATTCAATNCCTTCTACTTTACATAATTCAGAGAGTAAATCGGCTAAAGCTCTTCTTTTATATAAATCCAAACCATAATAAGTAAGATCTTGAGCAATTAACATAATTTCTTTTACTCCTTTTATTGCTAAAGATTTTGCATTCCAAACAAGGTCTTCAATTGGAGTGGATCGATGCTTTCCTCTCATTAGTGGAATAGCACAAAAAGAACAAGGTCTGTCACATCCTTCGGCTATTTTTAAGTATGCATAATGCTGAGGTGTGGTTAATAATCTTTCACCAATTAATTCATGTTTATAATCTGCATTTAAAGTTCTTAAAATGTTGGGAAGTTCTTTAGTTCCAAAATAGGCATCAACATCNGGAATTTCATCTTCTAATTGGTCTTTATAGCGCTCTGATAAACATCCAGACACATAAACTTTTTCTACTAAGCCCTCTTTTTTTGCATCAACAAAATCTAAAATAGTATTGATAGATTCTTCCTTAGCATTTTCTATAAAACCACAAGTGTTAATTATTACTATAGATGAATCTCCTACTTTAGATTCATGCTCTACCTCAAATTTATTGGCTTTTAACTGAGCCATCATTACTTCAGAATCGTATAAATTTTTAGAACATCCCATAGTAACAACATTTACCTTGTTTTTTTTGAGTGTTTTTGTTTTCATTTATTATGATTTGAAAGAGGATCCTGAAAATAGGGCATCAATAAATGCATTTCTATTAAAAAGTTGTAATTGATCTACTTTTTCACCTACGCCAATATATTTAATAGGAATTTTAAACTGATCTGAAATGCCTATTAAAACCCCTCCTTTAGCAGTACCGTCAAGTTTAGTAATNGCTAGCGCATTTACTTCAGTAGCTTTTAAAAATTGTTCTGCTTGTTCAATAGCATTTTGGCCAGTAGACCCATCTAAGACTAGTAAAATTTCATGTGGAGCATTGGGAATTACTTTTTGCATCACATTTTTAATTTTAGAGAGTTCATTCATTAAGTTGACTTTATTATGTAGTCTTCCAGCTGTATCTATTAGCACCACATCTGCATTGTTGGCTTTAGCGCTTTGAAGTGTATCAAAAGCAACTGAAGCTGGGTCAGAACCCATTTTTTGTTTTACAATAGGAACACCCACCCTTTCAGACCATATAGTAAGCTGTTCTACAGCTGCTGCTCTAAAGGTATCAGCGGCACCTAACACAACTTTTTTCCCATTGTTCTTAAATTGATGAGCTAATTTTCCGATAGTAGTGGTTTTTCCAACTCCATTTACTCCTACTACCATCACGACATATGGTTCATTTATAGCTGGGGTTTCAAAATTTGTAATGTCATCTACATTATTCTCTGTAAGCATTTCAGAGATTTCATTTTTAAGTAAATTATTCAATTCACTTATACCAACATATTTATCTTTTTTAACTTTTTCTTCTAATCGATCTATTATTTTTAAAGTTGTTTTTACACTTACGTCTGATGAAACCAAAACTTCTTCCAAATCATCAAGAACTTCCTCGTCTACTTTAGATTTACCAGCTACAGTGTTAGCAATTTTAGAAAAAAAACTTTTTTTAGTTTTTTCTAGACCCTGATCAAGATCTTGTTTTTTTTGTTTTGTAAAAAAACTTTTCCAACTCATAGTTATGTGATTAAATAAAAAAAGCTCCTTCTTAAAATAAGAAAGAGCTTAAATTTAAAACTTTTTTAGCTGCTAAAACCAGTCCTTAATTCTATCATTGTGTATAATCTCTTCTTTGAAAGTGTAAGCACCCGTTTTTGGTGACTTTACCATCTTAATTACCTTAGTATGTTGCTTTCCGCCTCCTTTTTGTAATGAGGCTACAGATTTTTTAGCCATGACTTAATTATTTGATTTCTTTATGTAATGTATATTTTTTAAGAATAGGATTGTATTTTTTTAATTCTATTCTATCTGGAGTGTTTTTTCTGTTTTTTGTAGTAATATATCTCGATGTCCCAGGCATGCCACTATCTTTGTGCTCTGTACACTCTAAAATTACCTGAACTCTGTTACCTTTCTTAGCCATTTTCTTAAATTATGGGTGGCAAAGATACTTTATTTATCCTTATTTACAAGACTAGAAATATTTTTATTTTGAGGATTAAAGAAAGATCACTACTTATGAATATATTTGGTGAAAATTTACAAAAAATGAAAATAATTTTACATGTACTTCTAACATTTGCTTTGTTTAGTTGTTCTTCAAACGAAAACAGCAAAAACAATTTTACTTTTTACGGAACAGAAATATCCAATGATTCTATTTTAAATTTTATAATTGAAAAAGAAATTGTTTTAAAGCAGGGATTAAAACCTTGTAAATTAAAAGGTGAAATTGTAGAGACTTGTTCTAAAAAAGGTTGTTGGATGACTCTAGATACTGGAGAAGATACATTATTTATAAAATTCAGAGACTATGGGTTTTTTGTTCCTGTTGATAGTGTTGAAGGTAAAACTGCAGTAATCCAAGGAGATCTTTTTCTAGATACTACATCAGTTGAAATGTTAAAGCACTATGCGGAAGATGCTGGAAAATCAGAAGAAGAAATTGCGCTAATTACAGAACCTAGTTTTGAGTTAGGATTTATTGCAGATGGGGTAATAATAAAAGAATGAAAAAACACCTTTTATTAATTTTTACAATCATTATTTTTTGTTTTTGTAATAACCGTTCTAAAAATACTTCTAGTAAGGTTATTATAGACCCCAATACAACAAGTGAAATGGCACAATTAATGAGAGACATGACTTATACTCTTGAAAATCTAAAAAATAAGTTAGAATCTAAAGAAAGAATTGATAAAAATTTATTGAAATTTGATTTGATACATGAACAAAATGTAACGGATAGTAGCTTTAATAAACCGCATATAAAACCAATGTCTAATGCATTTAATTACACAATTAATGAGTTCAATAAAAATCCCAATATTTCCAATTATAATGCAATAATTAATAATTGCAAAAGCTGTCATCAATTATCTTGTCAAGGGCCTTTAATGAAAATCAACAAGCTCTCAATAGAAACTAAAATTCTTTAAATATTAAAGGTTGTTTTTTCATCATTTCTTCGATGGCTTCTACAGTTCTTGGCACACATCCTGAAAGATTTTCTGGATTTCCATTTGTAATTAGAATATCATCTTCAATTCTCACACCAATATTCCACCATTTTGGATCACAAGGAGAACCTTCTTTAATGTAAATACCTGGCTCAACAGTTATCACTGTATTTACCTGAAAGTCTCCTCTAGTACCTGGGTCATGAACGTCTAATCCTAAATAATGTGAAGTTCCGTGCATAAAATATCTTCTTAACTCAAAGGGGGACTTTATTATTCCAAGTTCTTGAAGTTTTTGTGAAATAACCGTAGTAGCAATTGTATTGGTGATATAGAAAGGATTTCCTTTTCTGCATGCTTCAATAGCTTTTTCTTGTGCCTCTAATACAATATTATAGATTATTTTTTCTTCTTCAGAATATTTACCATCAACAGGAATTGTTCTAGTTACATCCGCTGTATATCCATGGTATTCTGCACCAACATCGCTCAATAGAAGATGGTTTCCTTTCATAGTTTTTCTATTGGTAGTGTAATGAAGTATGCAAGAATTTTCAGCTGCACCAACAATCGAAGGATATCCAGGATACTCAGCACCATTTAATTTAAAAACTGCTTCTACAACTGCCTCTGCTTGGTATTCTTTCATTTCTGGTTTTAGGACCTTCATCAATTCGTTCTGCGCTTGGCAAGTAATAGCAATTGCTTTCTTAAGAAGAATCAATTCTTCATTAGTTTTAATTTCTCTTAATTGGGCCATCCAATTATACAACTGAGTAGTGTTAATATTTAATTTACTGTTATTAATAAGAGTGTCTTCAATAATAGGGTCTATTTTTAAGCGAAATTCATCACTTAGATTAAAATTATCGTGCATAAAAAGGGTGTCCATATTAGATAAATCTAAGTTTTCAAAACTAAAATCGTCTATATTAAAAGACTTTTGAACCTTTAAAAGGAGTTCGGAACCTTTGACTCCTAATTTTTTTCCAGTCCAAATTTCTGAGCTAGGGTTTCTATCTTTTATTAATAATAATTCATTAATACTATCGTTTTCAAAAAAGTAGGGATTTTTAAATAAAAGCAACACGCTATTAGGTTCATTAAGTCCAGTTAAATAATAAAAATTAGGGTCTTGGTGAAACTCAAAATCAACATCATTAGCACGAACCATATTTATTCCAGAATAAAATATAGCCATACTATTTTCAGGCATGAGCGTCCTTAATACTTTTCTTCTATTCTGATGAAAACTAGCAGGTAATAAATCTGCATCGAAAATGCCTAAGCTTTCAGGTTGAATTAAATTAGAGTAAGGATTTTTGATTTCTTGTGACGAAAAAAATAAAAAAGTAAATAGGTATAAAAAATTAATTAGGTAGCGCATAAACAAAGTCTTATTAACAAGACTGATTTAAAGTTAACCTATTTTAAAAAACCTTTGGATCTGGCATCTGCTAAAGTTGCAGAAATACCATTTTTATCTATTGTTCTTATTGCAGCAGCAGAGACTTTTAGGGTTATCCATTTATTTTCTTCTGGAATGTAAAATTTCTTAGTCTGTAGATTTGGTAAAAATTTTCTTTTAGTCTTTCTATTAGAAAAAGAAACGTTGTTTCCACTAACTACTTTTTTCCCGGTAATTTGACAGACTTTAGACATATTTACTAAATTTTGAGGTGCAAATTAAATTCATTTTTATGTGATTAACAAATTTCATCTTCTCTTTTTCTGTTGCTGCTTAGCAACCTCTTCTAATCTTTGTTGAAAACGAGATTTCTTTTTCTTCTTTTTCTTATTAGACTCAATTTGTAATCTAATCTTATTTTCATCAATAAGGTAGTTTTTAATCCCCCACATAATTCCAATATTCATTAAATTTCCACAGAAATAATAAAAACATAATCCCGAGGAATAAGAATTAAAAACAAACAGTAAAAATATAGGCATCATATACATGATTACTTTCATATTTGGCATACCTGGTTGAGTAGATTGGGCCATTTGACTACTATTAGTTATAGTATAAATTAAAGTAGAGGCTGCCATTAAAATTGCAAATAAGCTAATGTGATCACCATAAACAGGAATACTAAAACCAAAATCTAAAATAGAATCGTAGGAACTTAAATCGTCTGCCCAGAAGAAACCTTTATGTCGCAATTCTAAACTAGCTGGGAAATATTTAAAAACAGCAAATAATATAGGTGCTTGAATTATCATGGGTATACAACCTGCCATGGGACTTACTCCTGTTTGTTTGTATAATGCCATTGTTTCTTGTTGTTTTTTCATTGCGGCATTTCTATCTGTTTTCCCTTCGTACTTAGAGTTAATTTTAGTTATTTCAGGTTTTAGAACCTTTGTTTTTGCAGTAGACATGTAGTTCTTATAAGTAAGAGGCATAATAACTAATTTTACTATTATCGTAAGAATTAAAATAGTCATACCTATACTTAATCCAGAATCCATTAGAAAAAGAAAAATTGGATCAATAAAGTACCTGCTTATCCAAGTAAGAATATCCCATCCCAAATTTATTACATCTTCTAACTCAGCGTTGTAGGTTTCTAATAAGTCATAATCATTAGGAACAAACAAAAATTTTAACGAAACTTCTCCCATAGATGGAATAGAGGATTTTAAATAATAAGAATCTGTATAATTTTCGTCTTCTAACAGTTCATGTCTAATTTTACTTTTACCCAAGCCTTCATTGCTTAATAAAATAGACGAAAAGAATTTATGTTTAAAAGCTATCCAGTGAATATTTGCATCTAATTCTTCATCACCGCTAGAAGTTTCAGAAAGATAATCTCTTGTAGCTCCAAAATATTTATACATAACCGTACAAATATTCCTTTCATCTGAAGCTAACTTTTCTGTAGATAAACCGTGCATTGACCATTTTAAATCAACATCTGGTTTTATGTCGTTGGCAATGTTGTGATAATCTATATTAAAGGAAACGTCATAACTATTCTTTGATAGTTTATAAGCAAATTCAAGGTATTTTTCAGTTGAATTGGCGTAAGCTCTAAAAACTACAATACTGTCGTTATGTTTCGCAACTTTAAAAAATAAATCTTTCGTCTCAACTGGAACTACCTTCTCATTGTCAACTAAAGTTAAACTCATAAAAGATGTCTGTTTTTCAAAAAGTGAAAGAGGTTGATTTATTTTGTTTATGAAATTATCGTATGTTTTATATTTGTATGATCCATTATTATCAACTTCAACCATAGAAGCACTTGTAATTCTTCCACCTCTAGAAGAAAAGGATAGTTTAATTTTATTGTTTTGTATTTCTAAAATTTTTTCTGTTCCTTCTGCACTAGTAAAGAAAACTCCATACCTTTCTATTAAATCTTCTTTTTTCTTTTGTTCTTTTAACTTTTGATAAATAACTAAATCATTAGAATCTAAGGTTTCAATGTTTGAAATTTCTGATTTATTTTCTGTAACAGGCTCATCAATTTGCGTTTCAAAATTCTCCTTGTTTTTAGATTTTGAAGTAACCACTTGTTCCGTTTTTTGGGGTTCTTGCGGTTTGTTCAAATACATGAAAGCTATTACAACAGCACCTATTAAAATTAAACCTGTAGTAGTATTTTTATCCATTCATAAAATTTAAAGAACAAATATATTTTTTCTAATCCAAAAATAGGCTTGATTATCAAATATTAAATAGAAGTACTCTAATTTATTAAATTAATTCGTTAATAACTTTGTGGAAAAAGCAAAATACAACACCATCATAAACATGGGTTCTTAAAATATTTTTGTTGAAACCAATTTCTAGATGTTTGCAACATTATTTGTAAAAAAAAGAATAACTCACAAAGAGTTAGCCAAGAAATTTGTTCACAATACCTTAAACGCAGTGGACAGTACTTACAACGACTTTTTAGACGCCATATACAATGACTCAGAGTTAATTTCTCATCCAAAATTAAACTATGAAGATCCTAGCGTTCTAATGAATATAATTATTGCAGGAAACACTAAGTTTTTTGAAAGAATATTATCTGCTCATGAAGAAAAAACGATAACCAATGCTGTTATTGAACAAATGAGTGAGGTTTTTGAAATGAACTTTAACGACATGAAAAATCAACTTGAAAAGTACAGTTCTTTTATATCAAGAGTTAATCATCCATCAAAAAATATTTTATATGGTATTTCTAAAGCTGTATTTTTCAAGTTTAAATTAGGTAATTATCAAGAAGAATATTTTGCTCAATTAAATACACCTAATCCAGTATTCCTTAAAAAAATTGATACTCTTGTGGAGAATTATATCTGGGACTGGGAGACTACTTTTGAAAAAAATAAGATCCTTTATTAATTAGTTTAAATCAAATTTTCTAATCGCCATTTCTTTAATATCATTGCCAATTGCTAAACATGCTGTTGCCGCTGGCGAGGGAGCATTCAGTACGTGAATACTATTATGGGTAAACTCTATTCTAAAATCATCTTTGGTATCTCCATTTTGACTAAGAAGCAAAGCCCTTACTCCTGCTCTGCCTTCTTTTATATCTGTCATTTTTAAAGACGGAATTAATGTTTGTAATGTCTTTAGAAATAATTTCTTAGAAAAAGCTCTCCTATACTCATTAATACCGTAAGAAGCATTTTTAAAAAAAAGCTGCCACGTACCTCTGTAAGATAAGGCATCTATTGTATCAGATAAACTAAAATCTGTTTTATTATATCCTTCTCTCTTAAAACTAAATACTGCATTGGGCCCACACTCTACATCACCATTTACCATCCTAGTAAAGTGAACTCCTAAAAATGGAAAAGCCGGGTCTGGAACAGGATAAATTAAATTTTTAACCAAATGTTTTGCATGATCTTCTAATTCGTAATAATCTCCTCTAAATCCTACAACTTTTTCTTTAAGTGAAATTCCGTCAGCTTTAGCTAATCTATCAGCTTGAAGACCTCCGCACACAATTAAATATTTTGCTTTAATGGTTGAACTTTTAGTTTTAATATGCTTCAGGCCTTCAATATTAGTAATTTCAAAAACCTCATGAGACAAAAGTACCTTACTATCTTCATTTATTCCTTTGGCAACTTCCATCATTTTATGAGTAGCCTGAGCATAATTAATGATTCCTGTACATGGGACCCAGATACCAGATACTCCGTTAACATGAGGCTCTATATCTTTTATTTGTTGGGCATTAATTTTTTCAATCCCCTCAGTACTATTAGCAATACCATTTTGATATATTTTTTCTAAAAACTTTATTTCTTTTTTTTCTGTTGCAACCACCACTTTTCCACAAACATCGTGTTGAACATTATATTCTTTTGAGAATTTTACCAATTCGTGTCTTCCTTGAACACAGTTTCTAGCTTTATTTGAACCAGGAGTATAATACAGTCCTGAATGAATTACCCCAGAATTATTCCCAGTTTGATGCTTAGCCAAAGTATTCTCCTTTTCTAATAATACTAAGCTTTTTTCAGGAAAATGTTTCTGAAGTTGATAAAAAGTAGCTGCTCCTACAATTCCACCACCTATTATAGCGATATCATGTAATTTATCCATAAAATTCCACTTTATTTTCTTCCTTAGGAACTTGAAAAAGTAAAACTAGTCCAGCTACAAAGAAAACTACTAATGCTACTATAGAATTTCTCATGCTCCCAGTTATTTGATGTATAAATCCATAAGAAAACATCCCAATAACAATACCTAATTTTTCAGAAATATCATAAAAGGAAAAAAAGGAGGACGTATCTTTTGTGTTTTTGGGAAGAAATTTAGAAAAGGTACTTCTTGAAAGTGATTGAATACCTCCCATTACCAAACCTACAAAACCAGCAATGAAATAAAAGTGTATCGGTTTATGGACTAAAAATGCACTGAAACATAAAAGAATCCATATAAAAACTGAGAGTTTCAATGCATATAAGTTTCCTTTCAACTTAGAGAGCCTGGATAAAAAAATTGCTCCTGGAACTGCTATCAATTGTATCAACAAGATACTAACAATTAATCCTAATTTTGCATTAGCACCACTTCCCCAATTAATTTCTTCAGTACCAAAATAAACGGCAACTAACATTATAGTTTGAACTGCCATACTATAAACAAAAAAAGAATAAATAAATCTCTTTAATCTTTTTGTTTTTTTAATGTATTGCCAAACTTTTTTAAGTTCTACAACCCCCTTGCTGTAGGTGGACTTATCTTTTACGTTTACCTTATTGCCATTGGGTAGTTTTCTAAAAGTAATATGTGAAAATCCAAACCACCAAAATCCTGTTAATGCAAAGCAAATCCGAGTGTATATAGATCGTTGCTCTTCTGGTGAAGTAAAAATTAAAATTAAGCATATTAATAATAAAATAACACTTCCCATATAACCCATAGAAAAACCTCTAGCAGATAAACTGTCATGATCTTCCTTTTCTGCTATTTCGGGCAAAAAAGCATTGTAAAAAACCAAACTACTCCAAAAGCCAATACCAGTCATTACAAAGAAAAGCATACTAATTTCGAGATGATCTTTATCAAAAAAAGAAAGTAATACACACGAAATNGAGCCCATATAACAAAAAAAGCGCATAAAAGCTTTTTTATTGCTAAAAGCATCGGCAANTCCAGANAAAATTGGAAGAACTAAAACTAATAATAAAAAATACGCAGAACTTAAAATGGTAATAAGGGCGGTATTGATAAATTCAAATCCAAAAAAAATTACGGTACTATCTACATAACCTTCATAGAAAACAGGGAAAATTGCACTTGAAATAACTAAAGGATAAACAGAGTTAGCCCAATCATAAAATGTCCATGCTTTTTGAATTTTAGTGTTTTGTGATCCCATGTTGTTATTTTAAAACTATAAAAGCAACCCTTCTGTTTTTTGCTAAGCTAAAAGGAGAGGTTCCTCTTGATGCAGGTTGATCTGAACCAAGATCTTGAGCAGATAGTCTTTCAGATGAAATCCCATTTTTAATTAAATAATCTCTAACAGATTTAGAACGATAGTTTCCTAAATTAATGAGTTCTTTATTCTCAGGATCATCTTTAATGGCCTCACTTTCTAAATGATCAGTATGTCCATTTAACTGTAATTTTAAATTGGGATTTTCGTTTAAAATTTTAATAACCTTTGATAAATTATTATCAAACATTGGATCTAATTTATAGTCTTCAACATCAAAATAAATACCGTACTTTTTAAGTTTAACTTCTAGTGGTAAACTTTCATCTACTTCGACATCTAAGTGGTATACTATAGACTCTCTTTTTTTCTTTTGTATGTCGTTACAATTACAAGTTTCAGGATCTTCTACCAATTTCACTTCGATATTATCTACATAATAGTAAGCCTCAGGAAGTTGGGTGCCTGGAAAAGTATCAATTTTTAATATCTTCTCATATTTAGTGTCTTTATTGTTATAAAAATTACCAATAGTGAGAAACTTCTCTTTTCCTTCCGCATGATAAATTCCGCATACAGTCTCCCATTTATATCTTGATTTATAAATTTTACTTTTCTCATTACTCAGAACTGCTGAAAATTCTGATTTGTTATTAAAAATAATGTCCCCTTTTTTTTCTATAGCTACTCGATCGTCGCTAAAATGTATTCCTATTCGATCAATGGCGTACTTACTAAGATCTGCTAAGTTAACATGTATCTTAACACAATAATCTAATCCACTTGCCATTGGTTTGATCAATTGAGACTGCAAATAAGTTCTGGGTTTTTTATTATTGTAGCTGTAAGCTAAAATACCAGCGTAATTTTCACCATCTTTTGGAAATTCTTTTCCATATATATTTCTAGGCACAGAAATATCTCCAGAAATACTACTAGAAAAAAGATCCGCTTTCAATGCAGTAGGTGAATCCCAATCATTCGCTAGGTAAATTTGGGTTAGCTTCTTTAACTTTCCATCAACGCTTTCAAAACTTGGGTTTAAAACTAAATTATTTTCATCTTGGGCACTTAGCTTAAATACCGTACTTAAAATAGTTATAATAATTGTAATATTTTTCATTTTCTAATTGTAAGATTTTACAGTTTCTATAAAACACTTTACCTTTTCAGGATCAGTATCAGGATAAACACCATGTCCCAAGTTAGCAATATGTCTATTGTTTTCAAATTTATCTAGCATTTCTTTAGTCTTCTTTTCCACTAAATCAAAANCTCCATATAACACACATGGGTCTAAATTTCCTTGTAAGGTTTTAGTATTATTAAAAATTTGTAAAGCATTGTCAATATTCATTGTCCAGTCTAACCCGATGGTATTGCAATTTAAATCTTTCATTTGATCGAGTGCAAAATAAGCTCCTTTACTAAAATTAGTTGTAGGTACTTCATCAATTGCATTACAAATAATTTTAATNTATTTCAAACCAAATTCATTGTAAAAATCNGGGCTNAGAATACCTGCCCANGAATCAAAAATCTGTATTAAGTCTGCTCCAGCAAGGATTTGAAATTTTAAATACTTTATTGTGGTATCAGTAATTTTATTTAAAAGTAAGTGNGCTAATTTTGGTTCTCGATAAAGAAAACTTTTTGCCTTACTAAAAGTTTTTGAACCCTGTCCTTCTATCATATAGGCCAAAATAGTCCATGGAGCACCNGNAAAACCTATTAATGGAACTCTTCCATTAAGCTCTTTTTTAGTTATTCTAATAGCTTCAAAAACATATGACAAATGATCGTCAATATTNGATGTNTTTAAAATATTAATATCCTTTAAATTGGAAATAGTTTTGGGAAAATATGGACCCCTTTTCTCTACCATTTGATATTCCAAACCCATAGCCTCAGGTACCACTAAAATATCGGAAAAAATGATAGCTGCATCAACGTCTAAAATATCAACTGGTTGAATAGTCACTTCCGCTGCTAATTGAGGTGTTTTAACNAATTCTTTAAANCCACTCAAAGAGTTTCTTATTTTNCNGTATTCAGGAAGAATTCTTCCTGCTTGTCTCATTAACCATACAGGCGTCCTGCTAATATTTTCGCCTTTAGCAGCCTTAAGTATAAGATCATTCTTTAACTTCATGGTGTAAATGTATAAAAGACTTATATTAAAAAATAAATTGTCTACAATCTTAATAATGAAAATTATTACTACTTACTTTTTTATTTTTANTTTTTATTTTTTTCAGGGACAATCTAATGTAGTAAATAATACTTCTAATGATACAATTGTAGTAATAATTACTTCTAAAAACAAAGAGATAAGGGGCCTTTTAATACGTGAAGATTATAACTCTCTATCACTAGAAGTGGCTAATGAAATTCAAACTTATCAAAAAAACAATATTAAATCCTATAGATTTATCACTCGAGATTTAATAAAGTCAATTAAAAAGTTTGATAATCCTAACCCTATTTACACAAAATATTGTTATTTACCTTCTGCTTTTATTACTGAGAAAGGCAGAATAAATACTAACTCTCATTATTTTATAACTAGTAACTCCAAAATTGGTATTCATGAAAATTTTGAAATCTCAGTAGGAAATATTACTTGGACCAATGTATTTTCATCTTTGACCTACTCCAAAAAATTAAATCCTTCTTTTACAACTGGTATTTCGGTAATTGGTAATTTTAATTTAATAAATTCTGCGAATGGAATTAATGAATACAATGGATGGGGATTTATTCCTAGAATTACTTTTGGAGATGAATTTGGCAACACGACTATAGGTTTAGTAGGTTACCAACTTCCAATTTTACAAGGTTTATGTTATGGTGGATATTTGGCAAGTCAAAAAAAAATTGCAGAAAAATTTACTATTGCTGGCGAAATTATGGGCTTAACCTTTGATGGGTATGATGTTGGATTAATCAATAACTTCATATTAAATTTCACTAGAAATGTTAGAGAAAACTGGAGTGCCGGAATCACAATTATCAATATTAGAACTGTGAATTTAGCTTTAGGAATTGATTTTGTTGCATTACCATATCTTGGAATACAGAGAAAATTTTAACCTTATCTAGTTAAAAGAACATAACCATTAAAGTTCTTCTCCTCTCCATTACTAGCATCTACTAAATCTATTTTCCATATATATGCATCTGTTACTGCTTCCTTACCCTTATATGTCCCATCCCAAGATGCTCCAAACTCCCTAGTACTAAACACCATCTCTCCCCACCTATTAAATATCTTAAAACTAT
>NZID01000071.1 GCA_002691605.1 Crocinitomicaceae bacterium
GGTGATTATTTTAGAAAGGTAATTGAGAATAAGAATATTATTGAAAAATGGGGTCCTATAAATGGTAATTCACTTAAAGTTTGCCCTAAAGGATTTAATAAAGATCATCCATCTATTGACTTACTAAGATTTAAGCAATTTATTTATATGAAGAATTTTAAAGATGAAAAAGTATTTAAAAAAGAATTTTATTCTGAAATAGCAGATTATTTTAAATTACTAATGCCATTTCATGACTATTTTAGTGATGTCCTAACCACAAATTTAGATGGTCAATCAATTCTTTAATTTTTTAATTATTAGTTGATCAATTGGGAATTTGAATTTAACTTCATTTAATGTTTCCAATTTTTCCCAGATAAATACGGGTTGGTCTTTTTTAGGTTTATTTATTTTATTAACTACTCTATGTTTTAGTTTTCCAGTGTAATAAATTGAAAGAAGTTGATCTGTTAATTTAAAAGAACTTCTTTGAAAAAAATCGGTAGTATAATAATGTTTTACATTATAAATTCTTTGACCCATTTCTTCTACAAACTCTCTATTTAAGCCATCGATTAAACCTTCTCCATATTCTAATCCACCACCTGGAAATTTAAATACTTCTTCTCCCTTAATTAACTCTTTGCTTAATAATATCGAACCACTTTCTAAAATTAAGCCATATACTCTAATGTTAAAAGAATTAATTTGATTATTCATCCAATTTAAATTCTGATGTCTTGTGAAAAATTATTTCTGGATAATCACTTTCTGCTTGAGTTAGTAGGAATGGACTAGGAGCTAAAAATACCGGGTTTTTATCCTTGTCATAGGCAATATTCGAAGTTTTTCTTTTGATGAAATCTTCAATAGAAATTTCATTTATACTTGTCATCCAGCATGCTTTATAGAAATTTCGCGATAAAAAACTACAACTAGCACCATATTCCTGTTCTAATCTATATTGAATTACTTCAAATTGTAGTTCTCCGACCGTACCAATTATTTTTCTATTTCCAGGTTGCATTATAAATAGCTGTGCAACGCCCTCATCTGTTAATTGGCTTAATCCCTTTTCTAGTTGCTTTGTTTTCATTGGATTATCATTCTGAATTTCTTTAAAAATTTCAGGAGAAAAACTTGGAATTCCTTTGTAATTTAATCTTTCACCTTCTGTAAGAGTATCGCCTATTTTAAATGTTCCAGAATCATACAATCCGCNNTTNCGATCNCCTGGGTAAGCATNATCAACTACAGATTTAGATGAAGCCATAAAACTTGTAGGATTGGGGAATTTTAATTTTTTATTAAGTCTCGTATGATAATAGAATTTATTTCTTTCAAATTTTCCAGAAACAATCCTTAAAAATGCAATTCTATCTCTGTGTTTNGGGTCTATATTTGCATGAATTTTAAATACAAATCCAGAAAATTTATTTTCAATGGGTTCAACTATTCTTAGCTCAGTTTCTCTTGGCTGAGGTGTAGGTGAAATTTTAATAAAAGAGTCTAACAACTCTTGAACCCCAAAATTATTTAGTGCTGAACCAAAAAAAACAGGTGCTACTTTTCCAAAAAGATAATCTGTTTGAATAAAATTTCCATAAACTCCATTTATTAATTCTATTTCCTCTTTTAGTAACTGGGTTGCTTCATCACCGATAAATTGAGGAAGTTGAGGNTCNTCTAAATTATCAATATTATGAACNTCTTTTTCAATACCAGTTTTATTTCCATTAAATAGATTTAGTTCACCTTTATGTATATTGAATACTCCTTTAAAAGTAGCTCCAATTCCTATTGGCCAACTCATAGGTTGAACTTTGATTAATAATTTAGATTCTATTTCGTCCAACAAATCAAAGGCATCTTGGCCTTCTCTATCCATTTTATTAATGAATACAATTACTGGTGTATCTCGCATTCTACAAACCTCCATAAGTTTTTCAGTTTGTGCNTCCACGCCATTTGCACAATCAATNACCATAATAACACTATCTACAGCAGTTAGTGTCCTGTAGGTGTCTTCGGCAAAATCTTTGTGACCGGGTGTGTCTAAAATATTAATCTGTTTATTTTGATAATTAAATGCCATTACGGATGTAGCTACACTAATACCTCTTTGCTTTTCAATTTCCATAAAATCNGAGGTAGCAGTTTTTTTTATTTTATTATTTTTNACAGCTCCAGCACTTTGAATTGCCCCNCCAAATAAAAGAAGTTTTTCGGTCAACGTTGTTTTTCCAGCATCAGGATGTGATATAATACCAAATGTTCTTCTTATGTTAATTTCCTTTATATTCTCCATTAGAATGCGAATATAAGACTNAAGAAAACATTGTGAAAATTCTAATTTATCTTCAAACAAAATCATTCAACAAATGATAATTCAAAGGTTATTTAATATCTTTNTAACATGAAAACNTTTTTTTNTAGTTTGTATTTNTTGNTNTCTATTTATTCATTTGCACTAGATGAATACAATATNAAATTAGTAAGTCAATCTAANAATTCCCTCGTTGTAGACTTTGAATTAACTAATTACAGANTTATTAATGCTAATTCCTCCCCAATTTCAANTTATAAAAAAATGGCTATCAAGGGTGGAGTCCCNACNTTAGTAAAAGGGGAACCTGAATTATTAAAATTCACTTCAAATATTCAACTACCTGAAAAAGGAATTTCAAATTTATCCATATTAGAAGCCAAATATATTCAACTTGAAAACATCAACATAGCCCCATCCAAAGGAAATCTTTACAGAAATATTGATCCCAATAGTATTGATTACTCTGAAGGGATTATTTACAATAAGGATGCTGATTTTCCTAATAAACAAGTTTTGTTGGGCATTCCTTATATTCAAAGAGACGTTAGAGGTCAAACTATTAATTTTATCCCATTTGGTTTTAATCCAATTAAAAAAACTCTTAAAATCTATAACAAAATCAGAGTCAAAATTTCTTTCGATACCAAGTCAGTAGGTCAAAATGAGTTTCTTTTTGCAAAAGCAAGAAGTCTTTCATCTGAAATGCAAAACAACTACCAAAGAAGATATTTGAATTATCGTAATTCTAGATATAATTCATTAGGTCAAGATGGCAGTATGTTGATTATTTCTCCATTAGAGTATTTTGATGAACTTGAANCACTTATTTCTTGGAAAAGAAAATCTGGNATCGAGGTTGANCTTNTAGATATAGCTACAATTGGTAATAATCAATCAAGTATTTACAATTATGTTAGAAGTTATTATAACCAAAATCCAGATTTTTTATATCTTTTGCTAGTAGGAGATCACAATAAAGTAGCTTCATATAATGCTGGTTCAACGGGTGGTTGGATGTCAGAAATAAAGTGGTCTGACTCTAAATATGGTTTAGTTTCTAATTCCAATGACTGGTACCCAGATATTTATGTTGGAAGATTCAGTCCTTCTAATTCAACAGACTTAAATATTATGATTCAAAGAAATTTAGAATATGAAGCTAATCCCATAATTTCTGATTACTACAAATTTGCTATTGGTCTTGGGTCAAATGAAGGTGCGGGTTACGGAGACGATGGCGAAGCAGATTGGCANCATTTAAGAAATATTAGAACAGATTTACTAAACTACGGATATCAATATGTATATGAGTTCTACGATGGAACTCATGGNGGAGAAGATGCTAATGGAAATCCCAATTCCTCTATAATTTCAAGCGCCGTAAATAATGGTGTTTCTCTTTTTAATTATACTGGTCATGGAGATATTAATACTTGTATAACTGGTAATTATTCTAGTTTACATATTAATTCTGCTACAAATAATGGTAAATATCCATTTGTAGTTTCTGTTGCATGTAATAATGGAACTTTTACATCTGGAACTTGTATTTCTGAAGTTTGGCAAAGAGCGAGTAATTCAGGTTCTCCTACTGGAGCAATTGCAGCTGCTGGATCATCTATTTTAATGTCTTGGGCTCCACCTATGGCTACACAAGATGAGATTGTAGANATNTTAGTAGAAAGCTATTCAGACAATCAAATGCATTCAATTGGGGCATTATTTTACAGTGGTCAAATGAAAATGTTGGATGACTATCCAAATTCTGGAAAAGAAGTTGTGGAAACATGGGTGCTGTTTTGCGATCCGACTACTTTAATAAGATCTGATATACCTAGCGATATGAACGTTTCTCATATAAATGAAGTTGAAGTTGGAATAAGNTNTTTTTCGNTAATTTGCGATGAAGATGATGCCAAAGTCACTTTATGGAACGGAGATTCATTAATAGGTAATAGTAAAGTCATTGATGGACAGGTAGACTTCATTTTTGATACTATAAATGAAATTGACACCCTGGATTTTGTTATCAGTGCATATAATAAGTTACCCTATTTTGGAAGTTTAAGAACAACAGATCCTATTCCAAATCCTTTAGGTAATTCATATGATATACTATTTGGTCCTAATCCTTTAGAATCAGACCTTCAATTAAGCTTAATTTTCGAATTAAATAATGATCAAAAAGTTATTTTTGAAATTTACAATGCATTGGGCCAAAAAGTTTATGAACAATCCAATGATCTCTCTGCTGGATATTATGGACCAAATTACACCCCATTGGTTTTAAACCTAAGTAAGTTGAATCTTAAGACAGGTATTTATCAATTATCCACTAATATCAATGAAACTAACTTTGTAAAGCAACTTTTTGTTCCTTGATCTATAATAAAAATCATGAAGATAATAGAGTGTCCTAGAGACGCTATGCAGGGTATAACNAATTTTATACCTACAAAAACTAAAATTGATTACATAAATGAACTTCTTAAAGTAGGTTTCCATACCATCGANGTAGGAAGTTTTGTCTCTAAAAAAATAATTCCTCAGTTATCGGATACAAAAGAGGTCTTAAAAAATATCAATTTATCTAGTTCTAAATCTAAACTCCTGGTTATTGTAGGAAATGAAAGAGGTGCAAAAGAGGCAGCGAATTTTGATGAGATATCTTACATAGGTTTTCCTTTTTCAATTTCAGAAACCTTTCAAACCAAAAATATTAATTCTAATATTAAAGACTCTTTATTACTTNTTGATAAAATTCAAAATACATGTATAAAGAAAAAAAAGAAATTAGTGATATACTTTTCAATGGCATTTGGCAATCCTTATGGAGACGAATGGAGTATTTATATAGTGGCACATTGGGCTGAAAAGTTACTTCAAAAATTTGGTGTCAATATTTTGTCACTAAGCGATACAATTGGAACTAGTAATCCAAGTTCGATAACATGGCTTTTTTCNAAGTTAATNCANGAGTTTCCTAATGTTGAATTCGGAGCTCATTTGCATTCTAGTGCAACCTCAATTAAAGAAAAAATAAATGCAGCTTACCATGCTGGATGTAGAAGGTTTGANGGAGCCTTATTAGGTATTGGTGGCTGTCCTTTTGCTGAAGACCAATTAGTGGGAAATATTCCAACTGAGAAAATCATTACTATTTTGTCCCAATCTGGNGAAAAATTAAGTTTTAATAAAAGTGCATTAGATAATTCTTTGAAAANAGCTCAAAANATTTTCATCTAAATTTTTANAGAAATGAACTTTTTAAGTTAATTATCGTAGAAAGTATTTAATAATAAATGGTTGATACATTGAGAAATATGCTGATATTTGAACAAACGAAATTTGATTAAAAGACTATTACATACTATTTTTTTTGTTTTCTTAGCTTTTTCTCTGGGTTTTAGTCAGTCTAATGATCCTATTTTAATAATAGGTGGTACAGTAAGAGATAACTATGGCAAAAAATTAAGCGGCGTTAAAATTGCTATTAAAAAAGACAATCAACCCTTAAGCTCTAAAAATACTAATGCTGGGAAATACGATGTAATTGAAATTCCTTTTGGATTTATTTATCTTATTTCATTTGAAAAAGATGGATATGTAACCAAATCTGTTTTAATTGATGCTAAAAACGGTTACTTTATTGAAGATCAGGGCGACAGTCAAATTCCATTAGATATGACTATTTTTCCAGTGGAAGATGATATTGATTATTCAACAGTAACTAACCAGCCAGTTGGAAAATTAAGAATTTTTGAAGAGGGTTTGGCACTCGATAATGTATATAATTCTCAGAGAAAGTCAGAAATTGATAAGTTTTTCAAACAAATAGAAAATGAAGCTAAGCAAAAAGAAACTAAGTTTAATGATTTAGTTTCTGACGGAAATAAATCTTTTACAAAAAGTGACTACGCAACCGCTATTAGAAAATATGAAGAAGCCCTGAAAATAAAAAGTGATAATATAGTTACTAATAAATTAGAAACAGCAAAAAAGAATCTAGAATTAGCCGATGCTCAAAAAGAACAACAAAAACAATACGATGCTCTAATTTCAAGTGGAGACCAATCCTTATCAACATCAGATTTTCAATCTGCTTTAGAAAATTATAATAAAGCCAAAGATTTAATACCTGGTGATAAAACAGCTTATGATAAGATTAAAAATCTTGAAAAATTACAACAGGCTGCAAAAGATCAAGAAATAGCAAAAGAGTTCAATGCTAAAATGAATGAAGCTAAATCTTCTTTCGATAGTAAAGATTATCCTAAAGCTATTTCTTTATATAACGAAGCTGCTAAAATTGATCCGAGAAGTAAAAGTCCTAAGGAGAGAATAGACGAAATAAATTCATTGTTGGCTACTCAAAGGTCTAACGAAGAAGAATTTCAAAACCTTGTAAAGAAAGCAGATGATCAAATTACTCAAAAATCTTTTGACGATGCAATTTCTAATTACAATAGGGCTTTAAAAATTAAACCCGATGCTTCTGAACTAAAAGATAAAATTAGAAATGCAGAGTTGGCAATAAAAGAAGCTCTTGAAAAGTCAGAAACTGAAAAGAAATTTCAAAATTTAGTAAAAAATGCTGATTTACAGCTTAAAAACTTAGAATACGAATTAGCTAAATCAACCTTTCAAAAAGCTTTAGCAATAAATAATGAAGATGCATATTGTCAAAAAAAGATCAACTATATAGACTCCAAATTAAAGGAAATAATAGATAGTAAAAACCAAGAAGAAAAAATCCTTAAAGACTATCAGGAAGCCATTGTGAATGCAGATAAATTATTTTCTGAGGATAAGTTTCAAGAAGCTATTACTGCCTATGAAGCAGCAAAAAAAATCAAGCAAAACGAAAGTTATCCTGATCAAAAAATTAATGATATTAAAATTAAGCTTACTCATATTGCTAATCAACTTAAAGAAAAAAATCAAAAGTACAGCGATCTAATAAATGATGCAGATAAATCCTTCAATAATAAAAATTGGAAACAATCAAAACAATTATATGAAGAAGCCTTGGCCTTAGACGATAGTCAGGAACACCCTCAAAATCAATTAATTGAAATTACTAAAAAGATGAATGAGGAAGCAAAAGTTGAAGCTGATTCAAAACAAAATTTAGAGAATTTTAATAATTTAATTAATCAAGCAGACCAGTCTTTAAAAGACAAAAACTTCCAGTCAGCAATGGATAAATACATAAGCGCTCAAAACCTTTTTCCAGATGACGTAACAGTAAAACAAAAAATAAAGCATTTAAATAATCTAATTGAAGAACAAACTAAATCAAATTCTATTGATGCTAATTATAATCAACTGATTACCCAAGCAGATCAATATAGAGACAATGATAATTTTAACGATGCTAAAAAAGTTTACAATCAAGCAATTAAATTAAAACCTTTAGAATCCTATCCAAAGACTCAAATAGAATTTATCAATAATAAAATTGACAATATTTCTAGAGATAAAATTCGGGCTGAATACGAGGAGATTATTAAAAATGCAGACTTGTTATTTAATGATAAATCTTACAAGGATGCTCTGAAAAAATATGATGAGGCAAATGAGATTTCACCAAATGAGCCTTATCCCATTGACAAAATAAGGGAAATAAAAAAGCTTTTAATAACAATAGAATCAAAGGACAATCAATACCAAAGATTAATTAACCAAGCAGACAACGAGTTTGAATCTGCTAATTGGGACGACGCTCTAAAGAACTATCAATTAGCAATTAATATCTACAACAAAGAACACCCTAAAAAAAGAATTGAGGAAATTAATCTAAGACTTAGCGAACTTAAATCTCAAAATGATGCAGCATTATCAGAAAAAAGTAAATTTGACGATATTATAATTGAAGCAGATCAATTATACAGCCAAGAAAAATATGCTGAATCAAAAGTAAAATTTCAAGAAGCTTTAAATTTATTTAAAGACGAATATTATCCTAAAAAGAAATTAGCTGAAATAGAATTAATATTAAGAGAAATCGATATTTCTAATTTACAAATTGAAAAATACAACGACTTAATTTCAAAAGCGGATGCATTAAGACTTGAAAATAAATTAGAAGAAGCCAAAATTCTTTATCAAAAGGCTAATGAATTAAATCCCTCAATGCCCGAAGCTCTCGAAAAAATCACACTCGTTAATGAATCTATTAAAAAAGAGAATGAGGAAAAACTCAAGGAAGATTATGATATAATTATTAAAAAAGCAGATAATTATTTTTCTTCGAAAGATTATCTAAAGGCAAAAGAGTTTTACAAAAAGGCTAGAAGTTTTGAATCGGTTAATTCTGTAAATTTTAGCAATGGAACGGTGTCCAGGAAAATTATTGAAATTAATCAAATTCTTTCTGATGAGTCAAGTGCAAAAATTGATGATCAAAAACAAAAATATAACAAAGAAAGGTATGATCAATTAATTCAAAAAGCCGAGGATTTTAAATCTAAAAAACAATTTTTAAAAGCAAAAGAATTATTTATTAGAGCTAATAAAACTCTACCAGATGAACCACTTCCAAAAGAAAAACTGATTGAATTAGAAAAGTTAATTTTGGAAAGTTTAAACAACGAATCAAAGGCTAAATATGATAATTTTATTTCTAAAGCTGAACAATTTTTTTCAGATAAGAACTACGATAAGTCCATAAACTATTATCAAAAAGCGCAATCTGTATTTCCAGACGAGAATGAACCTAAGCAAAAAATTAAAGAAGTTTCTAAAGCTAAAATTGAGGCGCAAAATCAACTAGAAAAGCAAAAAAAATACAATTTATTTATAAAGCAAGGAAATAGATATTTTGAATCAAAAAACTATTCAATGGCAATTTTATCGTTTCAAAATGCTTCTAAAGTCGATACCGAAAATCAACTTCCTAAAAATAAGGTTATAGAAATCAATAAAATTTTAGATGCAAATCCAAATAATTTACTTTCAAATAATCAGTCTATATTAAATAGTTACAGTTTACTATATGGTCAAGAAGTAACTGGTAAATATAATGAAGAACAGATTGAGCAGATTTTGGGAGAAGACAATGAATCTGCTATCGAAATGGATAATTTAAATTCTGAATTTAAAAAAGATATTCAACAACAATTCAAGCTAAAAAATCAAGAACAGCAGGAGTTGAAATCCAATAATCATGTAAAGCAAATAAATCTTTTTTATCAAAACATTCAAAAAAGTTTTGAAGATAGCGATGATGCTCGGTGGGCTCATATTCCTAAGGTAATTGACTACAAGCTAATGAATTCTTCCTCTAATAGTGAATTGTCATTAATTGGTTTAGATAAAACTATGAGAAACTATGATAGAATAGAAAAACAAAATGTAGATCTTGAAAATAAAGAATTATTTAGAGCTGAAATTATTGCTAAAAATGACTTAATTACTGACAACTTTTTTGATGAAAAATTTCTTTTAGAAATGGATAGAGTAAATAGAGCTATTTCAGTTACCTATTCTAACTCTATGAATAATGAAGCACTAAATTATCAAATGGAATTAGATAATACCTTAAGGTCTAATAATGTTGATATGTGGGCAGTTGGAATAGATAATTTTAAACAAGAAGCTTCTGTAATTAAGGAAAGCCAAGAAGGTCACTATAATAATATTACCTATAATAATCATATTTCATCTGAAAATATGCTTACCCTTTTTAATGAATATAATACCAATTTGGATAAACCTAGAGTAGATAAAAATATACCTTCATTTGGATACTATGAAAATGATTATTTTAATCTTAAATCTAATAATAGTTTTAAAAATATAATAAACACATATAATCAATTTGAAAATAATGAACTCCTAATTTCTAAGTTGAATAATTTTACTTTAACTGCAGATGATTCTAGAAAAGAAAATGTTAATAAAGTAGACCACTACATAGACAAGGAAATTTCTAAAAATTCGATTTGGAGTGACGTAAGTACAGACAAGGTTTATAATTTACATTTTTTAAACAATATGTACCAAGACGATATTGATTTAGCCAATGAAGGAAGAGAAGATAATAGAACAAACAATGTTTCAGATTTAGAGATTTACAACGATAACTTTTATACTTCTATTTCCAACTCTAATAAATCAGACTCTGAATTGGACTATTTTAATGCACAACAACTAGATAACGCAAAGTCTATTAAAGTAAATTATAATTCAGCTAATAATATTCAAAAACTAGCACAATTGTTTCCTGAGGGGGTTACAGAGAAAGTCTATGAGCGAAAAGATAGTAATGGAGATGTATCGGTGGTTACCATTATTAGAATTGTGGTTAGAGGCAATAAAGGAGATGAGTATAAAAAAGTAAGATCAAAATGGGGGATCAATTATTTTAAAAATGGAGTCCCTATTTCCCAACAAATCTGGGATACTAATACCAATTAGTTTTTAATTATTTTTTTCGTATAAATATTACTTCCATTATTTTCAATTACTAAAAAGTAAGTACCTACTTTTAAACTTTGAATATCAAAAGACAATCTTTGGGGGCCACTTTTTACATAATCTTCGTAAAGTATGTCTACTAATCTTCCATCTACACCGAAAATTAAAATTTTTAAGTCCAAACTTTCTTCTAGGGTGAAATCATAATAAACTATTTCATTACTTGGATTGGGGAATAAAACTCCATTTTGAAAAGAGGGCTCTAAAAACAAATGTGGCAGTTTCTCTCGACATGTGTCTGAAACAGCCACACTACTTATCCAACTACCGTTAGATCCTATTTTTCCAAACATTCCAGAAATCCAAGTACGACAAGGATCATTGTATTTTCTTTGAATTCCAGTATAATCTCCCCATCTATTAACAGTACTACTTTGTCTGTCTATAGCTCTTAAACCCCTATGTAGCTTTGTGAACCTACTGTAATTTCTGTTATTATCCATGTAAATACAAGAAACTCCATTGGTGTCATTTGCAGATGTATAATTAAAACCTATAACACATTCTTTTTCATTTGGATTTATTCCTGTTGATGCGATATTTGGGTACCCAAAATCTACTACAGAATCAGAAATAATAGTAGACTCTACGAATGGATTAATTTCATAATTATAAATAATACCATGGTAAATTCCTGCAGTTCCGCTACTAGTATCCATGGAGTGATTCACAAATTGAATCCAGTCCTTATCAATAATACCACCTAGAACTCTTGAATCATTAGTAGCTAATTCTTTTCCGTTATATTGCTGACCATTAGGACTTAAAAAATAATGATCATTTAAATTGATTCTTTTCATTTCAAATGAGGGATCTCCAGAAATTTGAGAATTTTCTATTGACAGTAGATAAAGTGTATCACTTTCTAAAGAAAAGTTTTTGTTACTTAAAAAGTATTGTTTCTTATCTTGAAGTTCTCTTGCTCCTCTAACAGGATGAATATTTCTAATATTTATAGAATCATCTTTAATATCTGACCATAAATTGAATTCTAATGAATCAGCCCCATTATACCCACTCAACTTATCAATTTGCCAAATGATGGATTCTTTAAATCCTAATTGCCAACTTACACCATCAAGCAGTAAATTTCCTGTAATAAAAAGGTCGTCTTTTGTTAATGATATAGCCGGGTAATCTGTCCAATGTCCTGAGTCTACGGCATCTCCTTTAAGCATATATACATTCCAATCGTCTAAAGGATTATTAGTTGTAGAAAAAGCCACACACACATGACTGTTAACAGGTTTATTACCTACTAAAAAAACCATAATAAAACGGTCTTGTTCATGATCATATATAAATTTTGGATCATATTTTTTGACAAATAATAAGTTAGTAAAAGAGTAGGTAATGGAATTTAAAGTAGTTCTTAGAAGTAAGGAATCTTCATTTAAATCATAAATTATGTAAGCAGAATTTATCCCAGCAATGATTATATTGTCATTAGAAATTGCTAATGTATTGTCGTTTGGAATTTTATTATTGTATAGATTTCCTTCAAATCCATTTTCAATTAAAAATTCAGGAAAATTATTATAAGATCTCGGATTTAACATTATTGGTTTTCTTGGATATTTATTTGTGGCTTTGACTTTTTCTTGTAATATGAAATTAGCGTAGCTATTCCCACCTGGTTTCACCATTTCCAATGATTGGATACTAAACTTCCAGGTATCTACATAATCATTTAAGTTTACAGTATGTTTCACAGAACTGTTAGAAACTTGGAAATCCTGACCATAAGGACGTACTATAAAATTTAATATAAATAGTAATAGAATTGAGTATTTCATCAGAAAATAAAATTTTGAAACAAATAAAATAATGTAAATATAACAAGATAAAATATCCCTAAAATAGAAAGGGAATTCAACCATTTTGGAGGTTGAAATTTTTTGTCTAGGTGTTTTTTAACAATAGCGTAATTAAAAACTGCAACAATTGGAGCTACCACAAAAGATAAAGCGGTGGCAAAGTTTACTAATATTCCAAAGTTATTGGTGTATTCAAATTGCCAAATAATCAAAAATGAGCCAACAACTATAACAATAACATTTAAATTATATAAATATCTATATTTTAAAAATCTAGGAATTAATAGTTCTGAAGCTCTTTTTAAAGCTCTACTATACCCATCAAATACAGCTATACAAGTTCCAAACATAATAGAAAATGTACTTGAGGCAATAATAATATAACTCCAATCACCAAAAACATTGGTGTATAAATGTACAATTTGGTTTGCAAATAGGTGGCTTTCCGAGGCAATGGTAGTTTCTGTTCCATAAATTAAAAAAGCTCCCATGGTCATAAAGCAAATTGATAAAAATCCAGAAATTAAATATCCAAGATTAAATTCAAACAAAGTTTCTTTTAAAGTAGGGTGGTAGTGAGTACTTTTAATTTTTTCTAAAGTCCATAAACTATTCCATGAGCTCAAGTCAATTGCTGTAGGCATCCAACCCATAAGTGGAATTAAAAAAAGTAAACCTTCTTTTTTAAGAGGAAAGTATTCAATGAAAGTAAACTCTTGACTAATTGGGCCATTATATAAACAAAGTATGAAGGCAACAATAGTTGACAATAGTAAAATGATCCCAATTACTTTAATAAATTGGTCTAATACTGTGAATTTTCCAATAATTAATAAAAGTCCACAAATAGAAAATATTAAAAAAGTTGAAGTTAAATTTTGAAATCCAAATTTTTGAAGTTGAAATAAATTTTGCATAAATCCGGTAGTTACTTTCCCAACAGCTGCACATACAAAAAACATAGAACCCACAGTAATAATAAAATAGGTCCAAAGAGCCCATTTCCCAAGTTTTAAGTAGCCATAGATAATACTTTTCCCAGTTGCATTTGCATACCTAGACCCAAATTCAAAAAAGGGGTATTTTAATATATTAGCTGCTAGAATGGCCCAAATTAATCCAAAACCAAATAAAGCACCTGCTTTAGTACTTTGTACCAAATGAGAAACTCCTATTGCTGTACTAGCAAATAGTATTCCTGGACCTAATGTTTTTTTAAAAGAAGAAAACGAATTCATAATTTTAATCTATTCTAATTTAAACTTTTCATGTATATTTTTTTTAGCTTAGGAAAAAGAAATTTTTATAAACTTGTTTTTATTTCATAGTAAAATATAATTAATGAATGAAATCCCATTATTTGATAATTTCTATAAAAATGAGGTTCTTAAAGAACTTTTTAGGAAAAATTCTAAACTTGAAAATTTTCACAATGGATTGAATTTAGATAGAATTAATGAAAAATTTTTAAATAATCGAGATTTAAATGAAACCCAAAGAAAGATACTATTTAATGTAATTCAACAACAATATCAGCAATTAGGGGTGGATCCTCCTACTAGTTTAACTTTAATTAAAAATAAGGGAACTTTTACCATTACGACTGGTCATCAACTTTGCGTTTTTGGAGGATCTCAATATTTTATTCATAAAATAATATCTACCATTAAGACGGCATATAATTTAAAAAAGAGATTTAAGGACAAAAATTTTATTCCAGTTTTTTGGATGGCTTCAGAAGATCACGATTTCAAAGAAATAAGTGAACTCCATCTTTTCAATAAGACCTTAAAAGTTGAAAAAGAAGATAGTATCGAAGTGGGAAAACTTAAATCTGAACTTTTTCTTCCAATTTTAAATGAATTAAAAGAAATTTTCAAAAATGACCACAGATTTAATTTTTTAGAATCCATCTTTTCAAATGCTTTAAGTTACAATTCATGGTCTGAAGCTACTAGATATTGGATAAATCAAATTTTCAAAAAAGAGAATTTGATAATATTAGATGCTGACGACAAAAGAATAAAAAAAATATTTTCTCCAATTATAATTAAAGAGCTTAAAGATCAATTTGTTTTTAACTGTGTAAGTAAAACAAATGAGGAAATTATAAATAATGGTTTTCAACCTAAAATAAGCCCTAGAAAGTTAAATTTATTTTACTTAGATAAATCTAAAAGAACCAGAATTATATTTGAGAATGATTGCTTTATAATAGATAAAAAGTCTTTTACATATACAGAGTTAGAACAAGAAGTAACCCAATTTCCAGAAAAATTCAGTCCTAACGTACTTATGAGACCAATTTATCAAGAGAATTTACTTCCTAATATAATTTATATAGGAGGTCCATCAGAAATTACTTATTGGACACAACTAAAAAACACCTTCGATAATGTGAATATTAATTTTCCTGTTCTCTTACTTAGGGACCATTTCCTTTGGTTAGATCAAAAAAGTATTAAAAAATGGAAAAGTTTTGGATTTAGTATTAAAGATTTATCAGCAAATCCAGATACTTTAATAAAAACCTATTTAAACAAAACAACTAAAGACTTAGATTTTTCTATTGAAAATAAGCTTTTAGAGGAGTTAAAATCTCAATTAGAGACCAAGTCTAATTCAATTGATATTACTTTAATTCCTGCTGTGGAAGCCACTATGAAATCTGTAAGTAATAACTTGCAAAAAGTACAAAATAAGCTATTACAAGCTATTAAAAGAAAAGAAGAACAAAAATTAAATCAAATAAATAAGATTTCATCATTAGTTCATCAAAATGGGATCCTAAAGGAAAGGTCCCAGAGTTTTATTCCTAGTTTTATTCAAAATTCTTCCAACTATCTAAATAAACTGATTAATGCTTCCAACCCAGAAAATAATAGTCTGAAGCTAATTGATTAATAATTTATGAACTTCTTTCATATATTTTGATTGGATAAATAGATCTGTTAGATACTCAAATTGGGTTAAGTCAAATACCATGTTTAAGTTTTCTATTTTGGTATTTAAAATCACATAATTTTTATCTCCTATTTCGAATAAAAATTTTTCTATATTTAGGTCAATATCCATAATTAATTCAAAAAAATATTCATATTCTTTCTCCTCACATGTATATAATATACTTTGGATAATAATTGCTATTCGATTACAGTCTTTACATTGAATAATTGCACCAACTTCATTATGATGCAATAAGTTTTCATTTTTAGAAATCTTCTCAAACATCTTTAATTTCAAAATTGGATAAATGGACTTTAATTTTTTCCATCAAAATATTTTCTTCAATTTCTGCATGAATTTTTAAATCTTTTTGAAAAATACTCATTTGATTTAAAAATATTTCAAAATAGGACAGATGATTATTTGATGGTGAATATTTGAGAAGTAGTTTTTGTAAATCTCCTACTTCATCGTTGTTTTTTTTGTGTAAATCCATATAATCAAGAACTGCATCTTTATTCTCTAATATATATACCAAGTCTTCATGTTGCTTCATTTTAGAATATCTAGCAAGTGTTTTACAAAAAGGAAATAAAATAGTTTCTTCAGTTTCAAAATGGGAAATAATATCTTTTTTATAGACTTGAAAAAAATTTAAAAATAAAAGATTGAATGTAAACTTTTGCTGAACACATGACTTGTTAAGACTCTGTTCTATTTCAGGAATTCTTTTATTTAAATAAAAATCGTGAGATTTCTCAAGATAATCTACCAAATCTAAAACAGAGTAATTATTAAAATTGGTTTTATTTAAATTGGTTAAATCATTGTAGCAATTTATTAAATCTATTAAAAAATTTATATTAATTTGTTTTAGGTTACATATTGATAACAAATTGTCATCTGAATCAGAGTTAATGTTGTATCTACTAAATAAATGAGAAATATCTCTGTCATATTTGGATATAATTTTTGGAGAAGAGAGTGGAGAAACCATTAGTTTTTATAACAAATTAATTGATTTCAAGTTTATTAGTCAATACCAATTATAAGGTATTATTATTTTAAAATTGGTTACTTATTTTAAACCCAATTACGTTTAATGAAATAGGAAATTCAATGTTAACATCACTAATTTTTAAATATTTAACTTCAAGATCTGTTTTTTTACTAAGCCTGTATTTTAGTCCTGTACCTATTCGGTTTTTGGTATAACTATTTGGGTTTTCACTATATACAGAAAAATAAAATTCGTTATATAAATAGTAACTTAATTTTTTTGATAATTTATATTTCACTTTAAATCTAGTTCTCTCTATCCAATCGTTGTTTTTGTAAGGGTGTATATGAAATTGACTTCGAAGTCTGAAATATATTTTAATATTGGAGTACTTTTTTTGGAAGGTAAAGTCGTTATGAAACCTATTAGCATTGACAAAAGAAAATTCTTCATTAATAAAGTTGAATCTCCAAGCTAATGAAGTATTAATGAATTTATTCAAATCTTTTTCTAAAGAAAATTGGGTATAAATTTGATTTATTTGTTGAGAATTATCAAAGGTTCTTAGTTCCGTTTTATTAGTAATGGAAGTTTTTTTATCAATTTTATAATTGGAATTTATTTTAGTCCATGTTCCAAAATCTTGATAAATATTCTGTGATAAAACTAGAGTTGGCAAAGAAGAAATAAATAGTAAAATAGTTTTTACCATTAAATGAAATTAGCAATATAAATAGTATCCATTTCTACTATATCATTGGAATTTTCTATGGTGACAGGTTTAAATATTAAACTATCTTGCCCTTGAGCACAGTTTATACATTCGCTGTAAAGGAAAATTTCATAATCTCCAGGATTCAAATAATTAAATTCAAAACTCCCATCATGACTTGTACTAATATCATCATCATAAGTATTGTTTTGATTGCCATATACAATAAAAACATCCTCATCTTGAGCTTGATAGGTGTCCACAATATTGCCTAAAATATTTATATTATTTACCATCACAACGCCTCTAATGGTTGATCTACCTCCAACTCCAGCAGATTTTGAACATGAAAATAAAATGGAAATAAATGCGATTATTAATAATTTTAATTTATTCATATTCTTAATGTTAATTATAAGTTATCTCAATATTAATAAAATTTGATAAATTAATATTCAATAATTAAATCTTTCATTTTTAAATATGAGAATAAATTAATTTATCCAACTTTTATTTGCAAGCAAAAATAGAAGTTTCTAGGCATAGACGGAATAATTCCTGGACCTGGATATCCTACAGCACGTCTGGTAAAATATTTCTCATTAGTTAAGTTATTGATTCCAGATTCAATTTGGAATTGTTTATACTGGTATTGAATAGACAAATCCATGATGGAATACGAGGGGATAATTCCCACAACAGCATTATTTTGAAAAGTTGCATTAGTTGCGTCTGAGTACTGTTCTTTATTATAGCTGAACTGATAAGAAATAGAGAGATCTTTGTAAGAATAATTAATTCCAGATTTAAATATAATTGGGGGAACCATCTCTACTTTTTTTCCATAAAATGCAGGTTCATCAGAAGATACGTATTGGGCATTATTATACGCAAAATTAAAAAATGTGGAAATTTTATGTAACAAGTTTTCCTTGTGTAAATTGGTCCAATTAATTTCAAGTACCGATTCAATACCAAGAGTTCTAGATTTAGAAATATTAGTTCTATACTGGTAGGTGTTAAATAAATTAGTGTCTGTTTCAAGAGTTGTTCCAATTCTATTATTGTAATACAAATAGTATAGAGAGGCATCGAAGTATAAGATGTTTTTTATTGTTCCTCTAATTCCTATGTCTGAATTAAACCCTCTTTCGTCCTTAAGTATAGGGTCAATTTTAAAATTGGGATTTCTTATTTGCATGTCTGCAAAATTGACACTTCTATAATTTTCGGAAATATTAGCATATGTTTCAATTTTAGAATTAAATTTATAACTAAAACCAATTCCAAATAATAAAAAATCCCTGTTATTATTTCTGTTTTCATTTATGATAGTATCAAAAATGATATTACCTGCTAGGTCAGGATATTCAATTCTGTAATTTCCATTTGACGAAGTATTAATATTTTCATATCTAAGACCAGGTGTAATACTCAATTTTTTGTTTACATTAAATATATGCTCAGCAAATAATGAGTAATTATAACTTGGAAAGTTGTAATCACTTTCTATAAAATCAGAAGAAATATTATTTTGACTATTTATAAACTCAAAATTCGCATCGCTTCCGTTACTTGCATCTCCTTGTATTCCAATACTATTACCTTTGTATATTCTAGTACCAATTAAAAATGCCCATGGTAAATTCCTTCTCTCGTAAAGGTGAATAAGTCTTGTTTCATTGCCAATATTTTTAAATTGACCAGAAATTAGATTCCTTTCCAACATTGGATCTGCTCGATTTATTTGGTCTAAATATCCGAGTGATTTTCTAGATGCGATTAATCCAAATGTTCTTGAATTAATTTTAGTAGATGAACTAAATTCATAATTTAAATTTATGGCTGCTAAATTCCAGTCTACTTTAAACCAGTTTCTGGTTCTAAGTGAAGTGTCAGAATTTATTTCAAATAGAAGATCAGTTAATCCACCAGGCTGTCTAGCTAGATAATTCATTTTGGTAAATTCTAAGGTAATATTACCATTATCATTAAATTGGTTAGTTAATTTTATATAACCATTTTTTAAATTGAAATTGGAATTTTCACGCCAATCGTTACCCAATTTATAGTTTCCATAACCATAGTAGGTCCAATTTTTATTTTTTCCTCCAACGCTCAGAAAAGTATTTTTTAATTGGAAGGAACCTACTGAGTGTCGTAGTGTAGTTTCTATTTTTTTATTAGGATTTCCATCTTTCAATTTAAAATTGATCAGTCCTCCAAATTGAGGACCAAATTGTAAAGATGCAGCTCCTCTGATAAATTGAATTTCTTCTATGGCTTCACTTGGTGGACTATAGTAGCTTTCGGGATATCCTAAGGCATCTGCACTTATATCGTATCCATTTTGTCTCGTATTAAAATTGGAATTTCTATTAGGATTTAGTCCTCTTCCACCTAATCCTAATTGTAATCCAGCACCATCACTTTCCCAAATATTCAGTCCTGGTATTTTAGCATAAATCTGTCTGCTTAAATTAACAGCTTTGTTGGCGTTGGTTTTAGCCAAATTAATTGCTTCAGTTTTTTTTCCTTGAGTAATCATTACTCCTTCTATTGCTCTTAATTTTCGAATGTTAAATTCTTTTTCATCTGTAAATTCATACTCTTCTAATTCATAATTCAGCTGATTTAAATATATATTTTGAATTTTTTTTTGAATAGAATCTATGATTACTTCAACTATTTTTTTCTCATATCCAAACATATAGTAATGAACAGTATATTTTCCAAATTTAATCTTAGGAGAGTTGTAAAATCCCTCAGTATTACTGTAAATAATTTTTTCAATTGAATCAAAGTAAATTGTTGCATTTGGAATTATATTTTTTTCCTTGTCATATATAAAGCCAGAAATTTTACCTTTTTGTGAAAATATACAACTACATATAAGGATAAAAAGAAAAGTTAATTTAGTCTTCATAAGGTAAAATCCATTCTTTATTTTTCAATCCTCTTTCCTCTTTACTTAAGTCGATATTAGAATTAACAAAATCTTTACTTCCTTTATTAAATAGACTTACCTTCACTTGGGCTGTCACTTTAGGTTTTTCACCCATACAAATAATTTCACCATTAGTTTCAATAATTGTAGAATCTTTAAATTCTGAACTAATAAAATGAGCAAACTGAAGAATCATATCGGGTTGTGTTGCCATCATTTTTTCTTGTTGTGCAGTTAAATATTTTTTATTGTCAATAAGCATTTTTCTATCCATTTTAGGCTCATGAATAAAAAATTGAGCGTATCCTGCTTTTTCAATCAGCATTACTCTCCAACTGAATCTATAACCTTGTTCTGTCCAAAATAGTTTTCCAGGATATAGTAAATACCTTAAGGGTAACAGTAATTGTAACACAAAAAAAGCTATAAATAAAACTTTTAAAATCTGATTATTTTCTTCTAATTCAGAATTTTGGATAATCGTTAATTCAAGACTTTCATTTTTTTTGCTTAAAAATTTTAGGATGGAAATATGAAGTTGATCACTAAAGAATATCAGAGTACTTGCAATCATAACTAAAGGAAAAACTCCTATAGGAAACATTATTGATGTCATAACATGAAAGATAACAACGAGAAAATAACCAAATACCCTCCATTTTTTTGAAATTAGGATAAAGAATATACTAAGATCAAACAATGCTCCAAACCAACTAAATAAGAAAGCTGTAATGTCATAAGTGAGCAAATTCCCTATTAATGGAAAGTCAGATTGGTGTTTTAACCAATTTGTTAATGGCTGCGCTTCAAATAACCAATGATAATTTATTTTAGCTATACCTGCAAAAAAATATACTATTCCAATTTGGAATTTGATAATGTTAATTTTCCAGGCACTGATTGTTGTTTTTTTTTTTTACAAAATTAAATTTTATGTCTAGTGAAAATAATTTATTGGCTGGTAGAAATATAATTATAAAACTTATTAAGGAAATAAAGTAGTAATGATTTAAATAGTTAGTCTTATCTATTAGTTCTATGTAAGTAAAAAGCAAAAAGAATATAATTGCTGATGCTCTGTATAATAAACCAAATGTGATTAGTAAGGAACATATAATTAAAATGATAAATGCAATGTAGATAAAATCTTCACTTATTGGGTTTACCCAATCAAACCATAGGTAAGTAAAAAAATATTTTGGAGTTAAATATAAATCATGTATCCATCCTTTTATTACAAATCTACACGTACTAAAAAACATCATTAGTCCAAAAACTATGCGATAGATAATTAATGGATAAATTGGAACTTGGTTGTATACTAGATGTTTAGTCCATTTTTTAATCCCCATCATTGTCTTGGTAAGTAATGAGAACTCCAAGAGCTGATGTCATGTCTACTTTTATAAGTGGGACTAATTTTTGTAATTCTTGATATGTTTCTTGAACCATTGGTTTATTATATATAATTTCGTTTCCTAAAGTACCAGGTAAGTTATTTACTTTTTCTAAAATATTAGTGATTTGATTATCTATAATATCAGATAGCTGATCAGAATTATTTTCAGCATTTACAAAATTCATGTAATCATCTAATCCTAATCCGTTATCATTGGAACTATATCCTGCACCAATAAGAAACTTATTTATAGAATAAACAGATCTATTCAAATTTTGCACGGATTTACCAGAAAAATAGGATTCTACTAAATGAGGTAGTTCTTGTTGAGTAAACCCATTAAAAACACCAAGTGGTAGGCCAACTTTTCCTCTTCTAACATAAAACTCATAATGTAAACACAAAGCATTTATAATATTACTTATTGAACTTCCCTGAGAATTGCTTGAATAACCAGATGAAGAAGTTTCAAAATCATTCACAAAATTATCTCTGTGCAGACTCCATTCATCGCATACATAAGTAATATTGGAAAGTAAGTCGACAGTTATTGCTTTTAAATAATTTTTTGAATTAATATTAGTTAGAAAATATCCAATTAGTTCACTTTCTGAATATCCTGGCATAAATAACATATAATCCAAGGCTTGTAATCCTTTTGAGTCATTGTAATTTGAAAACTGTAAGTTCCATGAACCATCTGAAATTGAAGTTTTAAGTTCTGTTGTATCTACAGGGTAAGTATTCGTTTGGGATCTTAATAAAATATATTCAGATGGACCAAAATCTAGAAATGCTGCGTCCTGCCAAGAAAGAAGTGCTTCTTCCCATATAGCTCTAAGGTTATTTAAATTGTTATTATTAGTATTTAAATTAAATTCATCAACTTGATTATCAAGGGCGACTATTTTGTCTTTGAAATTGTTAAGAGATGGGATTATATAGTTATCTGCCAAATTGATTAATAAATTGTGTTTATCAAAATCTTGATACTCGCAACTGTTATCCTCTTTTTTCGCTTCAATTGAATAATTTAAGGCTGTCGGATCTGTACATCCTTTTTTTTGACAACTAACACACATTAATGAGATAAGTAATAGTATTAGAGAAAAACTTATAATGAACGATTTATATTTCATACTTTTTATATTAAAACTATTCAACACCGAAGAATTAAAACGCTATTAAAAATCATCTTTTTTATCTGTCAACCCAGCAGCAGCAGCCACTTGATCAATAACAGCATTAACTGATTGAACACTCATTGTAAAGCCTGCAACAGCTGGCTCTATTTGACTCACTAGTGCCATCACATCTGTTGGTGACATATCAGGTGAATCAGTTATAAATTGAATACCAAAAATAAATGCTAGTGCCTCTGACATACTATGATTTATTGTAGATTGGTCTGCACCAGAAGCAACCTGAGCTTTTACATCATTTAAATAATGTAAAGCCATACCAGCAACCATTTGTTTTACCTCCATATTGATAACATCTCCTTGTGCTAAAGCATCAGCGGTATTTCCAGCAGCAATAGCAGCTCTTCCTGTTCGAAAAGCTAATGAAATGTCTGTAGCAGAACCTATGTTATCTTCTAAATATGATTTGTTGGCATATTTACCCCAAAATCTGTTGGTTCCATTGGTTGGGTAGTCGGTAGCATCTGTAAAATAGCCATATGCTTCGTCCCAGTGGTGTTCCATTTCGGTATAATATTTACCGTCTACAATTTCAATATTATCATCTGAAGAAATACCAGCTAAATAATTAGAAGTCATTTGACTAGCAAAACATGCACCCATTAAACCTTTTTCTATTACTTGTGTCCATTCTAACCCAGATGCATCTTGTAAATAGGAAGTGTTAGAACTTGGGGTTGCTGCTGCTGCTGCATTCATCCACCCTTCAAACATTGATTGAATTCCCACATCTGCTAAAGCAGTTTTACTTTTAAGTTGCTTTCCGTTATTTACTAAGTTGGGGTCTGACCACCCAGTGTAACTGTTATCATACATTGCGAGTAAAGTTGAAGCATCTAATGTAACGCTTGGATCATTATTCGCTGTTTTTAAATAAGATACCATTTCTGATAACATATCCATACTTGCAGTTTGTCCACTGTAAGAAACTGTACTATTGCCATCTGAATCTGTAAACTCGTAATTTGATGGAATAGTGTATGTATAATCACAACCATCATTTTTTTCAGCTTCGGGATCATAATTAGCGGCTGTTGGATCAGTACATCCTTTTTTAGAGCAACTTACAGCTAGTATAACTGCTACTAAAACTGTGGAATTTTTTTTTACTACTTTCACTATTTTAATATTAAGATTTAAAATCAATTAATTTTTATACAAATTTAATTTTTGAATGCGGGTGTTACAATACCCTTTTTGTGGTATTTTAGAATGATTCTAAATAAGAGATTTATTTAAATTTTAATTCTAAATAAAAGTAAAATCCAAGAAGAAATTAAAAGTAAACCACCCAGAGGAGTAATTGGAATTAGAAGAGTTTTAATAATATGATTTGAATTTAAAAACACGTTCGTTAGTGCAATGATGTATAATGAAAATGAGAATAGTATAATCCCAAACGTTAATAATAAGTAGGGAGGGTTTTTAATAACTTCTGATTTCTTTAGAATAATAAAAGTCAATAANCCTAAACTATTAATNATTTGNTAAAAGATTCCTTTTTCCCATATATCTATCTCATAGCTCGTGAAAAATTCTTTTAAGGCATGTGCGCCAAAAGCACCAAAAATAATTCCTGTTGATATACCTAAAATAGAAATTCTTAAAAATAATCGATCTGAATTCATATATTGTCAGCAAATATATACTCAAAATGCCATTTATTTTGAAAGTGTATGTCAATATAAAAATCAAATATGAAAAAAATTCTTGTAATTGGTGCTGGCAGATCTTCCACTTCATTAATAAGATATCTTTTAGATAATTCAACAAAAGAAAATTGGTCAGTTACCGTGGTGGATTTTAATTTGGATTTACCTTCCAAAAAAACAAATAATCATCCTAATTCTAAAGTTTTTCAATTAGATGCAAACAATGAAGAGGATAGAAGAAAGTTAATTTCAAAAGNAAATATGGTAATTTCCATGCTTCCAGCTAGAATGCATTACCATGTGCTTAAAGATTGTATTGAATTTGGAATACACGTTATTACACCCAGCTATGTTACAGATGAAATTAAATTATTGAATGATGAGGCTTTGAACAAAGGAGTTTTAGTTTTAAATGAATTAGGTCTCGATCCCGGAATTGACCATATGTCTGCAAAACAAATGATTGATCAAGTAAAGAGAAAAGGGGGGGAATTAACTGGGTTTAAATCATTTACTGGGGGACTTGTTGCTCCTGAAAGTGATGATAATCCATGGAATTATAAATTTACTTGGAACCCTAGAAATGTAGTTTTAGCTGGTCAGGGAGGNGCAGCAAAATTCATAAGAGAAGGAAAATATAAATATATCCCTTACAATAAACTATTTAGAAGAACTGAAATTATTGAAATTGATGGCTTTGGAAAATTTGAAGGATATGCCAATAGAGACTCATTAAAATACCGNTCTATATATGGATTAGAAAATATTCCTACGATGTATAGAGGAACTCTTAGAAGAGTAGGTTTTTGTAGGGCTTGGAATATTTTTGTTCAATTAGGCTTNACAGACGATTCGTATGTTTTGGAAGGCTCTGAAAATATGACTAATAGAGATTTTATGAATTCTTTTTTAAGATATAATCCAAATGACTCNGTAGAGTTAAAGTTGCGACATTATTTAAAGATTGANCAAGACGACTATNTATGGGATAAGTTATTGTGGTTGGGTATTTTTGATAATAAAAAAGTAGGACTTAAAAATGCTTCTCCTGCGAAAATTTTACAAAAAATTNTAGAAGATAAATGGAGNCTTACAGCCGATGATAAGGATATGATTGTAATGTGGCATAAATTAAATTNTAAGTTAAATAATCAACCACATGAGTTAATATCACANATGGAATATATNGGAAGAGATTCTCAATTTACTGCGATGAGCGATACGGTTGGTTTGCCTTTAGGAATTGCAGCTAAAATGATNTTGAGTNATAAAATAAAAAAAAGAGGAGTGGTTTTACCAACNCAAAANGAAATTTATTCTNTAGTATTACCTGAACTTGAATCCTATGGAATAAAGTTCNTAGAAAATTTTAAATCTATTGACTTAAGTGTTTAACCATGTTCATAAAAATGTTGATTAACGTATAAAGTTTATCTATTACAAGACAATAAACCCCTATTTTTGTTTTAAATTACATTTTATGAATTTTCAACCTNTTANATTTGATAAGTCTAAATCTCTTTTTGTTAAAACACTTAAGAAAAGAGTAGATGATTATTTTAAAAAAAATAAAATTTCTAGGTATGCCAATTTTAAAATGTATTTCAAAAGTGTTTTTTTAATTGCATTTTATTTTGGATCCTACAGTGCATTATACTTTTATAATGACTCTTTTTATTCCGTTATTCTTTGGCTTATGATGGGATTTGGAATGGCAGGAATTGGAATGTCTGTAATGCACGATGCCAATCATGGAGCTTACTCTAAAAATAAAAATATAAATAAGTTTTTTGGCTTCTTCATTACCTTTTTAGGAGGAAGTTATATTAATTGGAAAATTCAACACAACGTTCTTCACCATACTTANACCAATATTTCTTCTATGGATGAAGATATTGAATCNGGTAAATTATTTAGATTTTCACCAAAACAAAAACTATTGAAACATCATAAATATCAACATTTGTATGCCTGGTTTCTTTATGGTTTAATGACCATACAATGGTCTATTGATAAGGANTTTTTACAACTTTTTAGATACCATAAAAAAGGATTACTAAAAACTCAAAAAAAGAAATTATCTAAAGAATTATTTTTATTAATTATGTATAAGATCATTTATTACGGTTATGTTTTAATATTACCAGTACTTTTATTTAAAACATGGTGGTTAGTACTCATAGGCTATTTTGTGATGCACTACACATGTGGAATTATATTAGCAGTTGTCTTTCAGTGTGCTCATGTTATGGAGCCCAATGAATTTAAATCTCCTAATAAAGATAGAGTTATTAAAAGAAACTGGTTTGAACATCAGTTAAATACAACTTGTAATTTTGCAATGAATTCAAGGATACTTTCTTGGTTTATTGGTGGTCTAAATTTTCAGATCGAACATCATTTATTTCCTAACATATGTCATGTTCATTACAAAAAATTAAGTAAAATCGTTCANTCTACTGCAAAGGATTTTGGGGTTCCTTATAAATCTTATAAAAACATGTTTATTGCAGTTCATCATCATTATAAATTCTTAAAGTATCTTGGATCTTTAAAAATTGCATAATCTTTCAACAAAATAAAATAATGTCATTTAAATACTTTTATTTACAAAAAAATTAAAATTATCTCAACTANTAAAAACATACAATTTGACACCTCTACTCCTGAATTTGTTAAAGTTTTAAGAAAGAGGGTAAATGCCTATTTTAAGGAAAATAAAATTTCTAAAAATAACAATGCAAACATGATATTTAAAACATTTTTCATGCTAGCNTTGTATATTGTACCCTATGTACTTATTTTAACCTTAGAACTATCTACGTTTACCACCCTAATCCTTTGGGGTCTTATAGGATTTGGTATGTCTGGAATAGGTTTGTCAGTAATGCATGACGCTAACCACAATGCTTATTCTAAAAATAAAAAAGTTAATAAATGGATTGGATATTTATTAAATATATTGGGTGGATTTGATTTAAATTGGAGAATTCAGCACAATGTCCTTCACCACACTTACACTAATATTATTGGGATGGACGAAGATGTTGATGCAGGAATTATTTTAAGATTTACTAAAGACCAAAATTTAAAATCGTATCATAAATTACAACATATATATGCTTGGTTTTTATATGGGTTATTAACTATTTCTTGGCTAGTTAGTAAAGATGTTATTCAATTATTTAAATACCATAAAAAAGGTTTGTTAAAAACCCAAGGTATATCTTTTGCAAAAGCTGCTATCTCCTTAATATTTTGGAAGTCCATTTATGTTTTTTTTATTTTATTTCTTCCAACTCTAATTACAGGAAACTTAGGAGTTAATATTGCCGGTTTTTTTATTATGGAATTTATAGCTGGATTTTTTTTAACAACGGTTTTTTTATGTGCTCATATTGTTGACCAAACAGATTTTCCTAATCCTAACAGCGAAGGTGTGATTACCAAAAACTGGTATGTACATCAATTAGAAACCACAGCTAATTTTTCCAATTATAAATCATTTTTCTCTTGGTTTATTGGTGGTTTAAATTATCAAATAGAACACCATTTATTTCCCAATATATGTCATGTTCATTATCACGATATTTCCAAAATTGTTAGAAAAACTGCTGAAGAATACAATTTACCATATCATGCAAGTAACACTTTCATGAGTGCATTAAAACATCACTATCTTCATCTTAAAGAAATGAGAAATTAATCTACATCTTTTCTTTAATTTTTCTTATTGTTTGATAGTAATTTTTTGACAAATCAATGTTTTTATTTATTTCGGTTCTATTTAACCCTTTAACGTAGGTGCTTTTAATATTACGAATATCCCCTGTATAAAATATCGTATTCAATAAATCTTCATTTTCACTCGATTTAATCAAAGGTCTTTTCTCGTCTATTTCAATAAAGTTTAAAGAACATTCTTTTTCAAAGTAGTTTTTTCTTTCAATTCCCATCGCTTTCATTCCATTAAAAAAAATTTTATTCATCACTAAATGAGAAGCATTAGCAGTTTCATTGTTATAAAAAGTTTTTCTACTATTTGTTTGGAGTCTTAAACCATAATCTAAAAGTCTTATTTCTTCTAAAGGGGATAAACCAATATGACTGTCACTTCCCAGACACCAATTACCTTTATTTTCTTGAAATTCTTTTAGTTTAAAAAAACCGTCTGCTAAGTTACCTTCAGTGGTAGGACATAAAATTACATTGGATTTATTTTGAGTTATAAGTTTGATTTCTTTTTTGTTGAGATGTGTTGCATGTACCAAATGATGATTTTCACCTACTTCAAAATTTGAATAAAGCCATTCTACAGGTCTTAGTGAGTAATTGTTTAAGCAATCTTCCACTTCTTTTAATTGTTCTGATATATGTAAATGAAATGGGTATTTATTTTGATTAAAATCAATTAATTCTGTAATCATAAAATCTTTTACGGCTCTTATAGAATGAATACCTACCCCTAAATTACTATTGTAAAGCTTGCATTTAGATCGGGAACACTCTATTAATTTAAAATAATCATCAGAATTTTTATTGATAAACCTTCTTTGTTTTTTATGAAATGCAGTATTAAAATTACCTTGATTATAAAATACAGGTACCAGTGTTACATCAATTCCAGCATTTTTACCTGCAATTAGAATTCTTTCTCCCATTTCTGATAAGCTAGAGTAGGATTGCCCATTTTTATCATGATGTAAATAATGAAATTCAGCCACATGAGTGTACCCATTTGATAACATTTCACTATACAACATAGTTGCTATATTTTGAAAGTCATCAGGATCAATATTTAAAGCAAAATCATACATATTTTTTCTCCATGACCAAAAATCTGATTGAGAATTATAAGGGTGATTTTCTGTCATTCCTGCCATGGCATATTGAAAGGCATGAGAATGAGCATTTGGAATTCCTGGTATTGCTATTGGAATTAATTGTTCGTAATCAGCACCTTGATAATTTTTTTGAATTTCTTTTATTTTACCTTCTTTATCAATAGATATTTTGGTATTAAATAGCCAACCTTCTTTTTGTAATATTTTTTGAAAGAAGAATTTTTTCATTTTAATTGATTAAGTATTTTGATAAACGTATCTTCTAAGACNNTTTTTATANTTTCNGCTTTTTGAATATCGTATTTTCTCTCATCATAAGACATATATAAATCTTTGGACATTTCTAGTTGAACCGCATGAATATTTTTATTTGGAAGTCCTTTAGANCTGGTAATGAATCCCCCCTTAAAGGGTTGGTTAATTTGAACNTCAAATTTTGATTTTTTTAAATTATTCAAAATAAGCTTTGTAATTTTTTCTTCACAGCTTTTATTATCGTTATTACCAATTATAAGATCTGGAAACGATGTTTCATTTATTGTAGGGACATTTCTTCTTATTGAGTGAGCATCCCAAATAAATACCGAAGAATTNTCTACTTTAAATTTTTTAATTAANTCATTTATTTTCTNATGATAAGGGNNAAAATAATTTTTAATTCTATTTGAAACTTCAGAAGTATTAATTACATGACCCTCTTTATATATAGGTTGACCNAAAAAATTCTTTTTNGGACATACNGAAGTTAGTATTCTNCCATCNTTATATAAAGGTTTATTTTTTGGATTCCTATTTAAATCTACTACCCATCTNGAAATAGAAGCTTTTATAGTAGTAATTCCTAATTTAGGAGCAAAATCGTATAATTGATCTAAAAACCAGTCTGTATCGTCTTTTAATTGAAGTTGTTCAGGATTAAAGTTATTTAGTAAATAATTTGGAATTTTNATTCCACTATGCGGAATACTCAGTATAAATGGAAATTTTTTACCAATAGGTTCAATTATTTTATAAATATCCATACTCCATTTANTTACTTTTTAACAAACATTGGAAATATATACTACAAAATGCACATTTCAAAAACTTAATTTAATATATATTTATCAAAATTATTTTTATGTACAAATCTGATGTAGAAGCAGCCGATGCTTTTTTAGAGAAATTTAAAGTATTAAAAAAAGAAATTTCTAAAAAAATTATAGGNCAAGAAGAGGTTATAGACCAAGTACTTATTAGCATCTTTGCAAAAGGNCATGCACTTTTAGTGGGGGTTCCNGGTTTGGCTAAAACACTAATGATTAANACTATTTCAGAATCNATGGGTTTGTCATTTAANAGAATTCAATTTACTCCAGATTTAATGCCGTCAGATATCATAGGTGCTGAAATCTTAGATGAATCAAGAAATTTTAAATTTTTAAAAGGTCCAGTCTTTTCAAATATTGTTTTAGCGGATGAAATAAATAGAACCCCACCCAAAACACAAGCAGCATTATTAGAAGCNATGCAAGAAAGAAGTGTTACTATNTCAGGAAAAAATTNTTTGCTNGATGATCCATTTTTTGTGCTTGCTACGCAAAATCCTATAGAACAAGAAGGAACCTATCCATTACCNGAAGCTCAGTTGGACAGATTTATGTTTAATATATTGGTAAAGTATCCCACTTACGAACAAGAATTAGCTATTATCAATGAAACTACTGGATCAATCANCCAGAGTGTTCAAAAGATTATAACTGCAGAAGAAATACTTTTTTTTCAAAATTTAGTAAGAAAAACACCTATTGCTCCAAATGTAGTAGAATACGCAGTAAAACTTTCTTCAAAAACAAGACCTAACGAACCATTAGCTACAGAATCNGTCAAAAAATATATTTCTTGGGGTGCTGGACCAAGAGCTTCCCAATTTTTAGTAATTGGTGCNAAGTGTCATGCGTTATTAAATGGAAAATATTCTCCAGATATTGAAGATGTGAAGTCCATTGCCAAACCCATCTTAAGACATAGAATAGTNAAAAACTATATAGCTGAGGCAGATGGCAGGAGTATAGACGGAATTATAGAAGGATTATTATAAATTACCATTCAAATAAATAGTTNATTATTCTTCCCATCCAAGGGTTTGACTTTGATTTTAGTTCAAGTTCTTCTTTCAANTCTTTTTCAGTATAAGTTTTCTTAATTTTTATATCCGAGATAATTTCATCCATNTTTTGATATTTTTCATTGACTATTTTAGCAAAATAAACCACACCTCCGTCTTCAGTAGCTAGTCCTAATATGGTTCCAGGTAATCCGTTAAAAGTTTCAGGNCCTGTCGAAGCAATGATTTGATCTGTATACCATGCATAAATTCTAGTACTGTCATTTTTAGACCAAATAGCTCTTCTGCAACTATAGCCGGCTATATTTCTCTTTCTCTCAGTTATTTTCCAAGTTCTTTTAACTAATTCATCTTTAACAGTTTTTCGGTCTCCAAATAGATTATATATAGAAACTCTTTCATTATTGTCAAAGTTTTGTAAAACGGTGTTTTTTGATGTTGCCCAATCTGCTTTAGATGGAACAGCAGANTCTACGGGCATAAAAACAGATTTTTCNGGNGAAAAATGAAGATTAAAACGATCTATTTTTACTTTTTCCCCTCTTAGCCATCTTCGAGACTCTGGGCTTTTGTATTTTTTTAAAAGGTTTGTTTTTCTTTCATATAAAATCACTCCATGGGTTATCTGTCCTAAAGTGATATTTATATTTAAAATCAGTAGTATTACAGAAATATTTTTAATGAAATGATTCATCTTGCATTTTAGTTTTATTATTATTAAATCGATAAGTTAACCTTGCTAAAAAGTATCTAGAGATTATAGTAGTTATATTATCTATTATAATATTATTTTGAATAAGTCTTTGAGCAATAATATTTTGATTGAGTATGTCATTTCCCTCAATAGATAATATTAAATTTTCATTTTTATTAAATCTCTTTTCTATGGATAGATTAATAATTAAAAAATTAATATTGTAACCTTCTGCTCTTTGGGTATTGATGGTATACTCAGATTCAGTAAATAATGTCATTTTCCATGGAAGATCAATTTCTGCATCTATAAAGAAATTTTGAGTCATAAAAGCTTGACTATTGAGATTTAAACTATTAGTTGGCTTAGAGTAGCTAATTTCACCTCCAATTTCAATAAATGCAGAGTCCGTTTCCCACTCTAAAGAAATTTCATTCGATTGTGATAGGGTAGTAGTCTCATTTTTTAAGTTTTCTATAATACTATTGGTGATATTATAGTTTGAAGCATTACTCAATCTAACTCCCAAAGGAGAATTTCCAATAGGAATTTTTCCGCCTATGTAGAACGATGCAAATTCATTTGTACTTGAGTCCAAATTTATTGTCTTAGAAATGGTTCTACCATATTCATCATATGAAATAGCATTAATAAATGGATTCATTACCCTTCTATAGGTTAAATTTGACCAAATATAGCTTCCAGTTAATCCTTTCCAATGGTTATAAGAAAGACTAATTTGGTGAGAATAATCTGGTCTTAAATCTGGATTCCCTTCTACTATTTTATTTGGATTTGAATTATTTTGTACAGGCTGTAATTGATTTAAAGACGGTTGTCTGGAGTTGGTTCGGTAATTAAATCGAATCCTTTGAGAGTTACTAAACTTATGTCTAAAGCTAACTTGAGGTAGTATATCCCAAAAGTTTAGTGAGTCTGTTAGTGGATTATCATTTTCATCAAAACTTCTAAGTTGTACGTTTCTGATATACCCACCTATTTTTAGTCTGTCTTTTTTATATCTATATATCGTATAAATTCCTGCTCTGTTAGTAAGTTTCAGATTGTCAAAATAATTAGAAAATGCAGTGGCTGGCACATCGTAATCCCCAGTAATTAAGTTTCTGTCATTAGTATTTCTATCTTGATTTCCGAGATTTAATTTGTATAAGTGTTCTATGTCTAATCCCCATTTTTTACTAATGGGTTCTTTAAAAAGAAATTGATATTTATAGTTGGTAGAACTTGATAAAAAATCTTGCTTTTGATCAATGGTATCATTTAAAGAAGTGTTATTCAAATAATCATTTTTAGTTAAATTTAATTGATCTTCGTCATTTTTAGATTCTGAGTATACAAAGGCATATTTCAGTAGACGATCTTTCTTTTTAAACTCTCTTTTCAGTCTTATTTCAGTATTAAAATTATAAGTTTCAGATCCGTGATTTTGCTGAACAATCGAATTGGAGTTGATTATAGTGTCCTCTCCCTTAAATACATTTTTCAGAGTATAAATATTAGTGTCTTTTGAAGTACTGTAGCTAGGTAAAATTTCCAAAGTTGTTGCGCTATCTAATTTTATCTCAACTCTAGCATTTATTAGTTGGTCTATACTCTCTTGGTTAGATACATTTCTTTCTTCGACAAAAAAAGTAGTATCCCTTAGTAAATACTGTAAATTTCTATCAGAATTTGCGGTAAGGGTAGATTGATTGTAAGTGTAGTTGAAACCAACTTTTACTTTTTCTCCAATTTTATCTGAATAAAAAATCCCTGATTTTAATGTTTGGGGTATACCATTATTATTATACCCATCGGAACCTCCCCACCAACCTCTATTATCATCGCTAAAAAAGTTTCCATTATCAGTACTTAATCCAAATTTCTTTATATCTCCATATCCAAAATTCGCTCTAGGAGTGTTTGATGTCAATGAAAAAACCGATAATTTAAAATCCTTATTGAATCTATTAAACAAAAATTCCCCTTCGTAAAAATCAGTAAGATCCGATGCTGCCGATAATCTACCAAAATACCCTTTTTTGGCATCTTCTTTTAGTCTTAAATCCATTACTTGAATAGTTTCATCTGCAGTTTCGTCAGAATCGGTGTTTTCTTCTTCATAAATTTCTACACTTTCAATACTTTTAGCCCCTAGGTTTTTAGTAGCTATTGTCGGATCACTTCCAAAAAACTCATCCCCATCTACTAAAACTTTATTGACTTCTCTTCCTTGAGAGGTTATACTTCCGTTTTTGTCTACTTCTACGCCTGGCAGTTTTTTAAGTAAATCTTCTACCACGGCATTGGCCTTTGTTTTGAATGAATCTGCTAAAAAGACTAAGGTATCTCCCCGAAAAAAAACAGGATCTTTGTATGCGTAAATGGTGACTTCATTCATCATTTCACTCTTTTCAGGTAAAATAGTGTTATTTAGATTTAATGAAAGTCTATCCTTGGAAGGAAAAAAGAAAATAATTTTATCATCGTTCTTGTGGTGTGAAATGATAATTTCCACTGTATCAATGGGTATATTAAAATAAAAACCCCCGTTATCGTCTGTTCTTTTAAAATCAATCATGACAGAATCTGAAAGACGAACCAACATCACGACTGCATTTTTTTTTGGAACATCATTTAGAGTATCAAGTACATTCCCGAAAATAGACATATTTTGCCCTGATATACTAGAGCTTATCAATATTAGTAATGTAAAATATAAATAATTGAATTTCAGTATTTTCATCATATTGATTTATATTTACGTAATATTTATTTTCTGATTTATCAGATTTCCATAGGCTTCAATATCTGAACTAATTTTCTCAATTTTAACTTTTTGAATAGTATTCAATATTCCAGGTTTATAAGGTACCTTAACTTTTATGTAATTTTCTGTAAATCCAATTAAAAAATTACCTTCATGGGTTTCAAATAGTACATTTCCAATATATCCCACATTGTCACTATAAAATTTTAATTTCAATTTCAAGCTTAATATCCTTAATTGTTTACTTCTCTTTCTTCTAATTTCCATTGGAATTATCTGTTCCTTTCTTGGTGCTGTAGTGTTAGCTCTTTCAGAATATGTAAATACGTGAAGGTAAGATATTGGTAAGGATTTTAGAAAGTCTACAGTTTTATTAAACTCTTCTTCTGTTTCACCAGGGAAGCCTACAATGACGTCTACACCAATACAGGCTTGAGGCATTAATTCTTTGATTAATTGTATTCTTTTGGCGTATAAAGTAGTATCGTATCTTCTTCTCATTTCTTTTAAAAGTGTATCTGATCCACTTTGAAGAGGAATATGAAAATGAGGTGTAAATTTATTTGATTGGTACACAAATTCAATAATTTCATCTTTTAATAAATCAGGTTCAATGGATGAAATTCTATATCTCGAAATGCCATTTAAAATATCTAATTGCTTAATCAATTGTTGAAAATTTTCATTGGTTCCATTTCCGAAATCACCTATATTAACACCTGTTAAAACGACTTCTTTAACCTCAGATCTTCCAATTTCTTTAGCTTTTAATACCGTTTCTTTTATATTTCCACTTCGGCTTTTCCCCCTTGCCAAGGGAATAGTACAAAATGAACAGAAATAATTACAACCATCTTGAATTTTAAAAAAGGATCTTGTTCTATCTCCTAAGCTATATCCAGGATAAAATGTTTTTACATTTTTAATTGGTTCGTTCATTAAAATAGTCTCATTAATATCTAAATTACTTTTTAAATACTTACTAATATTGAATTTCTCTTGAGCACCTAGAACTAAATTAACTCCTTGTATTTTAGATATCTCTTTAGGCTTAAGTTGTGCATAACAACCTATTACAATAATAAATGCTGAGGGATTGTACCTCAATGCCTTTCTAACAATATTTCTACATTTTTTATCTGCTTGGTCTGTTACAGAACACGTGTTAATTATATAAATGTCTGCACCTATTTCAAAATCAACTTTTGCAAATCCTTCAGACTCTAAGTCTCTAGAAATTGTACTTGTTTCTGAAAAATTAAGTTTACATCCGAGAGTGTAAAATGAAACAGTTTTGGTGTTCATAGATTCCTCGAAATTAGTTTTTTTTAGTACATATTTTAAACAATTTTTAGGAGATCATTATAAAATTAATATATTTGTTTAACTTTTTATTAATTTAATTAAACAAAAAATGAAAAATGTTCTTTCTTTTCTTTTATTATTTAATATTTTAATTATGAATGCTCAAAATTCTATTTATGATTTTAACATTACTACTATAGATGGTAAAACAATGTCATTATCTTCTTTTAAAGGAAAAAAAATGCTACTAGTTAACACTGCCTCTGAGTGTGGGTTTACCCCTCAATACCAAGAACTACAAGAACTTCATCAAAATTATGGTGAGCAATTAGTTATAATTGGTTTTCCTGCTAATAATTTTGGAGGACAAGAACCAGGCACTAATAGTGATATTAAATCATTTTGTCAAAAAAATTATGGAGTTACTTTTTTAATGTCTCAAAAAGTTAGTGTAAAGGGCGAAAATGTGGATCCTATTTTTAAATGGTTAAATAATCAAGAAAATCAATCGTTTAAAGGTAATATAATGTGGAATTTTGAGAAATATTTTATAGACGAAAAGGGTCAATTATTTAAAAGATTTCGTAGTACTACTAAACCAAATTCCTCTAGCATTACATCTTTAATCTAAACATTAAGATTTCTTAACATTTTCTATAATCCTAATTTCGTATATTTATTTAAATATAAAAATGGGAAATATATCTGGAAAAAAGATTTTAATAACTGGAGGAAGTTCAGGAATTGGAAAAGCGACTGCCAAACGCCTAACAAAAAAAGGAGCGATTGTTAGTATCACTGGAAGAGATAAAGATAAATTAGATAAAATTGCAAGTGAAATCAATGCTATCCCAATACATTTAGATGTAAGTAAATACAATACTATTGCTGTAAAAACCTTGGATGCATTTCACTCAATGGGAGGCATAGATGTACTTGTTAATAATGCTGGAATTGGAGAGTTTTCTAAATTAGAAGACGTTAAAATTGCACAATTTGAGAAAGTATTTGCTACCAATGTTTTTGGATTAACCATGTTAACTCAAGAAGTTGCTAAATTTTTCAAAACACAACAGCATGGTACGATTATAAATATTGGATCTTCAGCAGCTTTAAATGGCTTCCCATCAGGTTCTGTTTACTGCGCATCAAAATTTGCATTAAGAGGTCTTACAGAGTGCTGGCGTCATGAAATGAGAAGGGATAATATTAGGGTTATTTTAATTAATCCTAGTGAAGTAACCACTGCATTTAATAACAAAAAAAGAATTGAAAGAGAGAGTGAAGCTAAAAAATTAACACCTAATGAAATTGCTCATTCAATTATTGCAGCCATTAATATGGATAAAAGAGGATTTATTCCTGAACTTAACGTTTGGGCTACCAACCCATTTTAGTTTTCTCTATTGGATGATGATCTAATATGGTTTGTTTCAAATAATTTTTGTCTAAATGAGTGTAAATTTCCGTAGTGGTAATGGACTCGTGGCCCAACATTTCTTGAACAGCTCTTAAATCTGCACCTCCTTCTACAAGGTGAGTTGCAAAGGAATGTCTCAATGTATGTGGAGAAACATTCTTAGATATTCCAGATTGTTTGGTTAATTTTTTAATGATTTTAAAAATCATAATTCTAGAGAGATTACTTCCATTTTTATTAATAAAAACATGGTCTACAAACTCTTTATCTATTTTTTGATGAATTCTGACTTCATTTAAATAAATTTTTAAATGTTTAGTAGCTGTTTTACCAAGTGGAACTAATCTTTCTTTATTTCCTTTACCTATAATTCTAATAAAACCTTCATTCCAATAAATTTCCGAGATTTTTAATTGTAATAATTCTGAAACTCTTAATCCACAACCATATAATACTTCTATAATAGCTAAATTTCTTTCGCCGTCTGGTTTTGATCGATCAATCTGATTTACCAGAAGATCTATTTCTTCAATAGATAAAAATTCAGGTAATTTTTTTCCGGTTTTAGGATTCTCTAACAAATCACTTGGGTTTTCAGAAATAATATTTTCTAGGATCAAATATTTAAAAAAAGACCGTATACTTGAAATTACTCTTGACTGAGATCTCGCATTTATTTTTGATGTATTCAAAAAAGATAAATAGCTTTGAAAATCTTCATATTTAATGTCATTAATCTTCGAATTAGTTTCTTCGTTATTAAAAAAAGCATTTAATTTTCGGATATCTCTTAAGTAGGCATCCACTGTATTTTTAGAGAGAGATTTCTCTATTTTCAAATAGTTTTCATATCCCTTTATATAGCTTTTCCATGACATAGTGTAAAAATAGTTATTATAAGTTTATTTTATTTTTAAATAATACTTGCTATAAAAATGTTTTTTCTATTTTTGCCCATCTCTAGGAGAGTTGGCAGAGTGGTCGAATGCGGTAGTCTTGAAAACTATTGTGCCGTAAGGTACCGGGGGTTCGAATCCCTCACTCTCCGCTAAAATTAAAACCTCGTATTATCGGGGTTTTTTTATTTTCAAACTTGCAAAAAAGTACTTAAATTAAATGAATGATTTTTGATCAATTAAAATATAGAATTATCATTTCTATTTCTTTTACAATATTAATTATTGTTATTTACATTTTTTATTTTAATAGTCCACGTAGTGGGAACAAAGCACCAATTTTTTCTGTTAAGTTGATTGATCAATCAGATTATTCTTTATTAGATTCTAGAGGAAACTATATTCTATTAGATTTTTGGGGTTCGTGGTGTAGTAGGTGCTTAAGTGAAATACCCGAATTAATAAAAATAAAAAATAAGTTTAAATCATCTTATTTTGACCAGAAATCTAAATTAGATGTTCTTACAATTGCATTTGAAAAAAAAGGAGATAACTGGAAAAAAGTAGCTGAAAAGTTCAATTTTGATTGGAAATTACAAGCTGTCCAATTTCATAATTTTATCCTTAACTCTCCTCTTTCCAACCAATATGGAGTTACTGAAATACCCAGTAAGTTTTTAATTGATCCTAATGGATTAATTATTCTATCTAATACATCTTACTCAGAAATAGAAAAATATCTTGATAGTAAAAAGTTATAACCTTCAGCAACTATTTTTACTCTTTATTTTCTAAATAATATTGATTTAAATTTATACTTTTAAATTCTATGCAGAAGCCTTCCATACCTAAAGGAACGAGAGATTTCTCTCCAGATCAATTGATTAGAAGGAATTATATTTTTGACATTATTAAATCTAAGTTTAAAAAATTTGGCTTTTTACCTATCGAAACTCCATCTATAGAAAATTTATCAACTTTAACTGGAAAATATGGCAGTGAGGGTGATCAGCTTCTATTTAAAGTTTTATTACGAGGAGAAAAATTTAAAAAAGCGTTAAAAAACTCCAATGAAAACTCTACAGATCACGACTTTTCTCTCGAAGCTCTCAGATATGATCTTACCGTACCTTTTGCTAGGTACATAGTTCAACACTTAAATGATCTTACATTTCCATTTAAAAGATATCAAATTCAACCCGTATGGAGAGCAGATCGACCTCAGAAGGGAAGATATAGAGAATTTTATCAATGTGATGCTGATATAGTCGGAACAAATTCTTTAATATGCGAAATTGAATTAGTTAGTTTAATTACAGAAATTTTGAATGAGCTAAATCTTTCAGATTTTACTATTATGATTAATAATAGAAAAATTCTCTACGGATTGGTAGAAACATGTAATTCTATTGAATATTTTTCAAAAATAACAGCCATTATTGACAAGATTGATAAAATAGGTCAAAATAAAGTAATTGAAGAACTTAAAAATAATATTCCAAATCAAAGTTGCTGGGAACTCTTTAATGAACTGTTTTCATTAGATAATTCAACTCAGATTATACTCAGTTGGCTAAGTAAAAAGTTAGCATCTAATCAAGAAGGTTTGAAAGGCTTACAAGAGCTTAATTACATTGTAGATAATGCCGAGGAATTGGGAATCAATAATCTTAAAATAAATATTAGTTTGGCTAGAGGACTTGATTATTATACGGGTTCTATATTTGAAGTGATTTTAAATAACCATTCAATGGGTAGTATTGTGGGTGGAGGTCGATATGACAATTTAACCGAAGTATTTGGACAAAGTAATTTATCGGGAGTGGGTATTTCTTTTGGTGCAGAAAGAATTTTTGATCTGATGAATGAGTTTAGTTTATTTCCATCTAACCTGGGGATTTCCCCAAAATACATGATCATTGATCAGTCTGATAAACCGTCTAATGGACTTCAAGTACTAAAATATTTAAGAGATAAAGATGTTTCTGCTATTTTATATCCTGATAGACACAAATTGAAAAAGCAATTAAAATATGCCAATTCGGTCAAAATACCTTATATAGTATTTATAAAAGACAGTTTTAATTCAAAAATGAATATTGAACTTAAAAATATGGAATCAGGTCTACAAGTAAATACGGATATTTCCAATTTAAATTAATCAAAATTTGAGCGCTGAATTTGTTATATCAAAAGAAGGTTTGAAACTTCAAGACATTAAAAATATTTTATTTAATAAACTAGACATTACCCTTTCAGATCAAGTGGTAAAAAAAGTAGAAAATAACAGAAAATACCTCGATGATAAATTAGAAAATAATAATCAAGCATTTTATGGAATAAATACAGGTTTTGGTTCTTTATGTAATGAACAAGTGTCTTCCAAAGAATTGAAAAAATTACAAATTAACCTAGTTAAATCTCATGCTTGTGGAGTAGGAAAGGAAATAGATTTACCTATCGTAAAGTTGATGTTATTATTAAAAGTAAATGCACTTTCTTTAGGTTATTCAGGCGTAAAATTAAAAACAATTGAGCAACTAATTTTCTTTTTTAATAATGATATTTTACCCGTAATATATGAATCTGGTTCTCTTGGTGCTTCGGGGGATTTAGCTCCATTAGCCCATTTATCACTAGCATTGATTGGAGAAGGCATGGTAAATTATAAAAATACTAAACTTAAAACTAAAGATTTACTTAAAGATCTTTCTAGAAGTGTTATAGAACTGGAATCTAAAGAGGGTTTGGCTTTGCTAAATGGAACTCAATTCATGTCTGCACATGCAACGTATGCGTATTTAAAATTAGAATCACTCTTTCAATGGTCATTTAAAATATCTGCAATTTCACTAGATGCATTTAACTGCAGGCTCAGTCCATTTGATCCTAAGCCACATAAAGTTCGAATTCATCCTGGACAGCTAGAATCTGCTAATACAATCACAGAGCTTTTAAAAGATAGTGAACTAAATAATGTAAAAAATAAATCTGTACAAGATCCGTATTCATTTAGATGTATTCCCCAAGTTCATGGTGCCAGTTTAGATGTATTTAAAGATTTTACTAATAAATTAACTATTGAAATTAACTCTGTTACAGATAATCCGATAGTATTTGATCAAGAGGATGAAATAATTTCAGCTGGAAATTTTCATGGACAGCCTATAGCTTTAGCAATGGACTTTATGGCTATTGCAGCTGCAGAACTTGGAAGTATTTCCGAAAGAAGAATATATAAATTAATTTCTGGAACAAGAGGTTTGCCGCCATTTTTAACTCATAATCCAGGATTGAATTCGGGATTTATGATCGCTCAATATTCTGCAGCAAGTCTAGTAAGTAAAAATAAAATACTTTGTCATCCTGCATCAGTTGATAGTATAGAGTCTTCAAATGGTCAAGAAGATCATGTTAGTATGGGGTCTATTTCAGGTGTGAAATTAGTAGAAGTAGTAAAAGGTGTTGAAAGTATTTTAAGTATTGAGTTGTTAACCTCATCACAAGCAATGGAATTTAGAAGACCAAGAAAATCTTCGACTACAATAGAAAAGTTATTGAAAAACTTTAGAAAAGAAATACCTTATATTAAAGAAGATACGATCTTACATGATTTAATTAAAAAATCAGAGGCATTTATTACTACAGAAATTTAATTATTAATGATTATTTCAGAAAACTTTTTATTTCCTTTCAAAAAATAATTCCAAATAATAGATTTCTTAGAATACCCTTTATGTAAATGAAGATTGCTTTTTTTTATAGCTTTTCTTTTTTTATGGATATTTCTTAAGGATTTTAAATATTGAAAATGTGCTTTTTCAATAGCAAGAAAACTTTTTATTTTACCTGATATTAATAATCTCAAAGCGGAAACTTGGTCAAGAAAAAGTCTAAAAGAAATAAAATAGAATAAAGGACTATTTGCATGGTAATTCTTATGAATCATCCATAGATTATTTCTATAGTTAAGAAATGTTTTATTAGGAGAGTGGTAGTTCAGAGTACCGCCACCAACATGATAAACTAAAGATTCGCTTGTAAAGAAAATATTTTTACCCAAATTTTTAAATCGCCAACAAAGATCAATTTCTTCCATATGAGCAAAAAAACTTTGATCAAATCCACCAATTTTTTTAAACTCCTCAGCTTTAACTGCTATGCACGCACCTGAAGCCCAGAAAATTTCCTGACAATCATCATATTGTTTTTGATCTCTTTCAGTAAAATTAAATATTCTTCCTCTGCAAAAAGGATAACCAAATCGATCTATGAAACCTCCAGCTGCTCCTGCATGTTCAAAATGGTTTTTATTTTGATAGGACAATATTTTCGGCTGAACAGCAACAATATTTTGATTATTCTCTAGTACTTTAATTAATGGATTTATCCATGATTTAGTTACTTCAACATCCGAATTAACAAGAATATAATATTTAGAATTAATTTGCTTAAGACCTTCGTTGTAGCCACCCGCAAAACCCAAATTTTTTGAAAGTGAAATAACA
>NZID01000072.1 GCA_002691605.1 Crocinitomicaceae bacterium
ATGAGCTGATCTATAATAAATGGATGACATTTTTTGTATTTATACTCACACCATATTAAAAGAGTTAATAAATCTGTATCTAAAATTACTGGCAGCCCTTTTTTAGAAAAGGCTTCATAGGATAAAACATGGAATTCGGCTATTTTTAATATATCATTGTAATTATAGGATCTATTAATATTTTGAATATATTTTCTAGAATATTCTGGTATAAAATGAAACCCAGATAAGCATTTTAATTATTCAAATAAAGTAGTTTTTCCAGATGACTCCGGTCCAGTAATTACTATATTTTTTAATTTTTTAATGCCTTTTTTTTCCATTCAAAATAACCCATAAATGCAATAATTATAAATATAGAAAATTGAGCTACACTTAAATAATATTCTTTAAAAACAAAAAGGGGTATACAAAATATATCTCCAATAATCCATAGAACCCAGTTCTCTACTCTCTTCCATGCCATAAGCCACATAGCTATAAAGTTAAGTGTGGTAATAAAGGACTCTATTAAAACAAATTTCCAATTAAAATTTAGGATTTCTACATTGGATAGAGCTGAATAAATTAACCATGTTAATAATCCAGCTACAATGATGTAGAATAGATTTTCTTTTAGTGAACTGAATTTAATTTGAACTTTATTTTTCTCAGAATTATCTTTTCTGGACCAATTGTACCAGCCATAAATATTCATTACGAAAAAAAATAAATTAATTACAGCTTGGCTATAAATCTCTGCAATCCAACATAAATAAATCCATATTAAGACACTGACTGTTCCTATTGGATATAATAAAATATTCTCTTTTTTAGCAAACCAAACACTTATTATACCTGTGAAAACTGCACAAATTTCTAAATAAAAAGTCAAATTTTTCAAAATAATTAACGAATATAAAAACAATATTAACAAGAGAATTTTAAAATTGTTTAATTTTTTATTTGAAATGTTAAACAATTTTGTTTAAGTTTGAACCGTAAATAATAAACAAAATGAAAAAAACTTCTGTTATCAGAAAAGAACATTTTAATTCAGCCCACAGACTTCATAATCCAAATTGGTCTGAAGAAAAGAATCTCTCTTTCTATGGTAAATGTAACAATCCTAACTTTCATGGCCATAACTATGATCTAGAGGTGACTGTTACCGGAATAACAGATGAAGAAAGTGGCTATTTAATTGATATGAAAAAACTGTCTGATTTAATAAAAAAAGAAGTATTAGATTGTTTTGACCATAAAAATTTAAACTTAGATGTTGTAGAATTTAAAAATTTAAATCCTACTGCAGAAAATATTTCAAAGGTTATTTATGATAAATTAAGAAAACAACTTGATTTAAAATTTGAACTTAAAATTAAATTATATGAAACTGAAAGAAACATTGTTGTTTACCCAGCATGATTCCATAGATTATAACTATGATGAAATTGGTGATGAACATGTTAGTAGCTCATTAGAAACTCCTATAAGAGAAGATGCATTTGAAATTTCCGATAATAAGAAAAAAGAAATAATAGCAGACCATTTTAAAGGAATAATGGAAACCCTTGGTTTAGACTTGAATGATGATTCTCTAATGGGAACTCCACATAGAGTTGCCAAAATGTATGTTGATGAAATATTTAATGGACTTAATCCTAAAAACAAACCTAAAATAGCTCTTTTTGAAAACAAATATCAGTATAACGAGATGTTAGTTGAAAAAAATATTACATTTTATTCTAACTGCGAGCATCATTTTGTTCCAATTATAGGAAAAGCTCACGTATCTTATATATCCTCTGGGAAAGTAATAGGACTTTCTAAAATTAATAGAATTGTAGAATATTTTGCTAAAAGACCTCAAGTCCAGGAAAGACTAACCAATCAAATTGGTAATGAACTTAAGGAAATCTTAGAAACCGAAGATGTTGCTGTAATTATAGATGCTAAACATTTATGTGTCTCCTCTAGAGGAATTAAAGACGACACATCAACTACCACAACATCTTATTATTCAGGAAAGTTTAAAAATAAGTCTACTAAAAAAGAACTACATCACTATTTAAGTTCATGATAGAGTTTAGTAAACACTCTGGAATTTACACAATAAAAGTAAAGCAGAACATTAAAATGACTCTAAATGATGCTTGGGATTTTTTTTCCAACCCTAAAAATTTAAGTATCATAACTCCCAAAGAAATGGGATTTAATATTACATCAGAAACTTCTGATAAGATGTACGTTGGCCAAATAATTACTTATAAAGTATCTCCCTTACTTGGAATTAAATTAAACTGGGTAACTGAAATAACTCACATTAATGATAAAATGTTTTTTGTTGATGAGCAAAGATTTGGTCCATATACAATGTGGCATCATGAGCACCTTTTTTTAGAATCAGGTAATGAAGTTGAAATGACTGATAAAGTTTCTTTTAAAGTTCCCTTCGGAGCTTTCGGAAGAATATTTGTACCCATTTTAGTAAAACCACAATTAAAGAAGATTTTTAACTATAGAATTAAAATAATCAAAGAAAAATTTAACCATGAGTAAAGTATTAATAGTTGGAGGAAGTAAAGGTATTGGAAAGAAAATATCAGANATCCTAGAAAACAAAGAATGTATCGTCTTTAGCAGAAATAATGTTGATTCNCCTAACTCTAANCACCATTATTATAACCTAGACGTAAATAGCGGTGATTTTCCCGAAATTGAAGATTTATCATCTATCATTTATTGTCCAGGTACTATCAATTTGAAACCATTTAGATCTCTAAAAGAAGAAGATTTTCTAAACGATTTTAAAGTTAATTTTTTAGGGGCTGTCAGAGTAATTAAACACTATCTAAAAACTTTATCAAAATCTNCAAATGCATCTATAATTCTTTTTAGCACTGTTGCTGTAAAGCAAGGAATGTCCTTTCACGCTTCTATTTCTTCTGCTAAAGGAGCTTTAGAAGGTCTCACAAAATCGCTGGCTGCTGAATTTGCAGGTAAAATTAGAGTAAATTGNATCGCTCCTACTTTAACCAACACCCCTNTAGCAGAAGGAATATTAAGAAATGAAGAAGCNATTGAAAGATCTAATGCCAGACACCCTTCCAAAAGAATTAATAATGTAGATGATGTAGCCAATACAGCTGTTTTTCTTCTTGAAAGTAACAATATAACTGGTCAAATTATTGGTGTTGATGGTGGTTTATCAACCTTGAAAGTTTAATGTATGAATATATTTTGGTTCAGAAGAGATTTAAGAATCAACGATAACACCGCACTTNATAAAGCTTTGAGTGAATNTGATAACGTACAACCTATTTTTATTTTTGATGACCNAATTGTAGATGAACTTGATTCAGACGATGCCAGAATAACATTTTTGTATTTAGAATTAGAAAAAATCAACCAAAATTTAAATACAAAAGACAGTAGCATTCAAGTTTTTCGTGGAGAACCTTATCAAATATTTAGTGAAATTATAAATAATCATGGTATTGTCAATGTTTATATTAATAAGGATTATGAACCTTATGCTATTGAAAGAGATTTGAAGATATCTGNATTGTTAAAAAATTCTGGAGGACAATTAAAGTCTTTCAAAGACCAGGTTATTTTTGAAGAAAATGAAGTAGTCAAAAACGACGGTTTGCCCTACACGGTGTTTACTCCATTTAAAAATAAATGGTTAGCAAAATTCAATAGTACACAATCAAAAATCTATACTGANTCCGATTTCAAAAAATTATCAAAATCTAGCTTTAAATTTCCAAATATGTCTGATTTGGGCTTTAAAAAATCAAAAATTTCAGTACCTGAATTCAATCTGAATATGGTTCCTAAATACGATGAAACCAGAAATTTTCCATCTTTGGATAGCACCTCTAAGATTGGACCTCACTTAAGATTTGGTACTGTAAGTATAAGAGAAATTGTAGATAAAGTTAAGAATGTAAACAGTACTTATCTAAGTGAATTAATTTGGAGAGAATTTTTTATGCAGATATTATGGCATTTTCCCANAGTTGTTCATCAAAACTTCAGATCTAAATATGATGGTATAAAATGGCGAAATAATGAAAATGACTTCCAAAAGTGGTGCGATGGTAAAACAGGCTACCCTTTAGTNGANGCAGGAATGCGAGAACTGAACGAAACAGGATTTATGCANAACAGAGTNAGAATGGTAACTGCNAGTTTTTTGTGTAAACACCTTCTTATAGANTGGCGATGGGGAGAAGCTTATTTTGCTAAAAAGTTATTAGATTTTGAATTGGCCTCTAATAACGGAAATTGGCAGTGGAGTGCTGGAACCGGTTGTGATGCTGCTCCTTATTTNAGAGTTTTTAATCCTTCTGAGCAAATCAAAAAATTTGATAAAGATCATAGATACATTAATAAATGGATAANAGATCTGAATGATTTTTCTTATCCTAAACCAATGGTNGACCACCCTATGGCTAGAAACAGAGCTATTGAAACNTATAAAAAAGGCTTAGAAGTNACATCACNAGCAAATTCCTAANAAATAGTTTATTACATTTTATTGAGTTTTCAAAAAAAGAAAAATCGTAGATTAGTTGTCGAATATTCTAAATAATGTCTTCCTATATAAATAAAAAAANACCCACNAACCAATTAATTCGTTATTCTATTCTTTTTTATTGGTCCATATTTTGGCTTTTTAATATTATAGATAAAATTATTGGTGGCAGTTTATTTCTTTGGGTGGGCAGAGATAGATTTGCTCAATTTGAAAAGTTTTTTGCNTCAGCCGGTNTAGAATCCCCNTGGATAGCCAATTTTGCATTAATAATTGCTGCTGGATTAGAAGTTTTTGCCTTTGTTTTCTTTACTGGAGCATTATTGTATTTNTTAAAGAAAAAAATAGAAACNTCTAGAGCTTGGTTTTTTATNGGAATAGTTTTAACNCTAATNACTTTCACTATTTTNTCTATAGGAGATCATATTTTTGGAGATNGATTTGAATTATTNGAACATACTTTATTTTGGTTTTTGACNCTTTTNTCATGGGTGGCTTTTATAAGANTAGAAAACCATTCAGAAACNGAAAANACATCTGCTTACCAAAAAACAAATTTTATCNGTNTCTNTNATCTCTTTTTTNTTAGTTACNACCANATGNTTTTCCATATTTAGTTATAACTATAATTTTTTTAGTAGAAGAACANATGCTTTAANAGCTGAACCAGTTGGTGAAAATATTTATAAAGTTTCTTTTCCNTTNCTTGGAGGAAGCGTAGTNTTTGAAAAAACANTCNATNAATTTAAATTGGAAAANCCTACCAAAAAAATCAATCANATTTATACNGTACCAAACCCCTTAAGACTNAAAAAAGCAGATGGTCTTATTTTTTATATAATGACAGAGGATAAATGATGAAAGAAAAAAACATATTAAGATTATCAATACTCTTTTATTGGACTTTTTTCTGGGGATTAAGTGTGCTAGATAAGATAATTCCCGATGTTCATTATTTATGGGTTGGTAAAGATTTCTTTGCCTTATTTATTAAGTTTTTTGGTTCTTTAGGGTTAAAAGATCCCATTTTTGCTACNNTTGCCTTAGCCTTTGTCTCATCACTTGAAGGATTGAACTTTGTATTTTATTTATTGTCTAGTATCCACTTTTTAAAAGGGAACGAATCTCAATCACAAAAATGGTTCTTTAGGGCTATATTCACATCCATTACCTTATTTAGTTTATTTTCTATTGCAGATCAGGTATTTGGAGATCGTTTTCAACTATTGGAACACGGCTTATTTTGGTTGATTCTGATAGCCTCATGGATACTTTTTAAATACATTTCTAATTCCGATGGAAAATCGTTTATTTTCAAAATTGATAAGGAAGCAAAAATTGCTATTGTTGTTGGTTTTTTAATAACTCTTGGTGCCTCTTTTTCTATTGTAGATTTTTCCCAAAAAACTTTTTCCAATGTCAGCGCACCTGTTAATGGAATTGAAGTAATAGATGATGTTTATAAATTTGACTTTCCTTTTTTAGCGGATAAATTGGTTTGGGAAACCACCATCAATACATTTAAAGAAAACCATCCAGAACTAAAAGTCAACTATATATATACAGGACCTTCAGAACTTAATTCTAAAAAGAAAACCCATATGCTTCTATATGTTTTTACAGAAAAATTGGAATCAATTAAGAATGATTAATCTGTATATTTATTGAAAATAAATAGGTAATCTATTATAGCTTTTTTCGAAATAAGGACTTCGCTTGTAAATAAAATAAAGCTGATCCCACTCTGAATTAGCAAAAGCCTTATCTNCTTTTTTCTTTAGTTCATATTGCTGTTTTAGCTTTTTATCGCTAACTAAAATNTCTTCAATTTTNTCTATNAAAATNTAGCTAGAAAAGTATTCTTTTTGCTGCAAATAGCTGTCAAAAAAATTCCAACTTAAATATGCGTCTTCCAANTCTGGTTGAAGTACAGAATGAATAAAGTAAGCTGCATCTTGATTGGAATTTACTACCCAGNCCCCTTTCTTTAATTGAATTTGCTCCTGATCTCTTAGTACTTTTATATTATTTAACTTAAAATGACCCTCATATGGTTTATTAGGTGGAAAAAACTCAACTACTCTATAAACACCAAGATTCATTACAGTATCTTTCACAATATTTTCTATTTTAACCTTATTAGCCAATAATCTTTCTACAACATCTTTTTCTTGAGCGGTTATATAATAAAAATTTGGAAGTTGTACAGAATCTTTAGCAATGGAACTATGGTAATAAGGTATATATTTTGTATATGGTTTGGCAGTATCGTATTTAAGTCTATTAAGGCCCGTTATATTGTGAATGGGGAAAGAATGCTCGTAACCCTTAAATAAAATAGAATCTTTCTTACTAGAAGAAAGGTAATTGTATTTTAAATGTGTAGTATTACTCGTGAAATCTATAGCTAAATTTCTAGCATTTTCTATTGAAAATTTATTTAATGCAGTCCAATTAATTAGATCTTCCATAAAAGCTAAAGTGGCCTCAACTCTAAGAGGAAATGGCTTTAACATATGAGTTTCTACAGTAAAACTTATGGTGTGAAAAAGAGCAGCATAACCCATGGCGTATCGAGGAAGATCGTTAAAAGCAACGATTCCTTTGTTGGGTGTTTTTCCTTTTAAATTTACATAAGGAAATAAATTTATATGATGTTTTTCTTTAATGGAATTGGTTAAGTTAGGTAATAGGCTATCGTAAATAATATTCTTTAAACTTGGTGCCAATCTTTCTCTTAGAGAACTTATGTAAGTTAGAATATATTGATAGTCTGCGCCATTAGAAACATGATTGTCAACAAAAATATCCGGATCTAAAGCATGAAATATTTTAGCAAAAGTGAAAGAGTTCTCTGCATCCATTTTAATAAAATCTCTATTCAAATCTAAATTCTGAGCATTACCTCGAAAACCGTATTCAATAGGTCCGATTTGATTGGCCCTACTATAACTAGACCTATTGAGCATTCCTCCAATATTATAGGCTGGAATAAAAGCAACCACGGGCAGGTTTTTAATATCTTTTTTATTTTTTAAAAACTCTTCTAACCAAATTAAACAAGCATTGATCCCATCTGGCTCTCCAGGATGGATGGCATTATTAAATAAAATGGTAGTATTTTCTCTGGCTTTTTTAAAGGTTTTAGCGGAATCTTTTGAGCCATTAACAATACATACATAAATAGGTAGCCCATAGTCTGAGAGTCCCATATTGTAAAGTTCTACTTCACTATGAGAAATGGAAATTTTTTGAAGATGATTGATTAGCTCACTATATGTTGGAGTGGTGTTTCCTCTCCATTTTTCTTGGGAAGAAAGGTTCGAGAAAATTATTGCAAATAGTAAAAGGTATATCCATCGATGCATAGTTAATGAAATTAAAGAAAATTATTTACTTGATGAATTTTAGGTATTCTATTTACAAATAGAATTTAGATGCTCATAAATCATTACCATTGCCAAGGTATCTAATTCGCAATATCTTTTTAAGGCTGTTCCTATCTTTTCTCTTTCGTTTTTGGACATATCAGTATACTGAATTTTACCATAGGCTGTAAGAGCGGCTCCACCATCGTCAATATTTTCTATCTGAGAAAGTGAAGTTTCAATTTCTTCTTGAGACATATCGTCGTGAACAGACGGAAGCATATTGTAGGGGCTTACTACGCTTCCATTTTTGATGGACAACCAAATATGACTAGAATCAAAATTTTTACTAGAGACATTGATTTGTCCAATAGGTTGGCTGTATTTAAAACGAACAAAGTCACTAGAATCTAAAATTGCAGGCAATACTTTTTTTATAGAGTTGGAACCATATGTTTTGGGATGGTAATAATAGTATTTAATCATTTTACAAAGGTCTACCATATCTCTTGGTGGAGATTCCCATTTATTTGCAGTATTTCCTGTAGGATGCGAAATAGATTCAATAAATTGAATAAGTTCTTCTTTAAAGCTGTTATTGCTGGCAAATAACTGATGTCTTATAGCATTTAAAATAGTGTTTTCATGAGTGGCATATTTAAAAATAGTGCCCTGGTCATGTGCTAAAGCATCGTGTAAATGCTGCATAAATATAAAATTGGGAAATTCTCCTGGATTAGTATTGATATACTCAGAAGCATGCTCAATTCTACCATCTTCATGTAAGATGTGATGAGAAAATTGAAAAGCTATTTGCTCGTAAGCAGATCTGCCTTTATGAAATGGCAACGGAACTGTAGAAGTTTCAAAATCGATAAAATGAAAAGGATATTTCCAACTTTTACTTTCATTTAAAAAACCCTCTTTATCGAAATACTCGGAAAAGTCATCGTCTCTCTCTTTTTCTACTTGTAGCCACTGTCTTTCGGTTCTAGATATTCTGTTGGCATTGGGTTTTAGTTTTACATCTTCTTGAGAAAGATCTTCTTTAAAATACTTGCCTTCATCAAAAACAGCAGCATTTTTAAAATCCCAAATATTGAATATATTGGATTTTTTAAACTCATTAGATTTCCAATTGTGTTGCTTTTGGAAGCAATATTCAAAACCGGATATGTTGTTTTTAGAAGCCCCACTATCTAATTTAAATTCACACTTTTTACAAGCTGAAAAAGAGGTAGGCCAATTGGGATATTTATTTTCTAATCTTACACTTCTTAGCAAATTAACAGCTTCTTGAAAACTTAAATTATCATAGTATTTAAATTCATCATTGATAATTTTTTGAACTGTTTCTGAGTGATTGATTAAACCCATTAAATTTTCTCCTAAATTAGAATCAGCATTTGCAAGTACATCTACACCAGTTCTTTTATCTGATTTTTTCTTTACTCGAAACATCTGATTCAATCCATCAATTGTAGCAGATTTAGTTTTATCTACTAAGTAGAGATACGGAGTTATTTTACACTCGGGATAGCTTTTTTGGATTACATAAGTTTGAAATGCTAAGTCGAAAAGATAGGGTTTCCAAGAAGAAACTATTTTTCCTTTTTTAGTGGTGAAAGTATGTTCTTCACGCGGATCGTAAGACTTTGCTTTTACTTCAATAAGTTTGATTTCATTTCCTTTTTTAAGCAGTATATCCGTTCTTATAAAAAGAGATTCGTATAAAAAACCAGCTTCAAATATGGTAACATTTTCTTTTTTTAGTAGCTCTTTGGTTTCATCGTGAAAAAATTGATAATTCTCATCTTTATAAGGTACATCTATTAGTTTCCCTTCAGGGAATTGAAGTCTAGCATATTCTTCTACCTGAAAACCACCACTGGCCAATGCTAGAAGAAAAGGATCCTCATTTTTAGAATTATAAAATAAGTTCCTATTGTTTGAAAAGTATACCTTATTAGGACATTCTAACCCTAACTTAAAACGAGATTTTGATAATGCTTTCAGTTTAACTTTTTATTTAAAGTTAAGAAAATTGAGATTCCAATATCAATTAAGCATAATTGATCGGTAATTTTGTATCTAACTTTTTTACACAAGGTTTCAGTTGCTTGCATGGTTCTTATGTAATCTTTATAATTCACTACTGTTGGCAATCAAATTAAAATCATTTAAACATATACGAGTTTTCATTATCATTTAATTTTTTTGGCCCAATCTGGAGGTATTATATTTTCATCTCCTTCTTCAAAAACTAGATTACCTGTGAAATAGTCTACACCATCATGTTTAACTTCTTTTTTTAGAATATCTCGCTTATCAGAAGGTATTGCTGCATTACTAGGAACAAAATCAGAGGTTTCGTTTAGATAGGTCTTTATAAATTCCAACCGCATATTGTATAAAGTTTCTGAAATTTTATTAGATTCTAGTCCGAAATCTTCAAATGATCCATAAGCTTCCACCCATTCATCATTCACGTCTGTAAATTCCATAAAATCCCAGGGTGACCCATTTGATCCGCCAACTTTAGTTTTAATATCATAAAAGTAATATTGATCCATAACCCCGTCGCCATCATGAGATAAATTAAATATAAGGGTGTATTTTCCATTGGTTTGCACTACG
>NZID01000073.1 GCA_002691605.1 Crocinitomicaceae bacterium
TTTGCTCATCAACAGTAAGTTTACTTAATCGAGTTAAAAAAGTTTTAAATTTCTTAACCATATATTTTTTTCCTCTTGGACCACCAAATTGATCTTGATATCCATCAGAGTATATATAAATCATATCCCCTTTCTTTAATTTTATATGATGATTAGTAAAGGGTTTATTGTCAATTATAGATAATCCTACTGGCTGGCTATTTCCTTTTATATAGTTTATTTTGCCCTCGGATATGTGAACCAATGGATTATTTGCACCAGTATAATCTAAAGTTCTTGTTTTAAGATTTAATTTGCAAAGAGCCATATCCATACCATCTTTATTATTAGTTTTAGAAGAATGATCGTTCAAGGACTCAATTATTTTAGATCTCATATTTCCCAATACTTCAGCTGGGTTATCAATCTTATAATCGACAATATTTTCATTAAGTAATGAGGTCCCTATCATACTCATAAATGCACCTGGAACACCATGTCCCGTACAATCCGCAACTGTGAAAAAAACTTCATCTTCAGAAAACTTATAAACCCAGTAGTAATCCCCAGACACCACATCTTTTGGTAAGAAAAAAACAAAACTTTCTGGCAAAGCATCTTTAATATATTCACTGGAGGTCATTAAAGCATCTTGAATATTTTTTGCATAATTTATACTGTCTGTAATTTCCTTATGAGATTCTTCTAACTTAGATTTTTGACTTTCAATATCAGATTTTTGATTTTCGATAATTTTATTTTGAGATTTGGTTTTTCTCCAAGACCTAAGAACCAAAACAAATAATATTAGGAATACAAAAAGACTACAGGTAATATAGAATAAATTTCGTTCTTTTTTCTTAGTAACTTCTTTTTGATAACTTATTTCTTTCTCGTGCATTATTTCACTACTCACTAATAAAATACTGTCTTTTACATGTTGAATGTTTTGCTGCTTGGCTCTTTGTGCTTGTACTTCACTTTCCAATCTCATGGACTTTTGATAATAATTTAAAGCATTTTTAAAATTACCATCTCCCTCATACATTCTAGCAATCTTATTGCAAGTAGTCGATAGTAAATAGGTATTATCTATAGATAGTAAATTATCATTAGCTAAATCCTCCAAAATTTTGCTACTTGCGATATAAAATTTTAAAGCTTTTTGGTCTTCTCCTTCGTAGTAGTAAGAAGTAGCAGTTTTATCTAAAGCCATGGATTCTTGTTCCAAAAACCATTTTTGCAAGTAAGGAATTTTTTCACTTTTTAGATGCTCTACACAAATGTCAATTACTTGTTGCTGAATATCAAGATCTTTTTCAGGATTGGAAATAAAAACAAGGTCACTCCACTGTTGTAATAACTTTATTTTAGTGGTATCTGTTTTAGCAGCTTTTATACGTCTTTTAATGATTTCTATTTTAGTAGAGGCTCTAGTAATTTCTTGAGCATTATATGGGCTGATATAGCTTAGTATTATACAAATAAATAGATGTTTTAAATGCTTCATTTATTTACTTTGATCTATTTTTTTTACCATTGTTAATATAGTTGCTATTCCTACAGTTTCGTTAGTTTCGTCATAAATATCGACTAAAAATTTCACTATTCCCTTGGCAATATCAGCATCATCTTTTTTCTTTTGATCAATTTTTTCTTTAACTGTAAATCTTACTCCAATAGTAGCTCCTGCGTATACAGGTTTAGTAAAGCGACATTCGTCTATTCCGTAATTTAATAGAACAGGCCCTTTTGCTGGATCAACAAAAAGCCCAGCAGCTTTTGATAGTAAAAAATATCCATGGGCAACTCTTTGTTCAAAAATGGTTCCATCTAAAGATGTTTCATCCATATGAGCATAGAAATTATCACCACTTACATTGGCGAAATTCACTATATCTGCAGTAGTAACCGTATGCTTGTGGGTAAAAACAGTATCACCAATTTCCAATTCTTCAAAATGTTTTCTAAAAACATGAGGTTTAGATTCAGGCTGATCACCTCCTTGTTGAAATTGTTCCGTAATTTTGGTAATGGTCTCAGGATGACCTTGAATAGCTGTTCTTTGCAAGTAATGTTTTATCCCTCGAATTCCTCCCATCTCTTCACCTCCTCCAGCTCTTCCAGGACCTCCATGAGTTAGGAGAGGAAGGGGAGAACCATGCCCAGTACTTTCTTTACCACATCTTGAGTTAAGTATTAAAATTCTTCCATTCATGTGGGCCGCATTGACCACAAACTTCTTAGAAAGTTCATCGTTATTCGAAACAAAAGAGGTCACTAGAGATCCTTTTCCCATTTCTACCAATTCAATAGCTTCTTCCATACTTTTATAAGGAATTAAAGTAGAAACAGGCCCAAATGCTTCAATACGATGAACGTCTTTTTTTGTGAAAGGCTCATTATTTCTAAAAAGTATAGGGGAAAAAAAAGCTCCATTTTCAGCAGATGCATCCACTAAAGGGAAATCTTCCAAAGATCCAAATACTTTTTCTTGAGATTCACTAAGTAATTTAACCTTCTCTTTTACTCTTTCTACTTGTACTTTAGATGCTAATGCTCCCATCCTTACTTCTTTGTTTTCTGGATTTCCAATTATTGTTTTTTCTAATCTGGAAATTAATTTAATCTGCACTTCTTCAATTTTATTTTCAGGAACTAAAATTCTTCTAATTGCGGTGCATTTTTGACCAGCTTTTACGGTTATTTCTTTATAAACTTCTTTGATGAAGAGGTTGAATTCATCAGAATCTATTTCAACATCATCTCCCAAAACACAGGCGTTAAGAGAATCTGCTTCCATATTGAATGGAATAGAATGATCTAATATATTTGGATGAGATTTTAATGCTTTTCCAGTTTTAGCTGATCCGGTAAATGTAACCACATCACGATGATCTAAATGATCTAATAATCCCCTACCTAGTCCAGGAATTAATTGTAAACTACCCTCCGGTAAAATTTTAGAATTAACAATTTCTTTAACCATTAAAGCTGTTAAATAGGATGTAAATTCTGAGGGTTTAACCACTGCAGCCACTCCAGCCATTAGATTAACAGCTATTTTTTCTAGCATTCCCCAAATTGGAAAATTAAAGGCGTTAATATGAAGAGCTATTCCTCTTTTTGGAACCATAATATGATGACCTATGAAAGAGCCCTTCTTAGAGATATTGGCCATTTGCCCATCTACATAATAAGGTAAATCAGGGAATTGTCTTCTTAAAGATGCATTGGTAAATAAATTTCCAATTCCTCCCTCAATATCTATCCAAGAATCCATTTTAGTAGCACCAGTAGCTTTACTTAACTCATAAAAAATATCTTTTCTTTTAATTAAGTACAATGCCAACGNCTTAAGCATTTCTCCTCTTTGTTGAAAAGTCATTTTTCTCAAAGCGGTACTTCCCTTCTTTCTACCATANTCNAANACAGCACTGTAGTCAATACCATTACTAGATGCAGTACTTATAGGTTCTCCTGTAATAGAATGAAAGTGTTCTATTTCNTTTTTTTCTCCNCNAATCCATTCCCCGAAAACATAATTTTTTATTTCCATAAGTTCTAGTAACGCTTAAATATAAATAATTCAACAGATTATAAGGCCTTACCAATTANATTTTACCACATCAATTTAANAAGTGNGAATAATCTNCTAAAATACAGCCCAATATTTCGTNGTATCAATTCCGTAAAGTTCTTGCTCTTCTTTCCAAACATTAAATCCTTCTTTAACAAGATCTTTAATCGTATTTTCATCTAAAAATTGACTTTCAGGTAATTTCTTATTCATTAAAATAGTTTTAATATTTTCTTTGATATGGTTGGTCCAATATTGTTTTAATTCTTCTAAGAAATCGTCTTTGTGGTGTTCTTTTAAAATTTGATTTGCAATATTTTTGGCCTCNATTGTATAATCACTATGAATTTCCGCTATTTCTATTAATTCTACTATGCTAAAGGTTAGAAATTTATTTCTAAGATTCATAATTAAATAATTTTGTGGCAGCTTTAAAAGGATTGATTTCTCCCTTTTTAACTTTTTCTTCAATTTCTTTTAGCTTATTAATTACATTTTTTCTTTTGTAAAAATCATCTTTTATAAATTGGGTTAGTTTTTGGTGAAACCAGAAAATGTTTTGATCTGTTCTATTTTTTTGCATCCAGCCATTAATTGAATGATGCTCTCTAAACTCGGTTAAAATACCCCATAAATTATCAATTCCTTTATTTTCTAANCTAGAGCATGTTGCCACTNTAGTAATCCAATTATTTTCTTTGTTGGGNAATAAATGAGTTGCATTTTGGTAATTATTTTTAGAAATAATAGCATTTTCAGAATTTTTTCCATCTGCTTTTGTTATCAATATAGTATCGGCTAGTTCCATAATGCCTCTTTTAATACCTTGTAATTCGTCTCCACCACCTGCTAATACCAACAGCAAAAAGAAATCAACTAAGTATTTTACATGAGTTTCAGNTTGCCCAACACCAACAGTTTCGAAAAGAATTACATCAAAACCCGCTTTTTCACAAAGTAATATTGAATCATAGGACTGTTCTGCGGCACCACCTAGATGGCCTTTAGATGGACTTGGTCTAATGAAAATGTTAGGTAAAACACTTAATTCTTCCATTCTGGTTTTATCACCCAGAATACTTCCCCCATTTAGCTTAGAACTTGGGTCCACTGCTAAAACAGCAACGGCTAATTTTTTTTTGGATAAATATTTTCCAAATGNTTCTATAAAAGTNCTTTTCCCAACTCCAGGGCTACCGGTAATTCCAATTCTGAAAGATTGATGATTACTTTCTGGAATTTCAGCCATAGCATCATAAATTAAAAGTCTATCAGAAGTCTTTTTGCTTTCCAATAAAGTGATTGCTTCAGAAAGCACCTTGGTATCAGCATTTACCACTCCATCTANAATCTCTGTTTTAGAAAGTCTTTTTTTAGGCTTATATTGATAATTGGTATTAAAACTTTTACTCATTTGTGTAAAGTTATAAATTTGTTCATCATATACATACCTTGAAAATANATGCTTTAAAATACTCAGAATTAACTACAGATCAATTCTTTGCAATTCTAAATTTGAGAATCAAAGTTTTTGTGGTGGAGCAAAATTGTCCATACCAAGAATTAGACCAATTCGATTTAATTTCTACGCATATTTTTGGAGTTATNGATGGGAAGGTGATGGCAGTAGGAAGAATTTTTCAAAAGGATGACATTCAATTTATTGGAAGAATAGCTATTGATAAGNAGNATAGAAAAAAGGGCTATGCAAGATCTATAATGAACTTTAGTTTAAATTATATAAAGGTCAACTATCCAAATAGGAAAACTGTACTTTCTGCTCAAGAGTATCTNATTGATTTTTATAATTCTTTGGGCTTTAAGTTAATGGGAAAAACTTATTTAGAAGACGGAATTCCTCATGTAAAAATGATTTATTTTAATTAACTTAGATTCATGAGGTTAATTGCTTATGCAACGTTACTAATAAGTTCTATTTCTATAATTAATGCTCAGGAAATAAAATACAATCAGTTCGATAAAAATAAAAAAAAAACAGGTTTATGGATAGGTTATCATGAAAACACCAATAATAAAAGATATACAGGTAAATTTCAAGATGGTCAACCAAAAGGAATNTTCAATTATTATGCTATTGAAGGGCATCTTTCTGCAGTAGTCAATTTTGTAAANGATTCACTGTCCTCATCAGAAATGTATTTCGATAATGGGAATATTATGGCTAAGGGTAAATTTATTAACCAAATGAAACAGGGCAAATGGTTTACCTACTCGAGAGAAGGGAATTTATTAAACATATTCAATTTTAACAGAGGTGCTATGCACGGAAAACAATATTTATATTATCCACCAAATAAGGAAACTCAACAGGTGAAGTTGATGGAAGAATACAATTGTCAAAATGGGCTTAAAAATGGCATTTGGAAACAATATTTTAAACTTGGAGTTGTCAAATCTGAAGGCACTTATAAAATGGGTAAGAAAGAAGGTATATTTACCTATTATTTTTTAAATGGATCNATTGATTCTAAAGGTTTATTTAGAAATAATTTAAAACACGGCCCCTGGCTCCTTTATGATGGTNAAAATAAAAANATGAAAAAGATTAATTATAATAATGGTGAAGTCATTGAAAAGAATAACAAAGAATAANTATTATTTTTTTTGGTTTATAATGCTTATTTCTTGTCAACCAATTGAATATGAAAATATACCTTATTACAGAAGTTATTTTCCTTTAGAACTGAATAGTGAAAAAGAATTTTTAATCACTAGAATTATCCATAATTCATTTGGAAAAGACACTAATTCTTACTTTTTAAAAGAATTAGTTACTGAAAAATTCATTGACTTAGAAGGGGATACAGTATACAGAATAGAAAGATTTTCAAAAGTGGATTCTAATGCTTCTTACATAATTAAAGATGTGTGGACTTCAAAGTTGAATTATAATAATGCTTTATTGACAGAAGAAAATGAAATTTTTACCAAGCTAATTTTTCCTTTGAACTCGAATGTTTTTTGGAATGGAAATGCATATAATAGTAGACCCTACGAAGAATATAATTTAGAAAGTTTACATATTCCTTTCCAAAACTCTTCTTTTAGTTTTGATAGTTCTCTCACTGTTAGACAAAATTACAAATTGAATTTATTAGAATATGAATCTGCGAAAGAAGTATACGTAACTTCAATAGGATTAGTTTATAAAGAAGCTATTGATGTAGAATTAGTTGCGGGAAATCAAAATGAAATTTCTGAGGGCTATGAATATTTTCAAGAATTGATCAGTTATTGATTTATTTAATTTTCACTTTAAATATTTCCTGATTTTCAATAAAGCCTTTTAATTCATCGCCAATTTTAACAGGGCCTACACCAGAAGGGGTTCCAGAAAAAATTAAGTCACCAATTTTTAAAGTCATAAATTTAGAGACGTAGCTTATAATTTCGTCAATACTAAATATCATTTGGTTAGCATTGCCTTTTTGAACCACTTTATTATTTTTTTGAAGTGAGAAATTTACTGATCCCAAAGAATTAACGTCTATAAACTTTTCTCCGACAACAGCAGACTGATCAAAAGATTTAGCAATTTCCCATGGATGCCCTTTTTCCTTACAATTTTTTTGCAGATCACGTGCGGTAAAATCAATTCCCAATCCGATCTCATGATAATAGTTTTTAGCAAATTTCTTTTCTATAGATTTACCTACTTTATTAATTTTATAAACCAACTCAACTTCGTAGTGTATTTCTTTACTAAAATCGGGTAGGTAGAAAGGATTTCTTTTTGGAAGAATGGCTGAATCAGGTTTTAAAAATATAATTGGAAATTTGGGAATAACGCTACCCATTTCTTTTGCATGGTCTTCATAATTTCTTCCAATACATATTATCTTCATTTTTCATTTTTTAATTCTTGCCAAATTTTGGTAAAACACATTTTGGTATTTTGAGAAAAATCTCCTCTTTGAATCCAAGAATAATATCCAGGTTCTTTTTTGAAAACATCTGTTACCAATTGACCTTTATGTTTTCCAAAATTAATAATAGCTTCATTATGTTGATTTAATTTTATTCTTCCAGCATAATCAACAGATGCTTTATTGGCTTTTGAAAATTCGCTCAAAAATGGAATATTGTTTTCCAATTCAGGATATTTTTTGGTTTGTGCTTTTAAGACTTCAAGTGTTGCCCTAGCATCGTTAATCGCAGAATGTGCATTTTCTATATCTTTATTACAATAAAACTTATAAGCAGCTCCAAGAGTTCTTTTCTCCATTTTATGGAATATATTTTGCACATCAACCAATTTCTTATTTTCAAATTCACTTTTCATTCCGGCTCTTAAAAATTCTTCTTCTAATATTGGAACATCAAATTTATTGGAGTTAAAACCACACAGATTCGCCTCCCCTATAAAACTTTTGATTTCTTTAGCTAAATCTTTAAAAGTAGGGCAGTCTTTTATATCAATATCATAAATTCCATGAATTTCAGAGATAGGTATAGGAATTGGGATTTCAGGATTGATTCTTTTTTCATAAACCTCTTCTTTCCCATCAGGGAATATTTTAATCATTCCAATTTCAACAATTCTATCTTTATTTATTTGATCACCTGTAGCTTCAATATCTAATACCAGTATAGGTTGTTCCAATTTAATTTCCATTATTAATTTATTTGAAAAGGTTGATAGTCAATTATTCTGCCCAAATACTAAAGTATTGATATTCGAAATATTTGGAGTTGTCATTCTCTGGATTATATTTTGGTCCTGAAACTATGGCTTTTTCTTTAACAATATGAACTAAATCTTTTGATATGTTCCGAGCATCTAAATAGTCATAAATATATTTTTTTCCTTTTTCTACCCTTAGCTTAGCAAGTGCTGTATTACTACTGTATTTTTTAGAGGGAATTTTAGATGCAGATCCAACAATTTCTAGTCGAACTTTTCCTGTAGAATTAATTTTATTAATAGTTTTTTCCATAAATTCTTTAAAGTATGGATCATTTTGTATTGAATATTCACCTAATTGGAAAGACTTTTTAAAATGAATTTTAGGAAGTATAAATTGATTGTTTTTAGAGAAATCTCCTATTACAATCATCTCCTCATCATGATTTTTGATTTGAATGGGTATTTCTGACAAATCTAAATTGTCTGGAAAGTTTTCTAATTTAAAACTGTATTCTAATTGTGAGGAAATTAATTCAAATTTAAATCCATTATTAGTCAGTATCCCTTTTTCAATAACATTTCCTTCCTTATCCACTAATAGCAATCTCATGTTTTTTCCATAAGAACTTATAATTTCTTTAAATTTAAAGGCGTTAAAATTATTAATATAATTAAATGAATTATTGTCTTTAAAATCTCCATGAATTAAAGTTTCTTTGCCTTGCTCATATAGAAATATTGGAATGTCTGAAAGATCTAAACTGTCAGGAAAATTTTCTATTTTAAAAGTATAGTTGGAGTTAGAATTTAATAATTCAAATTTAAATCCATCTTCAGTTAAAATGGCTTTGTCTACAATATTTCCTTGATCGTCTAATAACAATAATGCTATTAAATTATTTTCTTTACTGATGATTTCCTTAAAATTATATTTCTTATTTCTTTCTTTAAATGCTTCAATTATTGCTCTTCTATCTTGCTTTTTTTCAACTATTTTTCCATAATAATCTATGGTAGGAAGTAGAATAGGTTTTACTATTTTTCTTGTGCTTTCACAGGGTGTTTTTATGGTTTGTTCATGGATTAAACTTTCTTTTACTTTCCCACTGCTTAAAGTAACTAATTTAAAATATTGTACATCGAATTGATAACATTCTTCGGCTTTAAAGATATATGAACCATTAAAATTATTGGGTTTATAAATAGAAGCAGGAGTTTCTAAATCAGTGTTAATTAATTTAACAACTATATCATTTTCTAATGATTCTTTATCTAATTTATCAATAAGACCAGTTAAATAAATTAAAGAATTGGAATAAGGATTGGTAATTTTAACAGACCTCAAATCATTATTTCCTACTTTATTTAAAGAAGAATAAAACCCTAAAGTACCATCGGTTGATGTGGAGAAATATTGTTCATCAAAAACGGTATTAATAGGGATTCCTAGATTTTCAGGCTCCTCCCATAAATTATTCAGATTTTTTTTAGAAACAAATACATCATATCCGCCAATACTTTTATCACTATTTGAACTAAAAAAGAAGGTTACTCCATCTGGATGAAGAAAAGGAGCAATTTCGTCTGAGGAAGAATTTATATTTGGTCCCATGTTGGTGGGTTTTGACCAAGTATTATCGGGTTGTTTTTTTGAGAACCAAATATCTTTTTCTCCATAACCACCAGATTTATCACTTGAAAAAAACATGAATTTTTCATTTTCAGTTATTACAATACTTGAAATGTTGAAATCTGGAAATAAAATAAAACTTTTGGTGGTATTATAATTTTGCGCTTTTCTTGAAAAATTATTATTATTTATTTTTTTTGTACTGGGTTGTCCATTAGAAAAAATAATTTTACGTAAGTCATGTGAAAATCCAATACCTATTTCATTAGATCGTGTTTTAGATATATTTAGAAGTTTTGGATTCGTCCAGCTATTTTTGACAAAATCTCTATTTGTAATGTAAAGATCAAAATAATGATTGCCAGTGGTTACATCAAATATTTTTTTATTAGAGCTTTCTTCTAAACTTCTTTCCCTATCAGAAGTAAATATTAAGGAACTTCCATCTAGTGAAACTAGGGGATTTAATTCATTAAATTCTGAATTAATTTCGTTGTTAAATTTTAATATTTTATGTTCATTTTGGTTATTAGCAACTAAAGAATAATTGTTACATTGTTGAATAATTTTATCTGCTTCCCCCTTTAAATAGTGTTTTTTTGAAGAAATAGTAATGAATTTTTTTAAATATTTAATTGCTGAATCCTGCAAATTATTGAAATGGTAAGACTTACCTAGATAAAAGTATACTTCTATAGGAGCGGTTTTAAGAGTGTTGTCAAAAGGAGAATAATTTTTATTTACTTTTTCTGAAGCTATTTTTAAATAACTTAAAGACTGCACCTTACCACTAGAAGATTCTAAAAGACATACTCCAGTTTTATAATTAATATTTGAATTATTTGGATTTTCTTTAGCTATTTCTAGCCATAGGTCTTTAGCTATTTCATATTTTTTTTCAATAAATAATTGGTTAGCACCCTGAATTTTAAGTTTTAAATCTTTAGTTCCTTGGGAAAAAGTAGTACTACCCCAACTAAGCAATAAAATAATGCTGAATGAATACTTTTTCGGGATCCATTTCATTTTAAACAGTCCGATTAATATCAAAATTTTCTAAATAATCTGCGACCTTTCTAACAAACATACCTCCTAAAGCTCCGTCAATATTTCTATGATCATAGGAGTGGGATAAAAACATTAAGTGTCTAATTCCAATTAGGTCGCCAGATTCGGTTTCAATTACAGCTGGTTTTTTCTTAATAGCACCCAAGGCTAAAATTGCACTCTGTGGTTGATTTATAATTGGAGTTCCCATAACATTTCCAAATGTCCCCACGTTAGAAACAGTGTAGGTGCCTCCAGAAATTTCGTCAGGTTTCAATTGACCTAACTTCGCTCTATTGGCCAAATCATTTACACTTTTTGCTAAGCCAACGAGATTCAGTTGATCAGCATTTTTTATAACAGGAACGATTAAATTTCCAGATGGTAGTGCGGTAGCCATTCCAATATTAATATTGCTTTTTATAATAATATTATCTCCATCAATTGAAGAATTGACTTCAGGAAAATCTCTAAGTGCTTTAGCTATAGCTTCAATAAAAATTGGGGTGAAAGTTAATTTTTCTCCCTCTTTTTCTTCAAAATATTTTTTTATTTTATTACGCCAATTCACTAAATTGGTAACATCCGCTTCAACAAAGGAGGTTACGTGTGGTGCAGTATGAACTGAATTCACCATATGATCTGCAATCATCCTTCGCATTCTATCCATAGTAACAATTTCATCATCACGATTGATACTTATGCTTTGTTTATGAATTGTTTTAGTGACTTCTTTTTCCATATTATTTCTTGAACCAATTCTGTTATTTAAATAATTCAAAATGTCACTTTTTGTAACTCTTTGGTTAGCTCCAGAACCAACAATAGAATCCAATTCCTGAATAGAAATATTTTCTTTTTTTGCAATACTTTTAACAAGCGGAGAATAAAATTTAGAAGAATTTATGAAATTAATTTTAGAATTATTGTTAATAGAGTTTTCTATAGGTTGTAGAATTTCCTTTTCTATTGTTTTATCCCCATCTTCTAAAAATTCGTCATTGAAGTTCTCAGTTTTAGGTTGTTCGACTTCATCGGTTACCATATTTGATTCTGAGTCTATAATGGCAAAAACTGCTCCTACTTCTACCACATCACCTTCATTAAACAAAATTTCTTTTATTGTCCCTGAACATGGTGCTGGAACTTCTGAATCAACTTTATCAGTGGCAATTTCTACAATAGGTTCATCTTCCTCAATACTATCTCCTACTGCTTTTAGCCATGTAGTAATAGTAGCCTCTGCTACACTTTCTCCCATTTTAGGAAGTTCCACTTTAAATTCTGCCATTTGATATAACTATTATAGTTAGAATAAAGTGTAAAAATAACTTTATTTAGCAAATTTTCTATAAAACAATGACTTTCTAAATAAATATTACCCGAAATGAACCTTAAATAATTTTTTTAAGAAAATTTTGGTTTCTAGAACTAAATTGTAGTCTTTGGCATAGATAATATTTATTTTTTCAATAGTATCTAACTCTAATTTCTTATTAGAATTTAAAACAGAAAACACACCTTGCTTTATTTTAGGTAGTTTTAAATTTTCACTAGAGTTTTCATATCCAATCCATGTTTTACTGCCAACAATTACCGATTTAATATTTTTCAATGCTAGCCGATAATTCCCAAAAATAAAAATAAAAATAGGGCTAAATAATAACAATAAAAATGAAATATAAATATCAAAATTTCTCTTCTTTCTTATATTTTCTACACTATTAATATGGTTAAGTTCGGTAGTGAAATAATTTTCATAAGTATAAATAGATTGGCTTCCAATTATAAATTGTGATTTTTCAGGAATAATTTTAAAATCTATATTTTTTTTAGAATTCACATCTGCCATAGAATAGATTATATTTTGAGCAGTAACGTCCTTAGCACAAAAAATTACTTCACTTATTTTATTAATATTTATAAACTCGTTCAATTGCTTAATATTTCCATGATAATTTTCTCGATCAATGGCTTTAAAAGGACTTATTCTAAAAATATTTTTAATTTTTCTATTGCTTATTAACATAAGTTGTTCAGTTCTAATTATTTCATCAATAGATCCAACGAGAGCCACGTTCTTATTATTTTCCACATAGTTTGAAAATAACCCAATTTTTAAAAATTTAAATGTAGACCTTGTAAATAAACTAGATAAAAAGCATATTAAACTTGCTCCTAATATGATCGCTCTTGAAAATTGAATTGATTTTGGTAGTAATGCGTAGAAAGATAAAATAATCATCAAACCAATAAAATTTCCTTTTATTAAATTAAGGTATTTAATAGGTGGATTTTGATTGCCAAAAATACTATTGCAAATAGCCCAAATTATTGCGTATAAAGGAATTAAATATTTTATTGTGTTTTCTGGAAATGATATTTCAGTTATATTTTGATAAAAGATAGAGAGACCAAATATAAAGCCACAAAAAAATATAAAATCCGTTAAAGGGAGTATCCATCTTTTTATTATTCTTTGAATTACAGCAATAGAAGCTCGTAAATAAATGGCAATGTTAATGAGTTTAGAAAAAGTTTGAAAATTTCTTTTTGAAAAATGTTTTTCAGCAAATATGATCATGGCTTTATAAAAAACAAACACATAATTAATAGAACTTTTCTTAGTACTTTCTCCTTTATAATGGATGATTTTTGTTTTAGAAAAATAATAATTTTCGTATCCCGCTTTTTTTATTCGGTAGGACAAGTCAATATCTTCGCCGTACATAAAGAAAGATTCATCTAAAAGCCCAACTTCATCTAAAACTTTATTTCTAATTAACATGAATGCTCCTGAAAGTACATCTACTTTATGGTTCTCATTCATAGAAAGATATCCTAGGTGATATCGTCCAAAAATTCTAGATTGAGGAAAAATAGCTGAAAGTCCAAATATTTTGTAAAACGCAACACTTGGAGTAGGCAACCCTCTTTTTGATTCTGGTAAAAATCTTCCATTACCATCATACATTTTTACTCCCAATGCACCTGCATCTTGATGGTTGTCCAAAAATTCCAAGCATTTGATAAAAGTATCTTCCTGAACTACCGTGTCAGGATTTAATAATAAAATATTCTCTCCTTTGGCCAATTTAATTCCCTGATTATTAGCAACAGAAAAGCCAGTATTTTCTTTGTTAGAGATTAAAACAATGTCTTTAAATTTTTGGTTAATTAAATCTATGGAACCATCTACAGAATTATTGTCTACAACAATAATTTCTCCGTCAATTCCTTTTAGAGCTTTTTTTACTGAAATTAAACATTGTTCTAAAAAATGTTTTACATTATAATTAACTATGATAACAGATAATTCCAATAGTAATTTTAGATTTTATTTTTATAAACGGATCTATCCAATAATGATTTTCCTAGAGTAAGTTCATCAATATACTCCAATTGGTTACCAACTCCAATTCCTCTAGATATTAAAGTAATATCCACTTCCACATCTTGTAATTTACGGTATATGTAAAAATTCGTAGTATCACCTTCCATGGTTGCGGGTAGCGCTAAAATTATTTCCTGAGTATTTTCATTAATAATTCTTTCCTTTAGCTCATTAATTTTTAAATCATTGGGTCCTATACCCTCCATAGGCGAAATTACTCCCCCTAAAACGTGGTATTTTCCGTAAAATTGTTGAGTACTTTCTATCGCCAAAAGATCTCTTACATCTTGAACTACACATATTAGTTCTTCCGATCTTGATGGGTTACTGCAAATTTCACACAGTTTTTTTTCAGTTATATGATAACATTTGGCACAGAAATTTAAATGTTCTTTTAGGTTTTCAAAAGCTTTGGTGAAGTCTTTTACTTCCTTTTTAGATTGATCCAATAAATGAAGAACTAGTCTTAAAGCAGATCTTTTGCCAATTCCGGGAAGGCTAGACATTTGCTCGACCGCATCATTTAATAATTTAGATTTAAAATCCATATCGCTAAATTATAAATGCTAGTTCAAATAGCAATTTTATTAACGATAATGATTGAATACTTTATAGATTTATTCACCACAAACCTTTTTGCATTATATACTTTAGTATCACAAATTAGAAAATGAGCATTTATTTAGTATCCACTATTTTAATAATATATTTTTTAGTTCTTCTAATAATATCCTATTTCACATCCCAATCAGATTCTAATGATTCTTTTTTTGTTGGAGACAGAAAATCACCATGGTATGTGGTAGCATTTGGAATGATTGGTGCTTCGCTTTCAGGAATTACTTTTATTTCTATTCCTGGTTCAGTTGCTAAATATTCTAAAGAATTAGGGTTAATTCCAGCTGATCAGTTCGGATATATGCAAATGGTTTTTGGATACTTCATTGGCTATTTAGTTGTGGCCTTGGTGTTGTTACCTATTTATTATAAAATGAATTTAACTTCTATTTACACTTATTTAGAAAAAAGATTTGGCTATTGGAGTTATAAGACTGGTTCAGCGTTTTTTCTAATTTCAAGATTGATTGGAGCTTCAATAAGATTATTATTAGTATCAAGTGTTCTTCAACTAATTTTATTTGATGAGATTGGGATTCCATTTGAATTTACCGTTATAGGTTCTGTCTTATTAATATGGGTGTATACTAATAAAGGAGGAATTAAAACTATCATTTGGACCGATACATTGCAAACATTTTTCATGTTAACAGCAGTTGTTTTTACTGTTTATTTAATTAGTGATTTTCTAGAATTAAATGAAAAAGGGGGAGTTATAAAAGAAATAAATAAGAGTGAATTTTCTAAAATTTTCTTTTTTGAGGATTGGTACAGTGCGAATTATTTTTGGAAACATTTTTTAGGTGGAATTTTCATTACAATAGGGATGACAGGACTGGACCAAGATATGATGCAGAAAAATTTAAGCTGTAAAAATCTAAAATCTGCTCAGATTAATATGATCACTTTTGCAGGAATTTTAATTATTGTTAACCTAATATTTTTAACACTTGGAGCTTTATTATTTATGTATTTTAATCAAACTGGAATAGGTGCTAATGTTTTGGATATTCCTAATCCTAGAACAGACTTATTATTTGCTGAAATAGCCAAAAATGGAACTTTAGGATTGGGGTTAGGGGTTCTATTTTTATTGGGTTTAATTGCAGCAGCATATAGTAGTGCAGATTCCGCCCTTACATCTTTAACAACTTCATTTTCAATTGATTTTTTAGAAATCGATAAAAAGCCTTTAGAAAGTCAAAAAAAGACAAGAAAAAATGCTCACTTATTGATGTCTGTTATTTTGATCTTATTAATCATATTTTTAAGAAATTTTTCTAATGATTCTGCAATATGGATGTTAATAAAATTAGCTGGGTTTACTTATGGTCCACTAATTGGATTGTTCTTTTTTGGGATTTTAACCACTAGAGATTTAATTGATAAATGGGTGCCAATAGTTTGTACTTTAATACCATTATTTATTGCAATTATATGGATGATACACACTAAGGGAATAATTGATTGGTTTGGAAATTATCAATTTGGTGCAGAACTTATCATATACAATGTTGCTGCTTCGTTATTAGCACTCTTTTTAATTAGTAAAAAAGTTAAAAGCTAATAATTTTATCCGATTGGTTAATAATTTCATAAAGATCAGCCATTGATGACATAGGGCAAAGCTCTGTAGAATCTTGTTTTCTTATTTGAAGACAGGTTCCACATGCATAAATTGTTCCATTGGATGCGGTAAACTCTTTTAACAACCCAATAATATCATATTGATTACTGGAAAGAGATTCTGCTTCAACCCCTTTTGCCATTAAAAAAATCTTCACTTGATCTCCTTCATTATTAGCAAAATTTGCTAATCTGCAAGCATTCCATACAGTTTCTGGATGATCTGAGTATATTACAATTCCAAGTTTCAATCTAGAATTGTTTTATGCATTTGAGAAAGTAGTAGATAGTGATTCTTTTTCGAGAAGATGATTTACTTTAATGGTTTTATTTATAAAATCCCACAGATGAATCCTTTTTTCAAGCGCTTTCTTACTTATATCAATTACTTCTTTCCATTTTTGATTATCATCGCCACATAGTGCATTTACCATTTCGTGAGCCAAGGGCCCATGTTCATCTCCATCTAATTCAATATGTCTTTGTAAATAATAATTAATTTTATTCAAAGAAATATTGTTGTTTTTTTCAGTTTGTTCTATAATTTCAATAAACATATCTGGGATTATCTCCTCTCTACCAAAAGTGAATGCCGCAGCTATTTCATGAGATTTCCAATTTTGAATAGTTTGAAAAGTGAATTTTAAAAATGATTGGATTGCAAAATCTAAATTAGCGTCTTCAATAACTTCTATTGAGTTGTCAAGATTTTTGATTTTAGATATAAAGTGATGAACAGGTTCAGTTTTGGCTTGAATTTCTTCCATAGCTTCTATATACATCTCAAAATGACTTTTAGGAAAACCTTCAAAATTTAAGTCAGACTCTTCGTCGACAACAATTTGGTTAATTAATCTTGCAGATTTAGAATCTTTATTAGGAATCCATGGAATAGTACTACAGGTTAATTGATTTTGTAAAGCTTTTAATAGAGACATGAAATCCCAAACTGCATAAACATGTGATTCCATAAAAATCTTAATATCGTCAATAGATTTTAAAGAATTGTATAATGAATGGTTTTTTAATTTATTTCTTAATGGTTGAATTTCATCAATTACATTTTGAATGTTGTGATTCATTGTTTTTTACTTAAATAGTTATTTATTCTTTTTACTATACTAGGACCTGAATAAATAAATCCTGTGTAAAGTTGTATTAAATCTGCGCCTGCTTGAATTTTGTCTAACGCATCTTTTGGGTTCATTATACCTCCAACTCCAATTATAGGAATGCTTTTTTGGGTTTTTTTGGAAATATATCTTATTATTTCAGTGGAATTTTTTGCTAAAGGGGATCCGCTTAAACCCCCATTACCCATTTTTTTAAGTTCTTCTTCACTAGTTTGCAAATTCCTTCGTTTTGTGGTAGTATTTGTAGCAATAATTCCCTCAATTTGTTCTTTTTTAATAAAATCTAGAGTCTGATCTAGCTGGTTATTCGTTAAATCAGGAGATATTTTTATGAGTATAGGTTTGCTTTGATCCTGTTCATTATTGTATTGTTTTAATTTAGGAACTAATTTTTCTAAAAACTCTACATCTTGGAGTTTTGTAAAGTTACTTACGTTTGGACAACTCACATTTAGAACAAAATAATCAACATATGGATGAAGTATTTTAAAATTTTCTAAATAATCTTCGTAAGCTAAATCATTTTCAGTTGATGTGTTTTTTCCATTATTCCCACCAATTATTACTTCACTATTGTGATTTTTTAACCTTTGTGATATTGCAATTACCCCGTCATTATTTATTCCAAGACGATTAACTATAGCTCTATCTTTGATCAATCTAAATAATCTTTTTTTAGGGTTGCCTGGCTGAGGTTTCGGAGTTATCGTTCCAATTTCTATAAAACTGAATCCAAAGGAAGCTAATTCGTTAATGTATTTACCATTTTTATCAAAACCTGCTGCTAAACCTACAGGGTTTTTAAATTTAATACCAAAAAGTTCTTTTTCTAGTTCAGGAAATTTTTTTTGATAAATCCATTTTGTTATAGGTTTTAACAGAGGGATTTTAAAGACTATTTTTAAAATATTTAAAGTGAAGTAATGGATCCATTCAGGGTCAAAAGCAAAAAAAATAGGTCTTACAAGGTACTTATACACAAAACAAAATTAATAATTCCTAATTGGTAATTTGAATTTTGTTTATTTCTTTTAAGACTTTTCTTCTAATTGAAATTTCAAATATTTAAGTCCAGCTCTTACAGAATTATAAGCTTTTTCTTCTGCTAAAGTATTTGGGATGACTTTAAACTCTTCAAATTGCTTAAAAATATGATCTTTGACACCTACAAGAATTACTTCTACATTTTTAGCTTTAAAGTTTTTAATTACTTCTTCTAAAACATAGGTTCCCGAAGCATCTATGTAGGGAACTTGAGACATATTAATTATAACAGCGTCTTTTCCAATTATAGCTTCCGCTTGCTCTTTAAATTGATCAGAAAACCCATAGAAAAGAGGTCCGTCTAATTCGTAAACCATTATTCTATTTTTGATGGATTCAGGTATCTTAAGTTTTTTCTCAATTTCATTGATGTCCCCAGATTTACTTTGTTTGTCAACTAATTCTCCCATTCTTTGCATAAAGAAAAAGGAGGAAAGTACCATCCCAACTCCTACTGCTACTAATAAATCAACAAATACTGTTAGTACTACTACCAGAAAAAGCACCATAGAATCGCTGTTTTTTAAGCTGAATAATTTCTTTATTCCTTTAAAATCAATTATTCCAATTCCCACGGAAATTAAAAGTGCTGAAAGTACTGGCTTAGGAACATCTTTTAAAAAAGGTCCCAATCCCACCAAAACAATAAGAAGAAAAATCGCTTTAAAAATCCCACTCATGTTTGACTTGCCATTTGAATTAATATTAGCCACTGTTCCAGTAGTTGAACCGGCTCCTGGAAGACCCCCGAAAAGAGCAGCAACAAAATTTCCTATTCCTTGTCCAATTAATTCTCGATTTCCATTGTGTTTAGTTTTTGTTAAATTATCGGCAACTACAGATGTTAGTAAAGTGTCTATAGTTCCTAATCCAGCTAAAGTCAATCCACTAACAATTGCAATGCTAAAATCTGAAAATGAAATATTTAAAAACTCACTAAAAGGAAGAATTATTTTAGGAAGATCACTTGGAATTTCACCAATAGTAGAATAATCCCAATGCCAACCCCATTCTTTTTTAAAGGTGAATGAAACAAGGGTTCCAATAATTAACGAAATTAAACCTGCAGGTATTTTTTTAGAAATTTTGGGAATGAAATAAATAAAAACTAATGTAAGTGAACCCAGTATAATAGAACTCCAATGGTACTCAATAATAGGAGTATGAAGATCCAAAATAATATCAATTATTCCTCCAGGACGTTCTCCTCCTAAAAAAGTATGCCATTGGGTTAATATTATGATAACTCCAATACCGCCCATAAATCCTGAAAGAACAGGATATGATATGTACTTCACATATTGAGCAACTCTAATGAAGCCAAATAAAATTTGAAAAATACCCCCTAGCGCAAATGATAATACAATTAAAGGAAGTGCGTTTGACGGTTCTTCAGAAAAACCTGCATTAGCTATAATTGTAGCTGCAACAATAGTCATAGGCCCCGTAGGATCACTAATTAATGTTTTGGTACCTGCTACAATGGACGCAACTAGAGCTAATAAAATGGCAGTATATAGCCCAGCTTGAGGACCCAGTCCACTTTGTAATCCAAATGCTAGTCCCATCGGAAGGGCAATTATAGCAGCAGTTAAACCTCCAGTGAAATCTCCTTTTAAAGACTTAGTTGTAAAGCTTCCAGTTATATTTGTAATATTTTTAAAATCCATTTATTTATTCTAACAATGCAAAATAGTGAAAAATATACATTTGAGCCTCAATCATTTTATTAATGTGTATTTTTAACGTAATTATTTTTAATGATAAATCATAACAAAGTTATTGTTGTAATGCCTGCATACAACGCCTCAGCAACTCTTGAAAAAACATTCAATGAAATACCATTAAGTATAGTTGATGAAGTTATATTAGTAGATGATCACGGATCAGATGGTACTTTTGAAAAAGCTAAAAAGCTGGGTATTGACCACGTAATTCGACATGAGTTTAATAAAGGATATGGAGGTAATCAAAAAACTTGCTACAATAAGGCTTTAGAATTAGGTGCTGATATTATAGTTATGTTACATCCGGACTATCAGTACACACCTAAACTTATTGAAAGTATGTGCTATTTAATTGCCAACGATTTATACCCAGTGGTTCTAGGTTCTCGAATACTTGGAAAAGGAGCCCTTAAGGGAGGAATGCCTGTATATAAGTATATAGCCAATAGATGCTTAACCTTATTTCAAAATATTCTAATGAATCAAAAACTCTCTGAATATCATACAGGTTTTAGAGCATTTTCTAAGGAGGTTTTAGAAAACATTAATTTTAATATCAACTCAGATGATTTTATTTTTGATAATCAGATGCTAGCTCAATTAATGTTTAAAGGATATCAAGTAGGAGAAATAACCTGCCCTACAAAATACTTTGAGGAGGCTTCATCTATAAATTTTCAAAGAAGTTCCGTCTATGGGATGGGAGTAATTCTTACATCCATAAAATATTTTTTAACTAAAATTGGATTATATAATTGGAAAATTTTAAAATGAGTTTATTTTCTATTTATTCTAAAATTAAACAATTTAAGTATTTGTGGTTTTTTTGGATGTTGGTTATGCTTTTAGCTTTGATCACTATTCTATCAATTGGTAGTAATGAATTTTCAATCAGAGTAAATAATCAAAACACAATATTTCTTGATTATTTTTTTAAATATATCACCTTTTTAGGAGATGGGGTATTGCTTTATATATTGAGTTTATTATTGTTTTTTTTGGATAGGCAGTGGGCTTTATTATCCATAATTTCTTTATTATTCACTACAATTATTGTTCAAGTATTAAAAAGAGTGCTATTCTCTGATATATATAGGCCTAGTAGAGTTTTTAAAAATTTAATTGAGGAGGGATCTTGGCATGTGATAGAGGGGGTAGAGTTGTATGATAGATTTTCATTTCCCAGTGGCCACACTGCTTTATCATTTTGCTTTTTATTTATTATTTGTTATTATTTAAAATCAAATTTCTGGGCTTTTCTTTTAATTATAACAGCTTTTTTAGTAGGATTTTCTAGAATATATCTCACCCAACATTTTTTGATAGACGTGTGGTTTGGATCACTAATTGGATCTTTTATTTCACTTTTAATAGTAACTTTTTTTGACAAGTTAATTTCAGGAATATCTTTTGTAAAACCTCAAAATGAGTAAATCAGATATAAAGCCTTTTTTATTTTTTTTATTCTATGCCATGGTTTTAGTGATTCCATTTATTGGAAGCTATAATTTATTCGATTGGGATGAAATTAATTTTGCAGAATCTTCCAGAGAAATGTTGGTATCGAGTAATTTTTTTCAAGTGATGGTAAATTTTGAACCATTTCATGAAAAACCCCCTCTATATTTTTGGCTGCAGGCATTATCTATGAACTACTTTGGTGTAAGTAGTTTTGCCGCTAGATTACCCAATGCTGTTCTTTCAATTTTGGTTCCATTTTTATTATTTAAAATATGATCCAATCTCAAAAACAAAACTTTTGGATGGATTTGGTCTATAATTTTTCTGAGTGGGTTTTTACCCAATTTATATTTTAGAAGCGGGATAATTGATCCTTACTTCAATCTTTTTATTTTTTTAGCCATTTATTATTTCTACTTATCAATTAATTTTAAATACACTTTAAATATTTTTCTTTCAGGGTTATTTTCAGGTCTTGCTATTTTAACAAAAGGACCTGTTGGTCTATTAATTGTGATTTTATCTTGTTCTATTTTTCTTCTTTTCAATAAGAAATACCTTTCTTTAAAACAAATAATTTACTTTATTCTACCATTAATAATAGTTTCCTCTCCATGGTACATATTTGAATTAGTTCACAAAGGGCCTTGGTTTATGGTAGAATTCGTCCAATATCAGTTAGAACTTTTTTCCCAGCCTGTAGCGGGTCATAAACAACCTTTATATTACCATTTTTTGGTGGTGTTAATTGGTTGTATCCCTTTTTCTTTTTTAGGGTTAAGAAATGCGCTTAAAGATTCAGGATCTGAAATTATTTTTGAAAAATTGATGCGCATTCTTCTCTGGACGGTTTTAATATTGTTTACAATGGTGTCTACTAAAATCATTCATTATACTTCAATGTCTTATATTCCTTTATCTTTTTTAGCCGCAGTGGAAACATATAAAATTTTTATGGGTAAGAGTTTAAAAAGAGTATTAAAAATTCCCCTTGTTATTCTATCCTCCTGTATGGGGTTATTCATAGCCATTATTTTGTATTTATTAACTTATAAAATTGATACTATTTCTTCTTTTATTACTGATTCTAATGTTAAAGATGTTTTAAATGTTGAATTATTTTGGTATGGATGGGAATGGATAATTCCCTTAATTTTAGTGGCTGCAAATATAATTTGGTTAATTAGGATCAATACAAATATTATAAAATATTTAGCATCATTTAGTATCTTAATAGGTTTAACTTTTGCTCTTATGGGACATTATATTGTTCCAAAAATTGAAATGGCAATTCAAGGAGATGCAATAAAGTTTTATGAAGATATCTCTAATGAAAAAAAGTATATTACAACTGTAGGTTTTAAAAGTTATGCTCATTATTTTTACTCTCAAATAGATGAATTAGATTCATCAGATCAATTATATATTACAAAATCCGAAATATTGAATAATTATTTTTCTTCATCTTCTTTAAATGACTTAAATAGAAATGAGAAAAACAAGTTCAATGGGTATGTACTGAATTGGTTAATTAATGGAAAAAACGATAGAACATCTTATTTTGTTACAAAAAAGAGTAGACCCATCAAACAGCTAGAAAAATCCAAAAATCTAAAACTAGTTAAGCAAACAGCTAATTATCAATTTTATAAACGAGAAATTAAATGAAAGTAAGAGAACTAGAACCTAAAGAAGTTTGGAATAATTTTGAAGATTTAAACGCTGTTCCAAGACCCTCTAAAAAAGAGGAAAGAGTAATTTCTTTCATAAAAAATTTCGGTCATAATTTAAATTTATCTACCTATGAAGATCCATGTGGTAATGTAATTATTATAAAACCTGCCACTACAGGAATGGAAGATAGAAAAACAGTTATTTTACAAAGTCACTTAGACATGGTTCATCAAAAAAATGCAGACACTAATTTTGATTTTTATAATGAAGGAATTCAAAGCTATATTGATGGAGATTGGGTTACTGCAAAAGGAACTACGTTGGGAGCAGATAATGGTATGGGAGTAGCTAGTATTATGACTTTATTATCTAGTAACGATATTGAACATCCTACATTAGAAGCATTATTTACCATTGATGAAGAGACAGGAATGACTGGAGCTTTTGAATTAGAACAAGGATTATTAAACGGAGAAATATTATTGAATTTAGATACTGAAGATGATGATGAATTTAGTATTGGCTGTGCTGGAGGAATTGATACCAATAGTTCTAAAACCTATCAAATCTCCAAAATTTCAAATGGGCTAGCATTAGAGATTATTGTTAAAGGATTAAAAGGAGGACATTCTGGAATGGATATTCATCTAGAAAGAGGAAATGCTAACAAAATCATGAATAGATTGCTCCATACTGCGCTCGATTTTAATTTAAATATTGTAGAAATAGATGGAGGAAGTTTAAGAAATGCTATTCCAAGAGAATCATTTTCTAAAATTGTGGTAAATAGTGATAAGTATTTAACCGAACTGGATCAAATTATTTCAAATATTAAAAATGAATTTAGAATTACAGAACCTCACTTAGCCTTTGAGGTTAATAAGATCGATCTACCTAGTGAAGGTCTTTCATTCACTGATTCTAAAGAAGTAGTTCAAACTATTTATTCAGTTTTTAATGGGGTTTATAAAATGAGTCAATCTATTAAGAGTTTAGTAGAAACTTCTTCATCTTTAGCCAGAGTAATTTTAAAAAATGGAAGTTTTACAACTCAAAGTTTGCAAAGGAGTTCTCTTGAAAGTTCCAAACATGATATTGCGAGAGTTATTGGTTCTTGCTTCTTAAATATAAAAGCTGAGGTTGAGCATTCAGGTTCTTATCCAGGATGGGAACCCAATCCCAATTCTCCCATTTTAGATATCATGGTTTCATTATATAAAGAGATGTTTCAATCTGAACCTAAAGTACAAGCATGTCATGCTGGCTTAGAATGTGGTATTCTCAATGAAAGATATCCCGGATTAGACATGATTTCCTTTGGCCCAACAATTAAAAATCCTCATTCTCCAGATGAGAAAGTACATATAAAATCTGTAGAAAAATTTTGGAGTTTACTAATTGAGGTTTTGAAAAATATCCCTGTGAAAAATTAATAATCCCACTGATTTCTCATGGAGTTGTAGCCGTTTGCTCCAAATTTAATTTCAAAATCAGCGCCTTCAGAATTAATAGCTGAAGAAAAATATATTCCAAATTTTACTAATCCACCCCAAATTTTAAAAGGTCTTGAAATGCCAATAAAAGCTTCTATATGTTGCTCTTCAATATCTGGAATTATTAAACTTGCCATTCCACCAGAAAGTTGAAGTCCTAACTTACTTATCAATGGGATTTTATTAAATACATTTCCTTCAAAGCTGTGGACATAATTAGCTCTAAAATAAGAATTTTCGGTAATCTTGGTAGGACCTAAAAGTTGGAAAGAAGTTAATGGATTACTAAAAAAACCTGGGTCTGATCCTCTGAAATATTTCCATTCAATAACTCTTAAATTTTCTTTATTGATAAACGAACCTAACTGAATATTCCATTTAGATTTTCCTAAATGAGGAATTGAAAACTCGTCATTTATCCCCATTTCTAAGTAGTCAAAATTCACCTCACTTTGAAATAGTTTAGGAACACCTTTTCTGTAAATTAAATTTACAGTAGGGTAATTAGTCCCTAAAATAATTTTTCTATTTTTCTTAAAATAATATTTTTGAAAAGGCAGCCATGTAAGTTGAATTCTACTTTCAAATTTGGTGTAAGGTTTAAAATTTATTGGGTTGAGTTTAGCTGCAGAATCTAATGGTGAAAACCAGTCAGTAGATAAATCTAAATTATTAATAGGAGTTTGAAAGCAATAGGTAATTTTAAATTCACCGTATAAACCATTTAATACTTCTGTTCTGTAAGCAGACTCTAAATTTTGTGATCTAACATAATTACTTCTTGAAAATGCGGTGGTAATGGAAGGAAATCTATTGATGATTTTATATTCGTCTCCAATAGTTAGTGTTAATTGTTTATATTTTTTATTATTAGAAATTACTGAAATATTGGCAGAACCTCTAAAGTCTCTATTTACAATCCCATAGTCAATTCTATTTTCTGTGCTAATTTTATATAAATCTTTAATGTTTTGGTTGTAATTAAATCCTAAGTTATGTCTATATCCTCCAACACCAAAAATATTAAATTGTGAAATGAATGGCCATATATAAAATGAATATCCTTTAAATCTATTTTTTCGACCTACTCCTTCCCAAAGCACTTTTGCCCAGGTAATTTTATTATAGCTACTATCTTGTTTTAGAGCATATTCTTCACTTTGGTAATATTGTCTAAGACTGTCGGTATATTTCACATAGTCTTTTTCGTTTTCTTTTAGGTCTAAAGAACGAAAGTTCTTCCATTCATTATTGGTTTTATAAAATGAAGAATCATCAAAGTATTTAATTTGATTTTTTTTAAAATAATTAGGAAGGTCTTCGTCCAATTTAAATTGGCTATAAACTGCAACTGTATTTCCTAGAATTTTATGAATATCTTCTTTTATACTATAGTCTATGATTTTTCTTTTTAGCAGGTTTTGATTTTCTAATTGTGTATAATTTTGAATAATATGAAAGTTTTCAATTTTAAATTCTGATTGAATGGGGCCACTTAATTCCAATTCCAATGACTCAATATTGAATAAACTATCTTTTACAAATATTACTCCCTTTAATAATGGTTCATTTTTAAATCTAGGAGTGATTTTAATCTTATATATTTTGTTGGAGTCCTCATTAGGAATAAAACCTAAATAATCATATTTGTAATAGGTTCTTGATCCTGGAGCTAGAGGTGAAATTATGGGTTTGTTAGATATAGAAACATTTATATTTTTTTGAAAAAGGTCAAATTCTATTTCAGATAAAGAATTTAAGATTTCATAAGGATCCTTTATTTCGTATTGAGGAGTTATATTATATTCTCCAAAATCTTCAAAAGATTGTATAATTACAAAATCTTGTTCTTTTTTAGTATCTGCAAAATCATGATAGGCCTTGTAGTCCCAAAAATTATTCTCTCCATTTATTCTATACAAATTCCCATATGTTTCTACAAATTTTAGTACATCATTTTTAAAATTTATTTGTTGAGTAGTGTCTAATTGCCATATTTCTATAGTATCTTTTCTTTTTAGCTTAAATTGTCTTTTTTCTATAGTATTTTTTAAATATTCTACACAAGAACTATTTTTTTGAATTTGATTTTTATTATTTTTTTTAACTTGATTTATAATTTCTAAAGCTTTGTTTTTAGTATTCGATACTACCTCATATTCAAATAAATTTTGATCATTTTCGCTTAAAACAATATTTAATTTTAGAGGATTATTTATAAGGGTGACTGCTTTTTCTAAATTTTTATAACCTATATAACTAAAGACGATAGTATATGATCCAGGTTCAAGTTCAATAAAATATTCCCCAAAAGCATTTGAACTAACCCCATAGGTGCTATTTTTAATATAAATGGATGCAAAGGGTAACGGTTCTCCATTGTTATCTGAAATAACCCCACTTATATGATTAGAAAAACTTGTAAATGGGATTAAAAAAAATAAAAAAAGAATAATAATGTGCTTAATTAACGCAATTTTTTTTTTAGAAGAATTTAAAAAAAGTAGATTATAAATATTATTTACACAATAAAACGTCAAATTTGTAAAAATTATAAAGATGTCATTGCACAAAGATATAAAACGAGTGACTACTCATGTTCTTCAAGAAATGAAAAGTCAAAATGAAAAAATATCCATGTTAACTGCCTATGATTTTTCAATTGCAAAAATTGTTGATCAAGCTGGAATTGACGTTATTCTTGTTGGTGATTCAGCTTCAAACGTAATGGCAGGCCATGAAACTACTTTGCCTATTACTCTGGATCAAATGATCTATCATGCTGCATCTGTAATAAGAGCAATAAATAGGTCATTAGTAGTGGTAGATCTTCCTTTTGGTAATTACCAAGGAGATTCTCGTGAAGCTCTTAGGTCTGCAATAAGAATAATGAAAGAGGCAGAAGCTCATGCCGTTAAACTGGAAGGTGGCAGACAAGTTGTAGAGTCTGTAGAAAGGATTCTATCTGCAGGTATCCCTGTAATGGGCCATTTGGGACTAACTCCCCAGTCCATCTATAAATTTGGAACTTATACAGTTAGAGCCAGAGAAGAAGAAGAGGCTAATGCATTAATTGAAGATGCCTTATTACTCCAAAAAACAGGATGTTTTGCCATTATATTAGAAAAGATCCCTGCAAAACTAGCTTCCTTAATAGCTGAAAAATTAGATATTCCCGTTATCGGTATTGGAGCTGGAGGTGGAGTTGATGGTCAGGTTTTAGTTCTTCATGATATGCTAGGCATTACCCAGGAGTTTTCTCCTAGATTTCTTAGGAGATACCATAACTTACATCAAGAAATATATAATGCCTGTAGTAGTTTTAAAAAGGATGTAAAATCAGAAGATTTCCCAAATTCTAAGGAGCAATATTAATTTGATTTTAACAGTTTTATACGAAGATAACCATCTAATAGCTGTAAAAAAGTTGTCAGGTGAAATTATACAATCTGATCAAACAGGAGATACCACACTTGCGGAAAAAGTAAAGGCATATATCAAAAAAAAATATAAAAAGCCAGGAGAGGTATTTTTGGGTATTATTCATCGACTAGATCGACCAGTTGGAGGGGTAATTATTTTTGCTAGAACATCTAAGGCTCTTACAAGAATGAATGAATTATTTCGAGAGAAAAAAATCAAAAAAGAATATTGGGCAATTGTTGAAGAAAAACCTCCTTTAGAAGAAGAACAATTAATTAACTGGTTAAAAAAAAAATCAAGATAAAAATAGATCGAGAGCCTATGAAAAAGAAGTAAAAGGAAGCAAAAAAGCTATTTTAAGTTACCAATTAGTAGGAAGAAGTAAAAACTATTTTTATTTAAAAATTAATCCTTTAACTGGCCGACATCATCAAATCAGGGTCCAACTCTCTTTTATAGGTTGTAGAATAAAAGGAGATGTAAAGTACGGAGCAAAAGGAACTAATAAGGATGGGGGAATTCATTTATTTGCAAAGTCTCTTTCTTTTGTACATCCTATTAAAAAAGAGCCTACAACAATTTCTGCAAATCCACCAATTGACCCATTATGGAATGAGTTCTTAAATTTAAGTTAAAGATGCTATTTGCCTGCAATAAAACTAATTTCAATATTTGCATTTTTGGGAAGTTTTGATACTTGAACAGTTTCTCTAGCAGGATAAGGTTTTATAAAAAAGCTGGAGTATAAATCATTTACTTTTTCAAAATCATCCATATTTTTTAAAAAAATAGAACATTTTAAAATATTAGATCTTTTAAGTTTTGAAGCCTTTAGTAAGGCATCTATATTTTTAAATATCTGATTTAACTCAGTATTAATTGATTCAGTATTTAGGTTTCCGTTACTAGGATCAATTGCAATCTGACCACTTGCAAAAAGTAAATCATTGAATTCTACTGCTTGACTGTAAGGGCCTACAGGATCTGGAGCATTGGATATATTAATAGCTTTTTTCATTTTAGGGTATATTATTATCATACCAAGTTCTTCTTCTTTGTAGCTTAAGATCTTGAAGTATGGACGATTTTACACTTATGTTTAAATTATAACTTCTCATAAAACCTATAGGAATCCAATTGAAACTCATTTGCCAACAGTGCAAATCTCTGCCAATATTTATGGATGTAAAACTGAATTCTTTATTCACAAAATCATAATTAGTCATATAGGAAATTTTCCAATTTTTAGTAATACTTAAATCGCCTCGAAGGCCAACGCTTTGAGTAACGTAAGAAGTATCAAGATTAGAATTGATGACTCTTCGGTAATCCACTTTGTAATCTACTCCTATCGTCCATGGAATATTGAAGTCTATATACATATCAGAATTAGCATTAATCATATCTAACTCTTCTTTTGGACCTTTATCACTTTCATATTTTTCTTTATTATTTTTTGAAGATTTTAAACTAGTACCAATTGCCATATTAGCAGACCTTATTGTTCCTAACTTCTTATTTACCGCAAATTGGTAGTTATTGACTCTTTCCCCATTGATATATTGATACGGATCTAATCTTCCTGCAAATCTGAAATTGACTTTTTTCCAAAGGGTTGTCCTTCCAATAATTTGAATATTGTCAAGTTGGAAAGAATCTTTAATCAAATCATAACCCGATGTAATACTTAAGTTGTCTAATATTTTCGATTTTACATAAGGTTCATTTTCAGTAGTATCATTTAAATTTCTTTTTTTAAGTTCTAAGGAGTTAATTAAACTAAAACCTAATCTTCCAGACTCAGAAGAATTTATAGTCCCATAAATATTGTTTGAAAATGGCGAATAAGTTTGCATATTTTCCAAAGAATCAGATTGATATGTAGACCAAGGATGAGAATTGGGTCTGTAAGTAAAATTGATATTTGGAGTGATAGTATGTCTAATCTTGGAATCATTTTTACCTCTTAAAAACTTAGCAAATTGATAAAAGCCATAAATCTTTGTAGTAGCAGAGGCACTGAAGTTTTGAGAAAATACTTGAGAAAAACCTTTTAAAGTATCCGTTATGACTGTATTTTCATTATCGTTCCAAGATTTATTTATTTGTTCTAAATACCATAAAGAAGATAGCCTGTAGGATGGATTAATGGTTACATTTTTTCCAAAAAGCTTGATTGAACTTGAGGCATTTATGTTGTGTCTCATACCACTTTTTCCATTAGAAAATAAATCTACTGCGTTACTGTTAAAAAGATCTTCTGAATTGACACTTATCTGATTTTTAGTATTCATTTGATAATTTATATTAGTTTGATCAATAATATCATGAATAAAATTTTTATTGATGCTGTTTTTCCTCATCATTTTAAAAGGGTAAAATCTATTAACGTTATAAGCAATTTCCGGTAGTGTAAAAATCATTTGGCCGGTATTTCCATTTTGAGTGTGCCTTAAATTGGTATTTAAGTTGGAACTGATTTTTCCGTTAAATCTTTTACTCCATGCAATATTAGAATTGAAAGTATTGGTCAAATAGTTTTGAGCAGAAATGTTATTATAATCATTTCTAAAATTAGTTGTTGTACCTGCATTAATTAGTGCTTTAAAAGTACTTCCAGGATTTAATTTAGCATCATTTTGATGATTCCAGCGGATGAAAAACTCTCTTGACTTGTTAAAATCAGGAAAATCTTTTTCTCCTCTTACGACGTTTCTGTAAGAAAGCTGAAATTGACCATTGTACTTGTATCTAACTTTATATTGAGTAGTATTACTTAGTCCCCAAGATCCCCTACTATAAATATCTCCAGTTAATGAAGTACTTAATTTACCATTTTTAAATTGATGATAATATCCCCCACCTAATAAATAGAATCCTAATCCTTGAGATTCTCCATAAGTTGGAATAAGCACCCCATTAGAGCTTTTGTTTTTTTTGTTGGGTAGAAATGCAAAAGGCAATCCAAGAGGTGTTGGTATGTCTGCAATAAATAAATTTACTGGACCTGATACGATTTTATCATCAGGTTTGATAACAGCCTTTCTTAATTTAAAATAAAAATGAGGGTGATCTAGGTCACATGTAGTATAAAGTGCATTTTTTATGTGAATGTCACCATTATTTTGTCGCTTTACTTTTTGACTGTGAATATAACTTTCCCCTTCCTGTAATTTAACCTCATAAGTAATGCCTTTTTTGGTTTCAAAATTATATTTTAAAGAATCTGAAGATGTAGAAGTAGATCCATCTGATAAAACAGGTTTTCCTATTTTTTGATTATTACTATCTAAACAATACTTAGCAAATACGGTCTTAGATTCAAAATTGAACCTAATATAACATGCGTCTAAAATAATTTCTCCATAGTCTATATGTCCTTCTTTATACAGAAAAGTCTGTTTATTTTTCATATCTAATATGATAGAGTCTTTAGCATTCCAATTTAAGGTGTTTTCTAATTGGCTAGATATATGAGGAGTACTGTCTTTCTGACAAAAAGCGTTAGAGTTGTTTATTAACACAGTGAAGAGTATAAATAGCCTAAAATATTCTTTCAATAACCCCTCTAGGAACTTAAATTTGATAAAAAGTTCAATCATATTTTTTTGATTAACTTAAAAGAAGATTTATTTTTCAAACGAAAAAATTGAAACAAAATTATACAAATATAGTGGTACTAATTTTAAGAGTTAATTTCTTATTATTTCTTTTAGTATTTTGTATTCAAACTAATTACCCTCAAACTGGTTTAGGAATCAATACTGTTGTAATTGATCCTGGTCATGGCGGTAAAGACCCTGGAGCAATTAGTCCTAATAATAACTACGAGAAAACAGTCGTATTGAAAGTGAGTTTATTATTAGGTGATTTAATAAAAAAGAATTTTCCTAAGGTTAAGGTGATTTATACAAGAGACAATGACCGATTTATAGGATTGGCAAAGAGAGCGAAAATAGCTAACGAAATAGGTGCTGACTTATTTATTTCAATTCATGCCAATGCCATAGAATCTCCTTCTGCTCATGGATTTGAAACTTGGGTACTTGGATTGCATAAGTCACAAGCAGCTTTAGAAGTAGCTAAATTTGAAAATTCAGCTATTTTAATGGAAGAAAATAATCAGCAAACCTATTCAGAATTTGACCCCAATGATCCGGATGCTTATATTGCACTTTCTATGCGTCAAAATGCTTTTCTAGATCAAAGTTTGATATTGGCAAATGCTATTCAAAAAGATTCAAAATTAAAGTTAGGATTAAGAGACAGGGGAGTAAAACAAGCTGGATTCATGGTGTTATACAGGGCAACAATGCCAGCAGTTCTAGTAGAACTTGGATTTTTATCTAATCCTAAAGATGAAAGACTTTTAATTTCAAAAAATGGACAAACAAAATTAGCTAATCATCTTTTTGAGGGTTTTAAAAACTATAAGAATAAATACGATAATGTTGATGAATCGCTTTCAAAATATAATGACGAAAATATGCGCGATTCCACAAAAACTCAATCTGAAAAAGGAAAGATATATAAAGTTCAAATTGCAACTTCAAGTGTGAAAATTCCAATACTTCCTGAAAACTTTAATGGATTAAAAGACGTAGAAGTGTATATTAGTGGAAAATTTTATAAATACACTTATGGTCTTACTCCAAATTTAACTACCATTAATGAACAATTAGAAGAAGTTAAAAAAGCTGGATATGAGTCTGCCTTTGTAATTTCTTTTAAAGATGGAAAAAGATTAGACTGGATTAAACAGTAAAATGAAAAAATGAATATTCCTAAAAAACAATTTTTAATTGGTATAATTTCTACTATAGGAATCATGATCATAGTGGTTGGTTCTTACTTTCTTAAAGGCCAAGAATTATGGAAATCAAGGTATATTTATTACAGTAAATTTTCTAATACTGAAGGGCTTACAACAGGTAGACCAGTCAATTTAAACGGTTTAAAAGTGGGAATAATTACTAATGTAACTTTTGATCCTAATAATTTCAATTCAATTATTGTTGAATTTGAATTAAATAATCCAAAAATTAAAAAATTAAGAAAAGGAACTACCATCTTACTTAATTCAGATTTGCTTTCAGGTGCATATTTAGATATATCATGGGGAGATTCTTTGAATTTTCATAAATCTAAAGACACCATTCCTTCATCTGTTTCTTTAGCGCTAGAAGATCAGATTAATGAAAGACTAATCCCATTGGAGAAAAAAACCAATGAGTTAATTAGTACGGCAGATTCTGCAATTAAAACAATTGAAGCTATTTTCAGTAGAAATACTGATAATCTAGATGCGTCATTTGATGGGATTAAAAATTCTATAAGAAATTTGGAAAGAGTTTCTTTAGAAATTAGCAGTCTAGTAAAATCAGAAAGATCCAATATAAGTGACATAGTTTCTAACGTAAAAACAGTTACCTATAATTTGAAAGAAAGTAATGAAGTAATTAATAAGATATTAAAAAATGCCTCTAATTTATCCGATACTCTTTTGTCCTCTGATATTAATTCTACGATTGAAAATGCAAAAGAATCTCTTAAAGAGGTAAATATGATACTATATGATATTCAGAATGGTGACGGAACTTTAACTCATTTAATAAAAGATTCTACAATGTATTATTCTGTAAATACGATGATTAATGAGGCAAGCAGACTTTTAGAAAATATTAAAACACAACCTAAAAGATATGTGCAATTTAGTATTTTTGGTGGTAAGGATAAAAGTATTTTAGATTCAAGAGATGAGAAGTTACTCAAGAAATTTGCGGTAGACTCTCTTGAAAAATAGTTGTTAAATTTATTTTTCATGTTAAGTCGATTTATTTTTAGTGTTGTCTTACTATTTGGATTTGGTTTTTTTGGTTTTAATATTTCTAAAATCAGGAAAAATATATTAATTGGAAAACCTTTAAACAGATCGGATCAAAAGGCAAAAAGATGGAAAACCACACTTCTTATTGCCCTAGGTCAAAAGAAAATGTTTCAGAGATTTCTACCCGCTATTTTTCATTTATTTATTTATGTAGCATTTTTATTTACTTCAACAGAGTTGATTGAAATAATCATAGATGGATTAACAGGAAGTCATCGTTTTTTTTGGGATAAATTAGGGAGTGTTTATATTCTCCTAATAAATATGATTGAAATTCTCTCGGTTTTAGCTTTTGTAGCAACATTGGTTTTTTTAGCAAGAAGAAACCTTTTAAAGGTTCCTAAATTTCAAATGTCTGAAATGAATGGGTGGCCAAAATTAGATGGAAACATTATTTTATATCTAGAGATTGTTCTATTAATATGTGTATTTACTATGAATGGTGCTGATGAGTCCCTTTTTCTAAAAGGAAAATCACACGTAGAAGGGTCTGGTTCTTTTGATTTTATTATATCGTCTTTCACTGCTCCTTACTTTTTTAATCAATTTGAAGTTTCAACATTAATTCTTTTAGAGAGAGTTGGATGGTGGGGTCATATATTAGTTGTTTTTGCTTTTTTAAACTACCTCCCATTTTCAAAGCATTTTCATATTTTAATGGCATTTCCCAATACTTACTATAGTAATTTATCAGAAAAAGGAGCCTTTAATAATTTAAATTCTGTAAAAGAAGAGGTGAGTAAAATGTTGGATCCTAATTTTGATCCTTATGCTTCTATTGATTCAAATAACAATAAATTACCTGATAGATTTGGTGCAAAAGATGTAGAAGATTTAACTTGGAAAAATCTAATGGATGCTTACACTTGCACAGAGTGTGGAAGATGTACTTCTGCATGTCCTGCAAATATAACTGGTAAAAAACTCAGCCCTAGAAAGATCATTATGGATACTAGAGACAGGCTAGAGGAAATTGGAAGAAATAGAAGGAAACATGGAAATGACTACACAGATAATAAATCATTATTAGGGGATTATATTTCTGAAGAAGAAATTTGGGCGTGTACTTCATGTAATGCATGCGTTCAAGAATGCCCTGTTAATATAGATCCATTATCAATAATTATTGATTTAAGAAGATATTTGGTAATGGAAGAGTCTAAAATTCCTTCAGAGTTAACGGGAATGTTGACTAACATAGAAAATAATGGTGCTCCATGGCAGTTTTCGCAAGTTGATAGAATAAAATGGGCTGAAGAATAAGTATATGAACAAACTAAAAGTTCCAACTGTTGCTGAAATGCTTGCTAATAATGAAAGACCAGACATCTTATTTTGGGTAGGTTGTGCAGGAAGTTTTGATGATAGAGCTAAGAAAATTACTAAAGCAATTGTCAAAATTTTAAATTATTGTAATATAAAATTTGCTGTTTTAGGTCCCGAAGAATCTTGTACGGGTGATCCTGCTAAAAGAGCTGGTAATGAATTTGCATTTATGATGCAAGCAATACAAAATATAGAATTACTTAAAGGATATAATATTCAAAAAATTGTAACAGGTTGTCCACATTGTTTCAACACCTTAAAAAATGAATATCCTGATTTAGGAGCTGATTTTGAGGTAGTTCACCATACACAGTTAATCAATCAATTAATAAGAGAAGGAAGATTATTATTGAAAGGTGGCGGTAGTTTTGAAGGAAAAAAAATAACATTTCATGATCCATGTTACCTAGGAAGAGCTAATCAGGTTTACGAAGCCCCGAGAGAGGTATTAAAAAAGCTGGATTCTGAGTTGTCCGAAATGAAGAGATCTAAAGCCAATGGTTTATGTTGTGGAGCAGGAGGAGCTCAAATGTTTAAGGAAGCAGAAAAAGGCAATAAAGAAATTAATATAGAGAGAACCCAAGATGCAATTGAAGTTAATCCTGATTATATTGCAACAGGTTGTCCTTTTTGTAATACCATGATGACTGACGGAGTAAAACATTTTGAAAAAGAGGAAAAAATTAAAGTTTTAGATATTGCCGAGTTAATTGCAAATGCTGCGGATTTATGATATTTGATCTTATACATCATAAATCTAGAATTTGGGTTTATATTTCTTCTAAGCCTTTAACTTCATATACTAAAAATAATATTACCTGTTCTTTTAATGATTTCAAAAGTTCATGGAAATCTCATGGAGAACAATTAGAAGGTTATTTAAAATTTCTTAAAGATAAGATCTTAGTTATAGGTGCCCAATATTTGGGATCACCAATGTGTGGTAGATCGGTAGATGCTCATATTAGGTGGATTAATGAAATAAATAATGATTTAAACTTAGACTTACTAAACAGAAATAACGTTGCTTTTTCTATAAATGGAAACATTACTATATACCATTTTAATGAACTTGATAAGTTGGTTGAAAACGGAACATTAAATGAATCTACAACTTATATTAATTCATTTATTACAACTAATTTAGAAAAGATTCAATTACCATTTGGAGAATCTCCTTTTGCTGAGAAATATTTTTCTGAGTAGGTTCTTTTTTTGATTATTTTAAAATCATCCAAATATAGACCATTATTTTCTCCATCTAAGGGTTCAGTTCTTCCTTTTGGATTTTCATTGAATTTGATATTTTCAATACGATTATTTTCGATATTAATTCGCATAGATTCGCTAGAAATGAAATTAACTTCATTAACTAGTGTATCTCCTTCTTCTTGTGTGTAATATATTGCTTCACTATTGATATTCACGTCTAATATCTTTAACTCATTATTTTCAAAAAAACCATCTATTTCTTCCCCTTTAATTTGGTCGTAGTGAATACTATCCCTTTTAGTTATAATTTGGGAATTATTTTTAATATTCATTTTATAGATATTACCTTCAAATGCTATAAATTCAATTTTGTCTCCTATTATTTGGTTTTTATCCATCCAAATCACAGGGTTTTTAATACATTTTAAAAGTGAATCACTTTTATTATAATATATGGAGTCACAATCTCCTTGAATTATACTGCCACTTATCACAGCATTGTTATAGCATATAAAAATAGTTTTACTGGAGTCTGAAAAACTTAAAAAACGGTCAGCATAAATTTGAATGGTATCTTTTTTGTTGTATTGAAAAAAAGATGCAAAATCCCAGACATTTATGGAATCAGTTATTTCATTAAAAATACCATATTTACCTTTAATTATGAATTTATTTGTATCATCTTTTATTTCAACGTTACCTTCCGCATAAGACGTCCCATTTTTTTCATTGTAAAATACACTATCCGCATAGAGGATTTGACTTTTATTTTTAAAGACCACACTATCTTTAAATGAAGCTATTTTGTTCTTATTATCAAACCATCCTTTTTTACAATATATCTGGCTATTGTTTGTTTGAATTTCTGCATTTCCAATTATATCAGATTTTTGACTGGATGTATGGTAAATTAAACTGTCACTAAATATTTTATAATCTTTATGTACTAAAGCTACATTTTCTCTGAAAAAAACATACTTCTTTTGGGTCTTAAAGATTCCCTTTCTACTTTCTATAGTATACCCTTTATTGATGTCATTTACGATAGCTCCTTGATTATATAGAACTTGCTTGAGATTTCTATCATATATCAGTTGATTTGTTGAAATAGTTATTTTTTCTGAAATTACTTTTACGTTTCCATATATATATGCAGTTTCTAAATCTCCGAAATAATGAATACTGTCACCATAAATTTGAACACTGTCATTTTCATTAACTTCTATATTTTGATAGGCAATAAATGAATTATTGGTTCTTTCATAAATGGCACTATCACATTTTAAAATAGTAGCATTATGATTGAATTGAACATCCTTCCATAATATGAGTAATTTTTTATTATTAATTACTATTCCTTTACTTTCTTTAGAAGTAAAATTTATCTTTTTTATTTGACTGGGAATTTCGCAAAAGAAAGAAGATAGAATATAGAAGATTAATATTAAATAGGGTTTCATCAAATTTGGAACGATAATTCTTACAATAAAGTACGTAATTATCTAATAATAGTTTCCGACCTATTTGGCCCAACAGAAACAATACTTATTGGAACATGAAGTTCCTTCTCCAAAAATTTTATATAATTGGATAGTTCAATGGGAAAATCAACTTCCTCTTCAATTTTAGTAATGTCCATATTCCAGCCTTTAATTTTTTTCAATACTGGCTGGGTATTGTCTGAAAGTTCAAAAGGAAAAAAGTCTATTTCTTTTCCATCTTGTAAATAATGAGTACACACATATATTTCTTCAAACGAATCTAAAACATCAGCTTTCATCATAGAGAGTTCCGTTACTCCATTTATCATAATAGCATATTTTAATGCAGGCAAGTCTATCCATCCACATCTTCTTTCTCTTCCAGTTGTAGCCCCGTACTCATGCCCAATTTTTCTCATAGTTTCTCCAACTTCATTTTGTAACTCTGATGGGAAAGGACCACTACCTACCCTTGTACAGTAGGCTTTGAAAATACCCACAATTTTTTGGATTTTGTTTGGGGCAATTCCAAGTCCAGTACAAGTACCAGCAGTTATTGTATTGGAAGAGGTTACAAAAGGATAAGTTCCAAAGTCAATATCTAAAAGAGTTCCTTGAGCACCTTCAGCAAGAATTTTTTTTCCATATTCAGAAGCATTATTAAGAAAATGTTCACTGTCTATATGTTCAAAGTTCTTTAGGTAGTCGATACACATTAAAAATTCATTTTCTAAACTTTTAATTCCCTTAATTAAATTAGAATCTTTTAATAGTGCAAAATGTTTATTTTTTATACGATTATACTTTTCTTTAAAATCTTCACTTTTAATATCTCCAACTCTCAAACCGTTTCTTCCAGTTTTATCCATGTAAGTTGGTCCGATACCTTTTAAAGTAGAGCCTATCTTATGTTTTCCCTTGGCAATTTCAGAAGCTTTATCCAATAATTTATGGGTAGGTAAAATTAAATGAGCTTTCTTAGAAATTAATAATTTTTCTTTAACATTGACATTTAGTTTCTCAAGTTGTTCAATTTCATTTTTTAAAATTACGGGATCTATTACAACTCCATTCCCAATTACATTAATAACATTGTCTCTGAAAATTCCAGATGGAATGGTGTGTAAAACATGTTTAATTCCTTCAAATTCTAGTGTGTGACCAGCATTAGGTCCTCCCTGAAAACGAGCTATAATATCGTATTTTGGCGTTAAAAAATCAACTATCTTTCCCTTTCCTTCGTCCCCCCACTGGAGACCTAATAATACATCTACTGCCATATTAATTTTTATTCAAAAAATCTTCCAGATTTTCTATTTCAGATTGAATGTTAAAAATAGTATTTAATTTGGTAGTAATTAATAGTTTTTCAATTAAAGAGTTGGGATTACAAAGAATAGTATCTCCGCCTAAATTTCTTGAAGAAGTTAGTATTTTTAAAAAATTATTAAATCCAGAGCTATTGATATAATTTAATTTGGACAAGTTAATTATAACAGTGTTATATTTTTTAGATATTTCTTTGATTATTTGCTCACTTATTTTTTTACTGTCTTGTTCATTAATTAATTTCCCCTCAAGATTCACCCATAATAAGTTAGATCTTTTATCAATATTAATTTTCAACATTTATGAATTCTTTTTACCGTAAAAGTATAATTTATGGTCGCTAATACTTACATCGTAAATTTCTTCAATAGTTCTTCTAATATTTTGAATTCTAGGGTCACAAAATTCTATAACTTCTCCATCGTTTAAAATTAGGTGATCATGTTGTTTAAATTCAAATGACTTTTCAAAATGAGAACTATTTTGACCAAATTGGTGTTTCTTAATTAAATCGCAATCCATCAGAAGTTCTATAGTATTATAAAGAGTAGCTCTACTTACTCTGTAGTTTTTATCTTTCATGTTTTTATAAAGTTCCTCAATGTCAAAGTGCCCTTTGATTCCATAAATTTCAGCTAAAATGGCAAATCTCTCAGGTGTTTTTCTGTGCCCTTTTTCACTTAAATAGTTGGAGAAAACTTTTCTTACTCTTTCTAGTATGTCAGATAATTCTTCCAATTAACATTTTTAAAAGATAAAAATAGTACAATACTTTGACATTATTCTATTCTTACCACTTTTTCAATTCCGTTAATATTTTTTAACTTCTTGATTAATTTTTCTAGATGTCTTCTGTCATAGACATAAAGCATTATTTCGCCCTCAAAAACCCCATCATTTGTATCGAAGTTCAAAGATTTCATATTGATTTCTTCCTCTTCTGAAATAATGGTAGTTAATTCTTTTACAACTCCTACAACATCAATTCCCGTAAATTCTAGACCAGTTATGAATGCATTTATTTTTTTGCTTTTCCATTTTGCAGTAAGAACTCTGTAGGCATAGTTGGATCTTAATTGTTTAGCATTAGGACAATTATTTCTATGAATTTTAATTCCATCATTAATCGTAATAAACCCAAAAACAGCATCTCCAGGTAGAGGGTTGCAACAAGCAGCTAATTTATAATCTAAATTAGGGTCTGCTTCGTCTCCAATAAAAATATCTTCATCTCCCTTTCCATTCTTGACTTTTTTGACAAGATGTTCAAAGGTATTCTTTATACTTTTTGTGATAGATGTACTTAAAAAAAGCTCTCCACCTTTTACACCAATTTGTTTAATTTCTCCAAGGTTGATATTACCATTGGAAATTTGATAATAAAATTCAAGATGCTCGTCAAAATTGAAATGTTTTAATAGAATTTTTAAATTATCTTCTGAGTAATTAATTTTTAAATTTTTTAATTTTCTCTTTAGTATTTCTTTTCCATTAGCAGCTATTTCCTTATGTTCTTCTTTAAGGCATTGTTTTATTTTATACTTGGCTTTTGAAGTAATTACAAATTCTAACCACGATTCTTTTGGAACTTGTTTTTCAGATGTTAAAATTTCTATTTGATCACCACTTCTAAGNGTTTGACTTAAAGGAACTAATTTACTATTTACCTTAGCTCCAATACATTTTGCCCCAACGTCAGAATGAATTGAAAATGCGAAATCTAAAGCAGTTGCTTTAGTAGGTAGGTTAATTAAATCTCCTTTAGGNGTAAATACATAAATATCTTCGCTATAAAGATTATTTTTAAAATCATCAAGAAATTCTGTAGTATTTCTGCTCTTATTTTCCATNATTTCTCTCACATCTGAAATCCATTTATCCAGTCTAGTATCATTTTGTGATTTTTCTTTATATTTCCAATGAGCAGCCAATCCTTTTTCTGCAACTTGGTCCATCCTTGTAGTCCTAATTTGTACTTCTACCCATTTCCCAGTTGGACTCATNACAGTAGTATGTAATGATTCATATCCGTTTTGTTTNGGGTAGGAAATCCAATCTCTCAACCTTTCAGGATTTGGTATATAAAAATCGGTTACAATACTGTAAACTTTCCAGCAATCTGCTTTTTCATCATTGGAATCAAGGATAATCCTCAATGCAAAAACATCNAAAATTTCTTCAAAATCAACTCCTTTTTCTTGTGTTTTTCTATAAATTGATGGAATCCCTTTTGTTCTAGCTTTCAGTTGGTATTTAAACCCTTGAGATTCTAATTCTTTTTTGATAGGANTAGAAAATTTTTGGATAAAACGTTCTCTAACTGCTTTAGTTTTAGCAAGCTTTTTTGTAATGGAATTGTATTCAATGGGGTGGGTAAATTTGAAGGCTAAATCTTCCAGTTCTGTTTTAATAGAAAAAAAACCTAATCGGTGAGCTAGAGGAGCATATAGATAGGAAGTTTCTGATGCAATTTTAAGTTTTTTTGTCTCTTTCATGGAGTCCAAAGTTCGCATATTGTGAAGTCTATCTGCCAATTTGATTAAGATTACTCTNACGTCATCNGGAATCGTGAGAAACATTTTTTTGAAATTTTCAGCTTGAGAGGAACTTTTAAAGTCAAATTCTCCCGAAATTTTTGTTAAGCCGTCAATTATAGATTTAACTTTTTCTCCAAATATTCTTTCAATATCGTTCAATGTAATGGATGTATCTTCGACTGTGTCGTGCATTAATGCGCAAACAATGGATGTAGTTCCTAGTCCTATTTCATCACCACAAATTCTTGCTACTGCTAAAGGATGAAATATATAGGGTTCTCCAGATTTTCTTCTTACGTTTCTATGAGCATTGACTGCCAAATTAAATGCCTTACGTATAATTTTGGTTTCTTCTTTAGACCTTCTAGATTTAATAGATCTTAACACCCCTCTGTAGGCATTTAAAATCATTTTATTTTCTAAATCTTCTTTCACTTTGAATTTATTTTGGAGGAAGAACTTTTGATATGAGCTCACCGAAACCGATTTTATAGTTTTTATTGAAAGCAGAACCTCTAAAAATAACGGAGTCTCCGTCTTGAATGAATTTTCTTTTCGAGCCGTCTGGCATAGTTATAGGTTTNGTACCCCTCCAGCTAATTTCTAACATTGAACCAAATGAGCCAACTTNTGGACCTGAAATGGTTCCTGAGGCTAGTAAATCACCACAATTGATATTACATCCATTTACAGAGTGATGAGCTAATTGTTGATTCATATTCCAGTACATGTGCTTATAATTACTATGGGTGACCAATTTTTCCTCACCACTAGGAAGCTTAATTGAAACGCTTAAGTCTATATCTATATGTTTGTCATCTGTATATTCTAAATACGGAAGAACTTTAGGAGTCTGCGTTGGACCAGCTGTTCTAAAAGGTTCTAATGCATCCAAGGTTACAATCCAACAAGACATAGAACTTGCAAAGTTTTTAGCAAGGAATGGTCCTAANGGAACATATTCCCATTTTTGAATATCTCTTGCAGACCAATCATTAAACAAACACATTCCAAANATATAATTATCAGCTTCTGTGGTAGTAATTTGTTCACCAAGTGGTTTCCCATCAAAAGTTATAAAACCCATTTCTAGTTCAAAATCTAAAAGTTTAGAAGCGCCAAATATTGGATTTTCGTTGTCGTCCAGCTTCTGTTGTCCTTTNGGCCTANNAATAGGTNCTGACCAGANGNGATNATNGANGAAGANCGGCCGTGATATGCAACTGGAATATGCTTCCAATTGGGTAGCAAGGCATTATTAGGATCTCTAAACATACTACCTACATTAAATGCATGTTGTTCACTTGAATAAAAGTCGGTATAATCTCCAATTTTTACAGGCAAATGCATTTCAGATTCAATTTGTAAGTCTAAAACTTTGTTAAGGGCTTCTTTGTTTTGAGAAAGCTCTGGATTTTCTACATTAAGTAATTCCGAAATTCTATTTCTAAGGTCTCTGATTTCTAATTTTCCATGCCCCATCATTCTATTGAGAAATTCATTCGCAAAACAATGTTTACAAAAGGATAAAGAATTTAGGTAACCAAGTTCAAGCAATTGAGATAAATCAAGAATTTGNTCACCAATAGCTACTCCCACTCTTTTAGTTTTGTTTTTAGTAGAATATATTCCAAATGGAAGATTCTGGATGGGGAAATCACTTTCTCTAGATATTTCTAACCAAGATTTTAAGGACGGATTGTTTGCTTTAATATTTGTTACCATTTAAAAAGAGGTTTTGAGCTCATTAACTCATTTACTTGGCTTTTTATTTTAAATAATTCAGATTCGTTTTGATAATTATTAATACTTAGGTCTATTAGGTTAGTNATAACNTTAATTTCTTCTTGTGATACTCCTCTAGTTGTTATNGCAGCTGTNCCAATTCTTATACCACTNGTTACAAATGGAGATTGCGTATCAAAAGGTACCATATTTTTATTTACGGTTATGTCTGCCAACCCAAGNGAATTTTCTGCATCTTTTCCAGTAANATTTTTATTTCTTAAATCAATCAGTANACAATGGTTGTCTGTACCNTTAGATATAATTTTATATCCTTTATTAATCATTTCTTCTGCCATTAATTGAGCATTTTTTACCACATTTTTGATATAGATTTTATATTCATCTTCTTGGGCTTCTCTAAAAGCAACTGCTTTTGCTGCAATTATGTGTTCTAAAGGACCTCCTTGAATCCCCGGAAAAACAGCAGAGTCGATTAAAGAAGATAATTTTTTAAGTTTACCAGATTTAAATTTTAGGCCCCATGGGTTTTCAATATCTTTTCCTATCATAATAACTCCTCCTCTTGGTCCTCTTAAAGTTTTATGGGTAGTAGATGTTACAATATGACAATGAGGAAGAGGATTATTCAATATTCCACCAGCTATTAAGCCTGATGGATGAGAAATATCTGCCAAAAGAAGTGCCCCAATTTCATCTGCTATAGAACGTAAGGTTTTGTAGTCCCAATCTCTTGAATACGCAGATGCACCACAAATAATCATTTTTGGTTTTACCTTCAAAGCTTGGTCTCTTACTTTGTTGTAGTCAATAGTACCAGTTTCTTCATCAACTCCATAAAAATGTGCATCGTAAAGCTTTCCAGAAAAATTAACAGGTGATCCATGTGTTAGATGTCCTCCATGGGATAAGTCAAAGCCAAGAATGCTATCTCCTGGATTTAGACACGCTAGAAATACCGCAGCATTAGCTTGTGATCCAGAATGTGGTTGAACATTTGCCCAATAAGCCCCAAATAGTTCCTTAAGCCTTTCAATAGCTAATTCTTCGATTTCGTCCACAACTTTACAACCACCATAATATCTTTTATTAGGAAGTCCCTCGGCATACTTATTGGTTAGAATGGAACCACTAGCATTCATTACTGATTCACTCGCGTAATTTTCGGAAGCAAT
>NZID01000074.1 GCA_002691605.1 Crocinitomicaceae bacterium
ATAGATATCCAAACCAATCAAATTTATTTTATTAACAAACATATCTACAAAATTCAAAATTTANATGATACAGTTGCCAATGAAATTTNNTTCAATAACAANAANAATTTTTACAACTTAAAAATTAATCCTTACACAAAAGATNTTTNNATTNCTGATGCTAAGGATTATGTACAAAATGGAACTTTATACATAATCGACAGCATTGGANATTTTGTAGAAGAAATTGCAACAGGAATTATACCAAAGTCAATAGTTTTTTAAATCTATTATTCTTCANTAAAGAATTTTTCAAACCCAATCAGNNTTAGTTTAATATCTTTATTTTTACTATTGATATCTCTAAAGTTTTTAATNACTTCTTGTATCTCTTTACTCATGGTATGACATTTTTTAGCACTTATTTTTACTTCACTNCCATNNGGAATNTTTTGAAGAGTGGTCATAAGCGCACCTTTATTTAAAAAGGATACTATTTGAGCAAATGAAATTACAGTTTTGTTATTTTTTTCATCCACGTGCGAGATAAAAGCTAGCTCATAACTGGTTCTCAATAAGAAAAACATTGATAATACAAAACCTATACCNACNCCTATTAATAAATCTGTTANTAAAACTGCAAATATNGTTACGACAATAACCAAACCATTTTCCCATTTAGTTCTAAATTGTCTTATAATTTCATTAATCTTTACTAATTTAATTCCAATTAAAATTAAAATTGCNGCTAANGANGCTAANGGAATNGTTTCTAAAANCTCAGGAAAAATAAATACACTAGCAATCAAAAATAATCCATGATAAAANGAAGANAATTTTGTTTTNGCATGAGCATTAATATTGGCAGAACTTCTTATAATNACCATAGCAACTGGTAATCCACCTAACANACCAGAAATAAAATTTCCAATTCCTTGAGCTTTTAATTCACGGTTAGTTGGAGTTATATTTTTNTCAGGATCTAACTTATCAGTAGCTTCCAAACATAANAAAGATGCNATNCTTCCAACCAAAGCTAAAGTAATNGCATGTATATANACATTTTTATTAGCAAAAAAAGAAAAATCCGGNGTTACNAACAAATCCANNTAATTACCATCTGATAAACCATCNGGTAAATCNATCAAATGTGCTTGTTCTAANACGGTCATTTCTGCAAAACTACCNCCAACTAAAATAAAAAGTTGATTCATTAAAGCACCAACTCCAACTACTAGTAAGGGAACAGGAAATAACTTAAGCTTAGGATAATTTTTNATTTTTGGCACCTCCCATAGNAATAANATTCCCATAGAAANTATAAATATNAAAATAGCTCCAANAGTTAAATGTTGTAAACTATATAGAATTTCAGAAAACGTGTTTTCTCCGTCTATTTGTCTAAATGCCATATCTCCTATAATGTCGTTGTCGTCACCTAGAGCATGAGGAATTTGTTTTAGAATTAAAGTAATTCCAATAGATGCTAACATTCCATGGATTACAGAAGTCGGAATAAAATANCCNACAATTCCTAATCTAAATAATCCCATCAAAAATTGAATTANTCCTGATAATACAAGAGCTAGTAAGAAACCTTCGTATCCTAGGTCGGCAATAGCCGCAACAACTATTGTAATTAAACCAGCAGCTGGACCNCTTACACCAAACTTAGAACCACTAAAAATAGTGACTATTATTCCTCCGATAAATCCAGCAATAATCCCNGCAAAAGGTTCTGCTTCTGAACCTTGGGCAATGCCAAAACATANAGGNAGTGCNACTAAAGATACAACTAGACCCGAAGGNATATCATTTTTAAAATAAGANAGATTAGATTTTGAAAACATTTTTAAATANTTANGTTGGTAACCCAACAAATTAATAATTAGTTATTTGAAATTTANAGTTTAATTAACTAACAATTTGGCGGAGGAGAATCTACTTCTTTATATATGCTTGTCTCAGAAAACTGAAATGAACATCTAAGTCTATGATTGTAAGGTTTCGTTACTCTAAATGAAATTGATTTAAATAGAAATACATCTGAATCTTCTATTTCTTTTTCTCTTTCATTTTTCTCATTTCCTTCCTTATCCTCATTTTCAAAATCNTNTACNAATTCAANANANTCNGANGTAGATANTTTATTTATAGATTCATATATNTCANAACAATAATTTNCCATAAAAATCAATGTAAAAATCGTTAAGAATTTTTTGCTGGTTTCAAACTTTAATATGAATTTACGTGATTTAATACCTAAAAAATTATATTAATATAACTCTTTTATTAGTAAAATAGTTACATTTTTAGTAAAATTTAACATAAATGTAAATTAACAGCACTTGCATAATCGTTCTAAAAATAATTAAACTTTAAAAATTTGATTTTTTGAAACCACTAAAATTTCATCTTTATTTGACTTTAAATCAATAATATGACTTCCTGTAAATTGTCCAAATGAAGGTAAAATTAATTGATTTAATGTCAGATAGTAACAAGGTAATTTAATACTCTGCCTGGCCTTGCCTCTAATTTTAAAAGCAGGATGAATATGACCACAAATATTAAAAGTTGATCTTTCAGTGCTTGGGATATGAGAGAAATAAAATGGATCTTTGNTTAAGTTTTTAAAAATATTTAAATTTTCTATTTTAAAATTGATTTTATCATGGTTTCCTAAAATTAAAGTAAAANTTAGTTTTGAATTATTAAAAAAATCCAACCACTCCTCCCACTCNTGATTGTACGAAGAATGGAATAAATCGCCTAAAAACANTATTTCTTTGGGACTATAGTCTTGTATACCGGATTTAAGTATTTTAAGGTTTTCAAAGGAGACATCTTTGGGAACAAAAATACCATTTTTATTAAAATGCGAAACCTTCCCTATATGAAGATCACTCAATAATATAATAGACTCTTCTACCCAAAAAACAAACTTTCTATAATCAAAGATTAAAGTTTGATTATTTATTTTTTTGACCACTTTATTCATTTATAGTTTTCTAACATTTTATGAATTCTTTGGTCAAATTCCTCACTACTTAAAGTTTCTCTCAATCTATCGGTTATTATTGGAAATGACAGAGGAGATGGTTTAGGAATTTTATTCCATATTAGTTTTTGATTTTTAATTCTAATTAAGGCATTTCTAAGTCTGCCTTCTTCTAATTGGTATTCAAAAGTTTCTAAAAAGGATTGTTTAAATAGTAAATTATCAGGTTCATAGTCTCTAAACACATCAAAAAGTAATTGAGAACCGGATTGTAAATCTTTATTTTTTTTTCTTTTAGTTGGCATTCCGGAGAAAACTAAACCNGAAATTACCGCAATATCTCTAAATTTTCTTCTTGCCATTTCAGATGTATTAATACTTTGATTNAGATCATCGNANAGAAAAGAATCNTCCCATAAATTGTTCTCTACAATGTGATCCAGATTTAGAAATTCATCGCTTAAAAGTTCAAATCCATAATCGTTATATGCTAATGAAAATGTAATTGGTCTTAAAAGTGCTATTCTGTAAGCTAATAAATGGCTTAATGCTTCATGAACAAGTCGTCCTTCAAATGGATAAAATAANGTATGAAAACCTTCTTTTGACTTAAATGATTCAACTAAAAATTGATTTTCATTTGGAATGCTAGAAATTTGTTTTTGTGCGTTAGAAAGGTATTCTAAAGATTGAAGATCTTTATTATTAACTGGATTATTTAGTTTATAGAGTTCTTCTCTTAATAATTCACTCATGTAAGAACTGAAACTCATTCTGCCACCCATCCAACTAACAACTTTTCCTTTTTTGGATTTAGATTTTTTTACTAACACTTCCATATTCTTAATCTGGAATATTTTATAAAATTGACCTCCAAATAAAAAAGCCTCTCCTTTTTTTAACTTTGAAATAAACCATTCTTCAACTATTCCAATTTTTTTTCCATTTAATAATTTTAGTTGTATTTGGGCATCGCTTACTATAGTACCAANCTGTACNCTATGACGCATTGCAATTAACCTACTATTNACTTTANATAAACCTGAATCTAAAATCTCTACTTTTTTGTATTCATTATACGCTTCCAAACTTTTAGAACCAAGTGAAATATNTCTTAAAACCCACTCCCACTCGGCTTGAGTAATTAATGAAAATGCATGTGTTTTTTTTATNTAACTAAAGACTTTTTTTGGGTAAAACCCTTCAGAAACGGCNAACGAAATTAAAAATTGAATAAGTACNTCAAAACATAATATAAAAGGTTTTCTATTTTNCACANAATTTTCTTGAACAGCTGTATTAAGTGCAGAGCATTCTAATAATTCAATAGCATGAGTCGGTAAAAAGTGAATTACACTTTTTTGGTCCGGTTGATGGCCACTTCTTCCAGCTCTTTGGATAAATCTTGCAACCCCTTTTGGGCCTCCAATTTGAATAATAGTATCAACAGGATGGAAATCAACTCCTAAATCTAAACTAGAAGTACATACGACAACTTTTATTTGATTATTTCTTAAAGAATCCTCTACCCAAAGTCTAATTTTCTTNTCAATACTTCCATGGTGCATTGCCATNTTTCCAGCTAATTCAGGTAGTTGATTTAAAATAGTTTGGTACCACAATTCACATTGAGTTCTAGTGTTTGTAAAAATCAAAGTAGAACCGCTTTTTTGAAGNATTGGAATTAAATAATTTACAAGATTTATTCCCAAGTGTCCTCTCCATGGCATTTGATNAATTTTATTNGGNGCTATAGACTTTACTACAATTTGCTTTTTTATTTTCGATTGTATTAAAACATCCTGATTAAGAGNGTTAAAATTTCCAAGTAAAACATTTTTTGCTTCTTCTAGGTTTCCAATAGTTGCTGAAATTCCCCATATTAAAACGTTTTTATTTAAATTTCTTATCGCACCAATACATAATTCTGTTTGAACTCCTCTTTTTGATCCTAATAATTCGTGCCATTCATCTACAACTATGGCCGAAAGACTTGAAAACTTTTTAGACCAGTTTTTTGAAGAAATTAAAAGCTGAAGACTTTCTGGTGTAGTTATTAAAATATTGGGTAATTTTTTTCTTTGTTGGTTTCTAATTTTTGGAGGNGTATCCCCATTTCTTATAGCAACAGTTAGATTTAAATTGTTNTCTNTAATGAATTCTTCTATTGAAATTTTTATTTGTTGTGATAAAGATCTTAAAGGGGTAATCCATAGGCATAATAATTCNTTNTTAATTTTANCTTTATTTNTGTGAGGCCAAATTATTGGAGGAAATAAGGATAGTGTTTTACCACTTCCAGTTGGTGCATTTACAAGGCCTGAATTACCATCTAAAACAGCTNCCCAAGTGTCTAATTGGAANTTTTGTGGCTTCCANTTTTTTAATTTAAACCAATTTAATATCCAACTATTAAAACTATTCATTTANTAAACTACTTAAATCTNCAATAGAATTTGCGTCTGATAAATCCTTATCAATTCTCCATCGAAGTATCCTTGGAAATCTCACTGCAAAACCTGATTTATGTCTAGTGGATTTTGCTATTCCTTCAAAGGCGATTTCAAAAATAAGTTNAGGAACAACACTTCTAACTGGCCCNAATTTTTCTAGAGTATTTTTTTTAATAAATGCATCTACCTTCTTAAATTCTTTATCNGTNAGTCCTGAGTAAGCTTTTGCAAATGTTACCAGTTCNTTTTTTCCTTCGGAATTGGTANTCCATANAGCAAAAGTATAGTCTGTAAATAAATTTGCTCTTCTACCATGACCTCGCATTGCATAGGTCAATACTGCATCAATTGTAAATGGATCAACTTTCCATTTCCACCAATCTCCTTTTTTTCTACCNACTTTATATACTGCTTTTTTATTCTTAATCATCAANCCCTCACTTTTATTTTCTCTAGAAATAGAATGAGCCTTAATAACATTTTCCCATTTANTAATTTCAAAATAATTAGAAATGGATAANGGTGGATAATTAGCGNGATTAATTAAATTAAATAGATAGTCTCTTCTTTCAAGGTAAGATAGATCTCGAATATCAATATTGTTATTTTCTAATATATCGTAGGACTTAAAAATTACCGGATTTTCNCGAATAANTTTTGGAGATACTTTTTTTCTACCCAGTCTTTTTTGCAAATCATTAAAAGAACCTATTTTACCATTTTTATAAGGTAATATTTCACCGTCTAATACAGTGCCATTAGAAATATAATTTCCTATTTTTACAAGATCGGGAAATTGATTACTAATTAACTCTCCTCCCCTAGACCAAACCATTACTTCATTATTTCTCTTAATTAATTGACCCCTTATTCCATCCCACTTATTTTCATATACCCAATCAGAACAATTTCCTAGTTTTTCTAGGTTAAGATCTAAAGAATGGGCTAAATAAAATGGATATGGCTTATAAATTAAGGATTGTTTATCAGGATCGAGAATTAAGTCCTTAAAAGTGGTTTTTTGAGGGTCCCAATCTCCCAAAATTTGATATGCGATAGTATCTTGATCTATCCCCGTAACATTTGATAAAGATTTAGTCATTAGTTTTTGACTAACCCCAATTCTAAATCCTCCAGTTATTAATTTGTTGAACACAAATCGCGAATAATAATCGAGATGAAGCCACTGATTAATAAGATATTTTTTTTGATCATTTTCACTACAATTTTTTAGATTTATTATTTCATTAATCACCTTTGANAAACTGTACTTTTTAGTTATTTTTAACTTAGTTTCTGGAACAATTAAAGCAATAGTTTCAGCTAAATCACCTACTATATGATAGCTTTCCTCGAATAACCAAAGAGGAACATTAGCAACTTCTGAAGCATACATTCTTAAATTTGAAGATTTAATAGCTCTTTTGGGTCTTTTAGATGAAAATAATGCAATTGCCCAAACTTTATCTTCATTGCTAGCATTTTTAAAATATAGTTCTAAGGCCTTAATTTTTAAATTTGTCTTAGTAGATTTATCAATATTTTCAACTAGCTGTGCAAAATCAATCATTAGAAAGAAGTATTTCATTTTCCTCAAAAGGAGTATTTTCCACATAAGATTTATACCCCATTTCACTTAAGTATTTTGAAAAAATATCTTTATAACCGTGGGTACACACTATATTCTCAGCTTCNGTTTCTTTAATAGTAGTAATTAAATCTTTCCAATCTACATGATCTGAAAGCACAAATCCTCTATCTATTGAACTTCTTCTACGAGCACCCCTGAAAGTCATCCAACCACTTGCAGANGAGGTAACATATGGAACCATTTTTTTAAGCCAAGATGAACCATGAGTACTAGGTGGTGCAATTACTAAATTACCAATTAAATCTTCTTTTTTAGTGTCTTTAGTAATTCTTTCTGTTATAGGTAATTTTTTATATTTTCTAATAACCTCATTTATATTTTCTATAGCTCCATGCGTGTATATTTTTCCTATTTCAGAACTTATATTAGCAATAAGTCTTTGTGCTTTTCCTAAACTNTAAGCAAATACAATTGCAGTTTGATTATTTTTTNTACAATCATTCCAAAATTTATTTATTTCGTCAAACACTAAAGCTTGGTTTTTCCATTTAAATGCTGGTAACCCAAAAGTACATTCTGTAATGAAGGTATGGCACTTAACTAATTCAAATGGAGTAGTTATTCCATCNAATTCTCTTTTGTAGTCTCCACTGTAAACCCAAATTTCATCCTTATATTCTAATCTTACTTGAGAAGATCCAATAATATGACCTGCTGGATGTAAAGAAAATTGAACTCCATTTATAAAAAACTTTTCTCCCCATTCTTTTCCTTCAATAGTTATTTTACCAAGCCTATGTTTTACAATTGGGACATTATAATGGTGCGTTAGATAATTTTTATGACCGTATTTAGAATGATCTGCGTGACCATGAGAAATAATTACTTTCTTCACAGGCTTCCATGCATCTANATAAACATCTGCTANAGAACAATAAATTCCTTTTTCATTAAATTCTAAAAGAGGCTTATTCATTCTTGAAAATTATAATTTAATGACTCATCAATAAATTTCGTCTAATGAAAAATAATTAAATATTTATAATCTGAATATTTGGTTGAATTCAATCATTTTTACAAATCCTTTTATATGGAATTAGTTGAGAATATAACTTTATATACTGAAATTCTAAAGTTTAATTTCAGACTGATTGCTGTTTATTTAATATTTACTTTCACTAGAAATTCTATGAATAGATAAATAGAATTATTTTGTATTAAATAAACAGCAATCAGTCTGAAATTAAACTTTAGAATTTCAGTATATAAAGTT
>NZID01000075.1 GCA_002691605.1 Crocinitomicaceae bacterium
CATTCTATTATTTCTAGTGGTGCAGGATAATTTCCTTTGGTCAATTTCAATACCGTTTTTTTAGCTTGACTAAATACAATGGACCTTCCTAACGAAGTGCCATCCAATAATTTAACAACTAAACTCTTTTTTAATTTCTTTCTTTTAAAATTATTATCTGCTATATCTAGAACTATTTTTTTTGCTGCTTTGTGTAATTTACTGTGATGCACTACCTCGTCTACCAATCCTATTTTCTTAGCCTTAAAAGGAAATATATTTTTCCCTGTTAGCATCATATCCAGTGACGCTTGTAGTCCTACCAATCTTGGCAATCTTTGGGTGCCACCACCTCCAGGAAGTAATCCTAATTTCACTTCTGGAAGTGCTAATTTGGTTTTGGAATCGTTGGAACAAACTCTAGCATTACATGCAAGAGAAAGCTCAACTCCTAAACCATAACAAGTACCGTGAATTGCAGAAACAATTGGCTTTTTAGAATCTTCAATTTTTTGCAATAATTCGTGCCCTTTTCTACTAAAAGGTTGAAAATCTCCTACTTTATCACCCTTAAAAGATTTAATGTCAGCCCCAGCTATAAAATCCTTTTTACCGCTAATTAATATGGCACCAATTACCTCTTTATTGTTCTCAATTTCATTAAATACTTTTTCAAAATCTCCTATTAAACTTGGAGATACAATATTCATTTTGTCTTTTTGAGAGTCTATCCAAATAGTAGCTATTCCTTTCTTAATTTCTAATCTAAAAAGATCTGTTTTCATCCTTCTTCGTATTTTTTAATAACCATAGCATGTCCGTGTGCACCAGCCGCACAAGCAGACAACATAGCATATTGTCCATTTTCTTCAATTAATCTGTTTGCTGCAGTGGTTAAAAGTCTTGCGCCTGTTGCTCCAAAAGGATGTCCAATAGAAAGCGATCCACCCCAATTATTCACTTTATCCATCTCTATTTTTCCAACTGCTTTTTCTCTATTTAATCGAGTTTTGCAAAACTCTTTATCATTTAAACATTTTAAGTTGGTAAGTACTTGACCTGCAAAAGCTTCGTGAATTTCAAACACATCTATATCTTTCAAATTTAATTTTGTTTTTTTAAGAACTTTACTCATAGCAAAAGCAGGTCCTAGTAATAATTCATCTTCTAATCGTTGACCTGTAAAACAATAATCTATAATCTCTGCCTTTGGCTTAAAATTTAGCTCTTTAGCTTTTGATTCTGTCATAAGCAAACAAACAGCTCCTCCATCACTCAAAAAAGAAGAGTTAGCAGCAGTTAATGTTCCGTGTTTTTTATCAAAAGCAGGTCTAAGTTTTGCTAATTTTTCAGGTTTTGACCCACTTCTTATTCCATTGTCTTTTTGAATCATTTTAAATTTGGGATCAACTTGAACTGCAATAACTTCTTTGTTATGGTAACCGTCTTCCCATGCTTTTTCTGCATTGTCGTGAGATCTAATGGCAAATAAATCTTGATCTTCTCTAGTGATTTGATGCTTGGCTACCATAATATCACAATCCTCCCCCATGGTTCTTTGAGTAGTATACTCTGAAATAGCAGGAACTTCTGGTAAAAAATCTTTAAATCTGAATCCTAAAGCATATTTAATCATTTGAGAAGTAGACTTTATCTTGGTTCCCTTCATTAATTTAGTTCTCATATGCTTTTTATAGCCAATTGGAGTTTCGGAGGCGCTATCTGCTCCACCTGCAATAACTATTGATGACTGACCGGTTGCAATTTCTCCTATCGCTGTTGCTATGGCTCTGTTAGCTGAAATACAAGCTTGGCTAACTGTGTGACAAGGAGTTGAATAGGGTATACCTGCAGTAAGTGCAGCTTCGCGTGCTAAATTACTTGTTTTTAAAGTGGAAATTACACATCCCATAACAACGCTATCTACTAAATTGGGATTTATTCCAGTTTTATTTAGTAGTCCTTTAATGGCTAATTGACCTAATTCATAAGTCATCGTATTTAAAAAATCGGTTTCTGACCTTAAAAAAGGTGTGCGACATCCTTCTACAAGTACAATTTTTTCTTTCATAGCATTCATTATTCTAGAAATTTATAAAAATTCTATCCATGCATTGATATAAATAAACTTTTTTAAGATTAATTTTTTAAAAAATACAATGCAATGTGAAATAAATATGTACTTTGTGATTAATGAATAACTATGAAAAAATTGCAAGTGGAGTAGTGGTAAATAGAATTCGTTCTTCTTGGATTGAATTATTTAAATTTTATAACGATCAAGCATCTAAAGAAGGAGGAACTCTATCCATGGCTTTTGTTTTACTAACCATAAATGAAAAGTATGGAACTCCTGTTACCAAAATAGCTCCAAGAATGAATATGGAACCCAATAGTCTATCAAGGCTACTAAAGTCGTTAGAAGAAAAGGGATTTATTTCAAAAAGAAAAGATTTATCAGACAAAAGAAAAGTCTATATATGCTTAACTAAAAGTGGTCTCAAATTAAGAGATAAGGCTTCTGAAAAGCTTTTTGCATTAGAAAAAATTATAAAATCTAAAATTTCAAATACAGAATTAACATCTTTTTTTAATGTTCTAGATTATATTTCAGAGATTTTAGAGTCAGAAAAGAAAATAAGTTATAAATTATAACTTTTATTTTTTAGAAAAAATTGAGCAATTTCCCTTCTATATTGAGTGGGATTTATATCGGGTTTTTGAGTAAATAATCTAATAAGATATTTTAAAAACAAAGGCTTTTGAGGTAAACTATCTAGAATTAAAGTTGAGCTGGCTAATATTTTAACGTTACTCTCATAAAATTGGAGTTCAGCTATATTGTATTTCATTTTTGATTCTTCGCTTGATTGTCTTTCAGATTTCAATTTTTCAACTCTTAGATAGGTAGACTCAAGAACATAAATTTCCGCCAAAACGTCGGCTAGGTTCATAATGATTTCTTGCTCGTGTTCTAGTGCTCTTCCATAAGCATCTGTGGCATACTTGCTTAAAATAAAAAATAAATATTTAAAATTTTCTAAAAATTGATTTTTAGTTTTTTTTCTAATGCCTATTATTTTTTTAAAAATCTCAAAAGGTATTTTTTTGGTGACAGATTTTATATCAATTTCTTTAGTATGAAAACCTTTCTTCATAAGCTCTCCAAATGAAAGCATTCTATTTATTTCATTTGTTCCCTCATATATTCTTGTTATTCTTGCATCTCTGTAGCCCATTTCAATTTTAGTTTCAACACTGTAACCCATTCCACCATGAATTTGTAAGGATTCATCTACACAATAGTCCAAAACCTCAGAGCCATAAACTTTCATTAAAGAACATTCTACTGTGTAATCTCTCAATGCTTTCAATTTAATTTTGTTAGAAGGAACTGCATTTTCTTTTAGTTCTAACTCTTTTTTATCGATATTTCTTCCAGTTCTATAAATAGCAGATTCTGCAGTGAATATTTTTCTGGCCATTTCTCCAATTTTGAATTGCATGGCAGTGAATTCTCCGATACTTTTACCAAATTGTTTTCTTTCATTGGCATAACTAACTGCTTTTCTCATCGCAAATTTCGCCCCGCCTAAAGCAGCTGCAGAAAGTTTAATTCTTCCAGAATTTAAAATATTTAATGCAATTTTAAATCCATCATTTCTATTCCCTAATAAATTTTCTACTGGAACAGGACAATCTTCGAAAAAAACTTGTCTAGTCGAAGAACCTTTAATTCCTAGTTTTTTTTCTTCCTCACCAAGAGTAATTCCTCCAAATTCCTTTTCTACTATAAAAGCGGACAGTTTATCATCGTCTTCAATTTTAGCAAAAACAATAAATAAGTCTGCAAATCCTGCATTAGATATCCACATTTTTTGTCCATTTAGTAAATAGCAGTTTTTTTCTTTATTCAATGTGGCTTTAGTTCTTCCAGAGTTCGCATCTGAACCTGCAGAAGGTTCTGTTAATGCATAGGCAGTTTTAATTTCAGCAGTTGCAATTCTAGGTAAATATTTTTCTTTTTGGTATTCATTGCCATAATAAACAATGGGTAATGAACCTATAGATACATGAGTTCCAATAGTAGTTGCAAATGAAAAACCGTAGGCAAAAGCTTCCATATATAGCAGGCCTGTATTAAAATCAAGATCAGAACCCCCAAATTTTTGCTCTATTGCCACTCCACATAATCCTAATTGTGCAGCTTTTTCTAAAATTTCAATAATTTCAGGTAAATCTTTAGCAGCTTGATGTTCACTTTCTAGAGAGTGTATTTCCTGATCTAAAAAGTCAAAGATCATTTGCTTTAACATTTTTTGTTCTTCATTCCATTCTTCAGGGACAAATACAGTGTTATAATCAGTTTTTTTAACTATAAAATCTCCGCCTTTATTATTCATGAGTATTTTTACTATAATTTTACATGGAATATACATAAAAACACAATGCGCGCATTGTATTTTTAATTATTTAACATTCTTTATATTGATTGTAGGCGCCATAGAAAGTTATGAAATTCAGTACTTAAATGAGTTAGATTCAATCTACCCAAGAAGAGAAATTAAAAATATTTTTTTTGAACTTTTACTATATATTAAAAGGTGGAATAAGATCGATTATTTATTAAATAAAAATAAAATTTTAGAAAAAAATGAAATTAAATTTTTAAGTGAATCTTTAAGAAAATTGAAAAATCATATTCCACTTCAGCATATTATAGGCTATGTTTTATTCTGTGATCTTAAAATTAAAGTTAATGAGCATGTACTCATTCCAAGACCTGAAACAGAAGAACTAGTTCATATTATTTACAATCAAAATAAACTTGAAACCTCTTTGAATATATTGGATGTGGGTACAGGATCTGGTTGCATTATTATTGCACTCAAAACATTATTAAAAAACACCAATTGTAAAGGAATTGATATTTCTCAAAAGGCTTTGAATATTGCTATTGAGAATGCCAATTGTAATAATAGTGACATAGATTTTAAAAATCAGGATATTAATGAATACTCTGTCAGACCAAATTCTTTTGACATAATTGTGAGTAACCCACCTTACGTACCTATCAGAGAGTTGAAAAAAATACGAACAAATGTGATTGATTTTGAACCCCATATGGCACTTTTTGTAGAGAATAATAATCCTTTAAAATTTTATCATACAATTGCAGAATTTGGAAGAAATTCTTTAGTTAATAAAGGAAAAATTTATTTTGAAACACATGAAGATTATGCTTTTGAAATTGTAAATTTATTAAAAGATAAAAAGTATAAAAACTGCATAATTCGTCAAGACTTACAAGGAAAAAATAGATTTGTAGAGGCTATCAAATATGATTAATAAAGAAAATAATAGAATTCTAGAACTAAGAAAATTAATTCACCGATATAATTATGAATATTATGTAAATAGTAGTTCTAGTATTTCAGATTTTGAATTTGATTTACTTTTAAAAGAGTTAGAAGATCTAGAATCTCAATTCCCGGAATTAAATGACCCTAACTCCCCCACAAAAAGAGTTGGCGGCGACATAACAAAATCCTTCGAAACAGTTAATCACCAATATCCTATGCTTTCTTTAGCTAATAGTTATTCTAAAGAAGATATAATAGATTTTGATACTAGAATTAGGAAAATAATAGACGTACCTTTTTCCTATATATGTGAATTGAAATATGATGGAGTAGCAATTAGTCTGGTTTACGAAAATGGTCAATTATTAAGAGCAGTAACAAGAGGTGACGGAATTCAGGGTGAAGAGGTTTCCAATAATGTAAGAACCATTTCTTCAATTCCCTTAATACTTTCAGGAAATCCACCAAAAAAATTAGAAGTTAGAGGAGAAATTATGTTTTCTAAAGCAGCATTCTTAAAATTAAATAATCAAAGAAAAAAAGAGGAGCTTCCGTTATTTTCCAATCCTCGAAATACTGCTTCTGGAACCTTAAAATTACAAGATTCATCTTTGGTTGCACAAAGGGATTTAGATTGTTTTTTATATGCTGCTTTTCTAGAAAATTCGGCTATAGAAAAGGTGTTCGATCATTATCAATTTCTTACAGATTTAGGCTTTAAAACACCCTCTAAAGAAAAAAAATATATTCAACAAGTAAGTGATGTTAATGGAATAATGAATTTCATTAAATTTTGGGATAAAAAACGAGATAATTTACCATTTGAAATTGATGGAATAGTAATTAAGGTAAATGAAATTTCTTTACAAAATGAAATTGGAAATACTTCAAAATCACCAAGATGGGCTATTGCTTACAAATACAAAGCAACTCAAGTAACTACACATCTGGAAAATATTATTTATCAAGTTGGAAGAACTGGTGCTATTACTCCGGTAGCCGTTTTAAAACCTGTTGAAATTAGTGGTACAATTGTTCGTAGAGCTAGTGTTCATAATGCGGATCAAATAGAAAAATTAGACTTAAGACTGAACGATGTAGTTTATGTTGAAAAAGGCGGAGAAATCATTCCTAAAATAACAGCTGTAGACTTATCAAAAAGAAAAAAAGATAGTATTCCATTTAACTTTATTGAAAGATGTCCTGAATGTGATTCAGAACTTGAAAGAGACCAAGGCGAGGCGCATCATTATTGTTTAAATAACAATTCATGTCCTCCTCAAATAAAAGGTAAAATCACTCACTTTATTGGAAGAAAAAAAATGAATATTGAGGGCATTGGAGAGGAAACAATAGAACAACTTTTTAATGCAGGACTTATTAATAATATTGCCGATTTATATTCACTTAAAAAAGAAAAAATGCTTCCTCTAGAAAGAATGGCAGAAAAATCAGTAGATAACATTCTAATTGGGATTGAAAATAGTAAAACCGCCCCGTTTCATAAAATTCTATTTGGCTTAGGTATAAGATATGTTGGAGAGACAGTAGCCAAAAAACTAACTTCAGTTTACAGCCATATTAATGATTTAAGATAAGCAACTTTTGAAGAACTTTGCTTAGTAGACGAAATCGGAGAAAAAATAGCAGAATCAATAGTTGCATACTTTAAGGTAGAACAGCATCACCAAATAATTGACCAGTTATTGGACTCAGGCCTTAAAATGGAAAGTCAAGTAATTAAAAAGAAAAATCAATCCAATATTTTAGCTAATAAAAAGATCGTTATTTCAGGTACTTTTAAAAATATATCAAGAGAAAACCTGAAAAATCTAATTGAAGAAAAAGGAGGAAAAAACACCAGCTCTGTGAGTAAAAGTACAGATATATTAGTAGCTGGAGAAAACATGGGACCTTCAAAGCTAGAGAAAGCAGAAAAATTCAAAGTAGAGATTTTAAGTGAAGAAGAATTTTTAATTTTAATACAAAACCTTGCAAATGAAGAAGTTTCAAAACAATTCAAACAAGGAAAATTATTTTAGTCACTTTTTTAAATTTGGAGTATTCCCTTAAATTAAATTAATGAAAATAACATTCTTAAAATTTAAATTTTTTTTTGGAGCTAAAGTTTTACAAAAAAAACTTAAAAATCAAAGTAATAGAATGGTTCAATCTTGTAATATAGAAGATGCCACTTCTATGGGAATGATATGTGTAATAAAGAATATGAATGATTATGAATCCGTAGTTCAAATAATTAAATTGATAAAAGGAGAATTTAAAATCCCACATATTAAAATCTTAGCATATTATCCTAACAAAGATGATCCGGATTTTTTAAAAAGTAGATTGGGTCTAGATTTTTTTACTATTTACGATTTGAACTATTATGCACTCCCCAAAAAAGCAGTGGTTAAAAATTTTATTTCAGAAAGATTTGACATTCTTTTGGATTTAACAGAAATAGAAACTATTCCGTTAAGATTAATACTACTCCTCTCAAAATCACCATTTAAAGTGGGTAGTTTTTCTGAAGAAAAAAAACCATTTTATGATTTAATGATAGAAACTGATCCAAAGGATTATCTTCAATACGTAAAACACGTGATTAATTATCTAAAAATTTTTAACAAAAAATAAATTGGAGATTAACAGTTCTATAATTCTAATTGGAATGATGGGAAGCGGTAAGTCAACTATCGGTAAAATACTTTCTAAAAAAATCAATATCGAATTTTTAGATACTGATTTATTAATTGAGCAGCAAGAAAATAAAACTTGTAAAGAAATTTTTTCTGAAAACGGAGAAAGATTTTTTAGGTCTAAAGAATTAAAATTAATTGCTTATTTACAAACCAAAAAAGCCATAATTGCGACTGGAGGTGGTTTCCCAATTTATCATAACAATATGGATAAGTTATTAAAAATGGGGAGTACTATTTATTTAAAAACAGCTCCAGAAGAAATTTATAATCGAATTTCTAACCAAGTAAATAGGCCGCTTTTACAAGGATTAGAATTTTTAAAAAAAACTTTGGAGAAAAGAGAATCTATATATCAGAAGGCCCACAAAACTTTAATAACGGATGGTAAATCCTTTTCTCAAATAATTGAAGAACTTCTTCAAGCTATTGGTTAATATTTTCAATCATAAAAAGAAAGGCGTATTCTAGTGCAATTTCTTTTATATATTCAAACCTACCACTTGCCCCTCCATGACCGGCTTTCATATTGGTTTTTAATAATAATAAATGATCGTCTGTTTTTTTAGTCCTCAATTTTGCAACCCACTTAGCAGGTTCCCAATATTGCACCTGGGAGTCATGAAGTCCGGTTGTGACCAGTAGATGAGGATAATTCCTTTTTTTAACATTGTCATAAGGCGAATAGCTTTTCATATAATCATAATACTCTTTGTCATTTGGATTTCCCCATTCGTCATATTCACCTGTAGTTAAAGGAATGGACTCATCTAACATAGTAGTTACTACATCGACAAATGGAACATGGGCTATTACCCCATTATATAATTCAGGACTTATGTTGATAATAGCACCCATCAAAAGACCTCCAGCACTCCCCCCAGCGGCATATAAATTTTCGTTAGTACAATAGTTTTCTTCAATTAAAAATTTACTACAATCTATAAAATCATAAAATGTATTTTTCTTTTTAAGTAATTTACCGTTTTCATACCATTTTCTACCCATTTCTTCACCGCCTCTAATATGAGCAATTACAAAAATAAATCCTCTATTTAATAGGCTTAACCTATTGGTACTAAATGACGGATCTATACTGTAACCATAAGAACCATAAGCATAAAGTAAAGTCGGGTTTTTACCATCTTTTTTTATTCCTTTTTTATATACAATAGACATAGGAATTTGAGTTCCATCTCTTCCAGTTGCCCAAATTCTTTCTGCCACATAATCATTTTTATTATATCCACCAACAACTTCTTTTTCTTTAAGAATGGTACTTTTTTTTGAATTCATATCATATTCAAATATGGTTCCAGGATTTGTCATAGAGTTGTAAGCATATCTTAATATAGAAGTATCCATAGTCAGATTTGAAGTAGTACCTACTACATAAGCTGGTTCCTTAAATGGAATGAAATGATTGGTTTGATCTTTTAAGTTCATTACATTTAGTCTAGTCAATCCATTTTCTCTTTCGGAGATCACTAAAAAGTCATTAAAAACATCTAATCCTTCAATTAATACACTATCTCTTCCAGAAATAAATTCTTTCCAATTTTCTTTATTTGTGCTGTCAATTGGACATCGTTTAATACTAAAGTTTGGATGATCTTGATTACTTACCACATAAAACTGATTATTTTGGTGAAATATGCTATATTCTAAACCTCGAATTCTTTTTTGAAAAACTTTTGGAGTTTCGTAGGGAGAATTAGCAGGTATAAGTCTGTATTCATCTGACAAAGTACTTGAAGAATTTATAATTATGTAATCATTGGTTTTAGACTTGTATGCATAACAGGAAAAAGTTTCATCTTCTTCTTCAAAAATTAAAACATCTTTAGATTGGTCAGTCCCAATTTGGTGGGCATAAATTTGAAATGGTCTTAGAGTTTGTGGATCTTTTCTTCCATAAAAAATAGTTCTATTATCATTTGCAAATACAATGGAGCCAGTAGTATTTTTTAAAATTTCGTCAAAAAATTTATTGTATTTTAAGTCTTTTATTTTAATATCATAAATTCTTCTTGATAGAGTATCAAAACTATAAGCCATGAAATTATTATTTTCTGAAATGTCATAGTCACCAATATTGTAAAAATCGAAACCTTTGGCAAGTTGATTGACGTTTAATAAAATCTCTTCCTTTTTATCAGTTTTTGATTTTCTTAAGTAAATTGGATATTCAGACCCTTGTTCAAATCTTTTCCAATAATGAAAGCCGTTATATAAGTAAGGCACACTTTCGTCATCTTCTTTTATTCTAGACTTTAATTCAGAAAATAATTTTTTTTGAAATTCTTTGGTAGGTTCCATTTGAACATCAGTATATTTATTTTCTTCCTTTAAATATTCTATTACTTTTGGATTTTTTCTGTCATTTAGCCAGTAGTATGGGTCAGTTCTTGAATCGTTATGAGCTGTTAAAATTTTGTTTTGAGCTTTACAAATTGGAACGTTAATTTTCTTGTTCATATTGGTTTGACAATTGAAAAATAAAAATACTAAAATGAAATATTGGAATTTCATAAATCAATATAAAACTATAGAAAAAATAGCTAGGCCAATCAAAAATTTATAGACAGTATTGATTTTATTAAATTGTGTTTTGGTTTTTGCATGATGTAGCAAATAAATAGCAAAAGAAATTACTGAAAAAGATAAAATAAAATAGTATGAAAATGATCTATTTAAAACAATTGGCAAAAGACTTAAAATTGCTAATAGAGAGCTAATCATTAAAAAGAAAATTATGTATTTTGATTTTTTAATTCCAAAATATATGGGTATGCTTTTTTCACCAACTATTAAATCTCCTTTTAGAGAAATCATTTTTTTTATAATCTCTCTAGTCAAATCTATAGTGAAAATATAGGTGCTAAATAATGCTAATGTTAAATTAAATTTCAAATTGAATAATGCGATTCCTAAAAAAAAGCTGATAGTTAAAAAGGAGGCACTTATCTCCCCAAATAAAACTTTTTTTCTGAGTTTGTGAGAATAAATCCATAAGGCAACAATTAAAAAAATAGAAAAGATTAAAATCTTAGTATTAATTAGAAAAGTAAGTGTTATTCCAAGAATATTACAAAGTATATATATATTTAAACAACTTCTTTTGCTAACTAATATATTAAAGTAGGTTTTTTCTGGTTGATTAATCATGTCTTTTTCAAAATCATAAAAAGCATTAATTAAGTAACCTCCCACTATGATTAAATCAATTGCTAGAACATAAAGATGTAAATGAATTCCTTTTTCTTGTATTAAAAAACTAAAAGAATTTTCATAAATAAATATCTGAATGGCATAAAGGCTTATGGTAATAAGCGATATATTATACCATCTAGCAATGGAAAGAATTGCTAAGAATTTAATCAGTAATGACTTATTTTTATTCTTCGATATGGGTCTAGAATCTGTGGATGACATCTAGTTGATAACTACTCAATTTGTTTTGGGCTTTTGTAAAATCTTTGGTGAAGCCCAATATGTATCCACCTCCACCAGAACCACAAAGTTTTAAGTAATATGAGTTGCTATCAATTCCCTCTTTCCATAGTTTTCTATAAAGCTTGGGTATCATAGGTTGAAAATTTTCGTATAATACTTTAGAAAGAGATTTAACATTTTTAAGTAGTGCTTGCCCTTCATTTTTTAAGAAGGCTTCAATACTTGCATCGTTGTATTTTTTAAATTTATTTTTAAGCATGTTACGAAAGCCCTCTTCTTTACATTTCTCAAGGAAATGTTGAACCAGAGGCTGTGTATTTCCAACTTCTCCAGTATTAAGTAAAAAAACTGCTCCTTTTCCTTGGTTAGAGTTAGGTATTCCTACAGTTCCTAATTCATTTTTAGATTTTATTAAAATTGGTAAATTTAAGTAGCAGATTAAAGGGTCTAATCCTGAACTAGTACCATGATAATAACTTTCTAAACAACTAAATATATTTTTTAGTTCTATAATCTTTTCGTTTTCTAGGGTTTTATTAGCTGGAATTTTGTTTTCCGAGCAATATTTATCGTATGTGGCTGCAACAATTGCTCCTGAACTTCCAATTCCAAAACCTTGAGGAATTGAAGAATCAAAATATAAATGGTTATTCAAGTCGTTTTCAAATGCTTTCAGATTTAATTTACAGGGAAGAGCATTGTTTTTTTCTAAATCTTTTAAGTGCAATAAAAACTGAGATAGTTGGTGGTTGGATTTAATTGATTTGGAATTTTTTTCGTCAAACAAAAACTGGCCGTTGTAGTCCGAATAGGGTATAGATAATCCCATAGAATCTTGAATGATTCCATATTCTCCGAATAACAAAATTTTACTGTAATATAAAGATTCTTTAAGCATAGCTTTCATTTAAAATTTTAGCTCCGCTACCAACTTCATCGCAAATATACTGTTGATTTTCGCAAAAAACAATTAAATCTGACTTGATAAAGTTCATAACAGATTGTTGATAATCCTTTGGATATAAAAGATGTACATTAGCTCCAGCATCTAAGGTGAAACTCAATGGTATTTTGGAATTTGTCCTAAAATCCCAAATTTTCTCAATTGTTGACAATGTACCTTCTTTCATTAAAATAAAATAAGGATTGGAAGTCATCATCATTGCGTGTAGGGTTAAGGCCTCACTTTCAGTTAATAATATAAATTTTTCTAAATCTCCACTTTTCAAAATAGCAACAAGTTCTTTAAGGTGTTGATTTGCTTGATGGTATCTTTTTTTAGAAAATGGATGATTATGCATTAAATTATGACCGACAGATGAGCTAACTTTTTTAATTCCTTTGTCAATAAGTAAAATAGTATCTTGATAATTTTCAAAAACATGGTGAATAGATTTATACTCTAATGCCCATTCGTTACATGAATTTTTAATATCTTGATGAAAGCCCCAAATTGCACAAGGACCATAAAGTGATCTACTAGCACTGCCAGAACCAAGTCTGCTCAAAAAAGAGGCTTTCAAATATTTGTCAGTATTGGATAAGCCAGTAATTTTTTGTTCTAATTGCGAAATTGCTAGCGAAAGTGCACTAAATCCTGATGCAGATGACGCAATTCCACTACTATGAGGAAATGTGTTAATAGTATTTATTTCAATTTTATATTCAAAAATAAAAGGAACCCAGTCCTTAATTCTCAAAAAGAACGCATCTAATTTAGGTAAGAAGTCGGGGTTTAATTGGCCATTAATTTTAAATGAAAATGAGAACCCTTCACTTTTTACAAACTTAATTGAAGTAATGGTGTGGCAATTTTTTAAAGTAAAACTTAGGGAGGGATTGGTAGGAATTTGTACTGGTTTTTTACCCCAATATTTTACTAAAGCTATATTGGATGGACTTTGACTAGTTATTTCTCCAGAAATAGGTAATTCTTGTTTTGAATTGTATTTTAAATTAGATGGGTTCAAGATGCTATTTTCAAATTAGATGTTTTAACCATTTCTTCAAATTCAAAAATGGTTTTAAAGCCTTTCTCAATAAAATAATTTTTATTGTTTCTAGTAGCCATAATAAAATCTCCGCCCCAAGCTCCCAATGATTTAATAGATCCTTCAAACTCAGAGAAATACTTTTGCTTAACGGGTGTAATTCCTAGCTGAGAACTAATTATTGACTCGTGAATACTGATTTGATTTTCAAAATCATCTAAAGAACTGGAATCTATAATATTACAAGTGATTTTGGAAATGTCTTCAATTAATTTTGAATTTTTATTCAATTCATTAAAACGATTAATTTCAGAGTAGCTTTTTTGTTTTTTATTTAAAAAAATGAATAAAATTTCATTTTTAAAATTAGGACTCCAGTTTACGGGTTTTGAAATAGGTTTATCGTTGACTAATTGGTAGGTAATGGGAGAATGATGTAAAGTACATGCAATATCATACCCACTTCCATTGGTAGTTGAAAAATGAATTTCATATGGATTTATTTGATAAAGCTGTGCGATGTTATTTAATAATGTAGAACTAGATCCTAACCCCCAATTATTTGGGAACTCAAGATGACAAGAAATGGTCCCTTTTATTTTTTTTTTAGTTATTTGATAACAAGTCTTCAGGATTTTACGAATCCAATTTACAGTATTTGAATCGGAAAATTCCAAAATTTCAAGATTTTCGGAATTAAAAGTGGTCTCAAACCATACTTCTCCTTTACTATTAAAACTTTGCCAGTTTATAGTAGATTCCGTATGTTCTTCATAAATTAAAGACTGACCAAACTTACATGGTACTGCAAGGGAAAGGGCCCCATCTAAAACAAGGTACTCTCCAGTGATTAATAATTTTCCGTTAGAATAAAATTTTTTCAATTTTTTTTGATAATTGTATTTTCTTTTTCAACCCCTCTTATCTTATTGAATAAGTTTACAACTGCACGGTGTTCTACTACTTTATCCTTAAAATGATCCTTAATGAGTTCAATTTCAGTCTTATCAGCTCCTAATTGATTAAGTATGTTTAATAAATGCATTTTCATATGCCCTTTTTGAATTCCGGTAGTAACTAATGATCGTAAAGCACCAAAATTTTGAGCTAAACCCGCAGCAGCAATTATTTCCATTAGTTTTTCTGCATTTGGATTTCCTAAAAGTTGATGTGAAAATTTCACCATTGGATGCAATGAGGTCAAACCACCTACAGTTCCTACGGCAAGGGGTATTTCAATCCAAAATTTAAATTGGCCATTTTTGATTTCTACATTAGTCAAACTTTTATATTGGCCACTTTTAGAAGCATAAGTATGACCACAAGCTTCTACAGCTCTAAAATCATTTCCGGTGGCTATGACAACAGCATCAATACCATTAAAAATTCCTTTGTTATGAGTAGTTGCTCGGTAAGGCTCAATATTGGCTACATGAATAGCTTGTTGAAATTTTTTAGCAAATTCATTACTATCAACTTTTGGATCATCTGATAATTCATCTACTTTACAATTAACTTCACACTTTACAATACATTCTGGAGTATAATTACTCAAAATGCACATTATGATAGTAATTTTTTTCTCCTTTTCAGATAAGTTACTTTCTTGTAATTCTCTTTCTAAAATTTTTGAAAATTTTTCTAATAAACTATTAATGAAATTGGCTCCCATAGCATCACAGGTTTCAAACTTAGCCTGAAGTTGGTAATAATTAGGCTCTAAATCAGATCGGTTGATAACATCTATTTCAAGAATTCCACCTCCTCTTTTTTTCATGTTTCTAGTTAGATCTTCTGTTTCTTTAAAAAATTTTGATTTAATTGTTTCTACAAAATCTTTCAAAATTTTAAAATCTCCATACCAAGCAAAATGAACATGACCAATTTTAGTTGTTGAAATTACAGTTGACTTAAATCCACCTCTTTCCATCCAGAAAGAAGCATTTTTGGAAGCTGCAGCGACCACCGAACTTTCTTCGATGGCCATAGGGATACAGTAGATTTTATCATTTATCAAAAAATTTGGAGCAACTCCAAATGGAATATAAAAATTAGTAATAGTATTTTCTATAAATTCGTCGTGAATTTTTTGAACTTTTGAGTCCTCATGCCAATAACTTTTTAAAAGATGGATGAATTGTTCATCGCCATCTAAATATTCATTGGTGATCCATTCTATTTTAGCTTCTTTAGAGAACTTGGAGAATCCTTTGATGGCTTTGTTATTTGACATTTGAGCAATAAGTTAAACAAGTGTTTAACAAATATATCAAATTATTAAACAAAATGGATTTTACAGGCTAAGAAATAAAAATTATTTGTAATAATAAATATCAAGTAAGTTGGTATTGATTTTTTTGATTAAATTAAATTCATGAATAAAAAAACAAATATTGGTGCATTTTCTACGCTAATTTCCATCTTTTTCTTTTGGGGATTTGTAGCGGCAAGTAATGACATTCTAATTCCTGTCTTCAAAAAAGCCTTGAATCTTAGTCAAATGGAATCTCAACTGATTTCATTAGCTTTTTATATTGCCTATACAGTTGGGTCCTTGCTATATTTTGGTATATCATCTTTTATCAAAAAAGACATTTTAAATTTAATTGGATATAGAAATGGTTTATCTCTTGGTTTGATTATTTCGGCTTTGGGAACTTTATTATTTATTCCTGCTTCCAATAATGAATCTTTTCCATTACTTATTTCTGGATTATTTATTGTTGGTTTGGGTTTTTCCTTACAACAAATTGCTGCTAATCCATTAGCTATTCAAATGGGAGATCCATCAAAGGGGAATATGAGATTGAGTTTAGCTGGTGGAATCAATAATGTTGGAACTACTATTGGACCAGTTATAGTCTCGTTTGCTATTTTTGGAAGTCTTTCTTCAGGATCAACTAACCTTAATTTACAAGCAGTACAAACCCCTTATTTATTCCTAGGAGCTGCATTTGTTGTAGCTGCTGTTTTTTTTAAGTTTTCATCTGTTCCCGACCGTTTAAATGAAGAAAAAGAGAGTAGCAGAAATAATATAGTTCAAACGCTAAAATATCCGCAAGTACTTTTAGGAATGATTGCTATTTTTCTATATGTAGGGGTAGAAGTTTCAACAGCAAGTAATCTTCCAGAATTTATGAAGCAAGAATTGGCAACCCAAGAAAGTGGTGTAGCTCCTTTCGTTTCTTTGTTTTGGGCCAGTTTAATGATTGGCAGATGGACATCTGCAGCTGGAGCTTTTAATATCTCCAAAAATTGGAAATCAATATTGGGTTTGGTTCTTCCATTTGTAGCTTTTGGTATATTCTTTTTTGTTAATTGGATAGCTGGAAATGAAATGGAACAATTTTTTCCTTATACCTCACTTGTAGTGCTATTAATTTTTGCGGATAAATTAAGTAAAGGCAATCCCGTAAGCCAAATAATGATTTACTCAGGAATTGGAATTTTAGCTTTAATAATCGGAATTTTTTCTGGTGGTATAATAAGTGTTTTTGCTTTTATAGCAGTTGGTTTATTTTGCAGTACACTTTGGCCATGTATTTTTACTCTAGGAATTGCAGGCTTAAAAGAAAAAACCAATACGGGCTCAAGCTTATTAATTATGATGATAATGGGAGGGGGATTTATTTCTACATTACAAGGGGCGTTAGCTCATGATGACTTATTGGGAATTCAACATTCTTATTGGGTAGGAGTATTATGTTTTGTGTATCTATTTTTCTTTGCTTTTATAATAAATAAAAAATTAAAAGAACAAGGTGTGGATTTAAATACTTCAACGGATCCCTTAGCACATTAAAATTAAATTTATAGTATAAAAATGAAGAATTTTTTTGGACTACTATTTCTAATTTTATTGTGGAGTTGCAGCCAAAATAAAAATAAACCATCTCTATTTGTAAATCCATTTATTGGCACTGGAGGACACGGTCATACATTTCCCGGCTCTACTCAACCATTTGGAATGGTTCAACTTAGTCCTGATACTAGAATTGAAGGTTGGGATGGCTGCTCAGGATACCATTATTCAGATTCTATAATCTATGGATTCAGTCATACGCACTTGAGTGGTACTGGAATTGGAGATTATTGTGATTTATTACTAATGCCTCTACAAGGAGATATTTGTTTTGACAATGGATACAAATCAAAAAATAACTTTAATTACTCCTCAAGTTTTAAAAAACAAAATGAATTTGCTGAACCAGGTTATTATGAAGTATTATTAGATAAATATGATATAAAATGTAGGTTAACAACTACTAATAGAACTGGTATTCATGAATATTCTTTTAACAATAACAAGGCTAATCCAAGTGTAGTATTAGATTTAGAGCACAGAGATATTCTATTAGATTGGAATTTAAAAATTAACAATCAGTATTCTATTTCTGGAAAAAGAGTTTCAAAATCTTGGGCGGACGAGCAACACTTTTATTTTTATTTAGAATTTTCTCACAGTTTTGAATGGCAATTAAATAAAGAAATAAAACCCACTAAAGCATTTTTAACATTTAAAGATTTAAAAAATCAACCATTAATTGCAAAAGTGGGGATATCTATGGTAAGCGAAGAAAACGCAAAGGAAAATTTAAATACAGAAGCAAAGCATTGGAATTTTGAAAAATACAAAATAGAGGCTCAGAACTCGTGGGACGAACAGCTCTGTAAAATTGATATTTCAACAAAAAAGGATTCTTTAAAAGAAATTTTTTATACCTCCATTTATCACACCATGATTGCTCCTAATATTATAAGTGATATTAACGGAGATTTCAGATCTACCGATATGAAAATTCACAACGATAGTGTTAATAATTTTACCGTATTCTCACTTTGGGATACCTTTAGGTCTACCCATCCATTATATAATTTAATTGAGCGTAAAAAAACAAGTTTATTTTTAAATTCTTTTTTAAATCAGTTTAACTACGGTGGTCAGCTACCAATTTGGGAATTATCCGCTAATTATACAGGATGTATGATAGGATATCATGTTGTATCGGTAATACTTGATGCTTATGTAAAAGAGGTGCCGTACAATAATTATTACAAACTCTATCGGGCAATGTTACACATATCAAACAGAAAAGAATTAGGTATACCTGAGTACAATGAAAAAGGGTATATATCATCGTTTACTGAGCCAGAGTCTGTTTCCAAAACTTTAGAATATGCATATAATGATTGGTGCATTTATAAAATGGCTCAAATTTACAATGATTCCAATAACGTATTGAAATATGCTAATCGCGCACAATCTTACAAAAATATATTTAATGAAACTTCAGGATTAATGCAGCCTAAAACGAATGCTAATTGGAAATCTGGATTTATTGCATCAGAAGTAAATTACAATTATACCGAAGCCAATTCTTGGCAATATAGTTTTTTTGTTCCTCATGATATTAAGGGGTTAATTGAACTTCATGGAAGTAAAAAACAATTGGAAGATAAACTAGACGAACTATTTACAGCAAATTCTAAATTGGAGGGAAGAAATCAAGCTGATATTACTGGTCTCATAGGACAATATGCACATGGAAATGAACCGAGTCACTATATGAGTTTTTTATATAATATGGTAGACCAAACCCAGAAATCCCAGAAGATGGTTAATACTATCTTAAATACAATGTATTCAACTAACCCCAATGGAGTAGTTGGAAATGAAGATTGCGGTCAAATGTCTTCATGGTATGTACTAAGTTCTATTGGTCTTTTTGATGTCAATCCTGGGGATCCTTATTATTTAATTCAAACCCCGCTTTTTAAAGAAATAACTTTGAATTTAGAAAATGGAAATAAGTTCACTATTTCTACTAATAGTGACGATCCATCATATATTTATATTGAAAGTGTTCAATTAAATGGAGAGAATTTAAACAGAAACTTTTTAGAAATTAAAGAAATACTTAACGGAGGTATTCTTAAGATAAAAAAATCCAATATTCCAAACAATAATTGGCCCAAAGAAAATTATTATATTACAGCTATTAATAAGCAATTGAATATTCTTAAAACTCCAAATATTATCTCTGAATCAAATACTTTTAAAGATTCTATAAAGATTACTATTGATGCTGATAAAAATGCAACTATCTACTACAAAACATCGAATTTTTCAGATTTCAAGATTTACCAAGAACCTTTTCATTTAAATCAAACGGATACAGTCTATTCCTATGCTATATTGAATAATAAATTAAGCAAAATGGATTGGGCTTATTTTTTAAAATACAATCAAAAAAGAATGGTCCAATTAAATACAAAATATAGTAACCAATATGATGCAGGGGGAAAAAATGCATTAGTAGATGGGTTAAAAGGCCCTAACAATTATCTCACAGGGAGATGGCAAGGTTTTTATGGAAATGATTTTGAATGCATCGTAGATTTAGGTCAAATTGATAAAGTTCAATTCTTTAATATTGGAGCTATTCAAGATGTTAGATCTTGGATTTGGTTACCTAAGGAAGTGGAATATGAGGTGTCTAATAATGGAAAAGATTTTAAAAAAATAGGGGCTATAAAACATAATATTTCTAATAACACCTCCGAATCAATTATTCATCAATTTGAACTGAAGCTTAAGAAACCAATTAATGCTAAATATGTGAGAATAAAGGCTAAAAACTTTGGAAAATGTCCGTCTTGGCACCTTGGGAGTGGAGGAACCTCTTGGTTATTTTTTGATGAAATAACGATTATTTAGTAAGTTATGTTGCTTTTAATTTTTCCAAAATAAATTTGAATTTTTCGGTTTCAATTTCTCCTGCCTTATCGATACTGAAATGTAATCCATCAATCCCGATATTTAAAAAGAGTAGACAATTAACTACAGATACTCCACCACCAGCTAATATTTTTACTTTTCTATTTCTAATATTTACTATAGATTTTATATTGTTTAGTCCTTTTTCTGCATTGATTCCTCTTCCAGAAGTTAGTACCCAATCAAATCCCATTTCAGAAATCTCTATTATACTTTCAGTTAACTTTTCGCATTCATCTATAGCCTTGTGAAAAGTGCATTTCAAACCAAGATTCTTTGCTTTTTCCAATAATTGGCTATTTACTTTAAAATCAATAGTTTTATTTTTCAAAGCGCCAAATACCACCCCTTCCGCTCCATTTTCTTTTGCAGATTCAATAGATTTAATCATATTAGTAACATCTTTCTTATTATAATTAAATCCATTTGCATGTGGACGAATCATAATAAATTTTTCTCCCTTAAAAATATGATTTGCTTTTTTTTGAAATACTAATGAGGGGGTCAATCCATCGAGACTTAAATTTTCACATAATTCTATTCTTGGAATATTAAATTCTTGTGCATGAATTAACCCATTTACCGTAGAGATACAAGCTTCTAATATCATTTGAGAATAATTTCGTCCGTAAATAACCAACAGCCAGCACCAGCAGCTTCATGCCATGAAGGAAGTGATTCAAAATTTTTGGCAACTAATTTTATATGTTTTGAAGAAATCTGAATGTTTTTAAAATGAGCATTTTTAATGAATTTCCCTCTTTTAGAAATTTCATCAAAATTATTTAAAGAATCAATTTTATTCCAATTCTTTCCATTTGAAGAAGAATATAAATAAATGGATTTTGGAATAACAATCCAAGAATTTATATACTGATAAAAATTAATAGATACATCGTTTATATAAGTTATGGAATCTAAATCTATTGAAATTTCAAAATCTGAACCAAAAAAGCCCTGCCAGTTGCCATCTTTGTAATTTAAATTACCAAGTCTGCCATCAGTTAATGAATTTTCTCCATTTGCTGAATAATACTCACTGTAGGGATATCGATATTTATAATTCTTATTTAAAGCCTTATGAATTTCAATTTTTTGATGAACCTCAGGTCCATATTTTTTATCATTTTTAAAGGCTTGCACATATAAAGTATTTGACTTTTTTATATTGATACTATCGCCGTAGTCTATTTGCTTGAATATTTCATTTCCAAAATGGTAACAGAATTTTAGATTTTTAATTTTAGAGTTAATTGTTGCATGAGTAGTATTTGTGTGATGATTCAATACAATATTAACTGGATTGGCTTCAATTCCATATTTAACCTTAAATCGATCTAATAAATAATATTGGTCTCCTACTCTTTTTTGAAAATTTGAATAACTATCTTTTTCTTTTGACCAAAGCACTTCACTCATAGCTAGCATTCTTGGAAAGGCTTGTTGATCTAATTTTTCTTCATTAGGAATTCTTTCGCTCCATAAATTACATTCCCCACCTATAATTAATTTTTTTTCAGATGAATCTAAATTTTCTCCCATGGGGTTAAAGCTAAATACCTTTTCTAAGTCAATAGAATTTATATCGTAGTCAAAATAGCAATGAGAGGTAGGGGACATGATTGCCTTTTTGCCCTGTTTTACAGCATTAATGCCGCCCGAAACACCTCTCCAAGATTGAATACTGATAGGAGAATCTATATGACTTTCTAATATTTCGTCCCAACCAATAATTTCACGATTTTTTCTTGAAAGAATTTTACTTATTCTCTCAATGAAATAACTTTGAAGTTCATGTTCATTTGCCAAATTGTTCTGCTGCATTCTCATTTGACATTTTTTACATTTTTCCCATCTTGATTTAGGAGCTTCATCTCCACCAATATGAATTCTTTTACTTGGAAATAAAGGGATTATTTCATCAAATATATTTTCTAGAAAAATAAAAACTGAATCATTTCCAGCACAATATATTTCTTTAAAAACACCCCAGGAATTAGCAACCTCAATTGGTTCTTGTTGACAAGACAAAAAAGGATATGAAGCAATTGCTGCTGTAGAGTGCCCAGGTAATTCAATTTCAGGAATCACTTCTATATTTCTTTTTTGAGCATATTGAACTACCTCTTGAATTTCTTCTTTGGTATAAAAACCACCATATTTTCCTAACGAATCTTTTCTGTAAGAGCCAATAGTATTCAATTTTGGATATTGATCTATTTGAATTCTCCAACCTTGATCTTCTGTCAAATGCCAGTGAAGAACATTCATTTTATAAAAAGCCAATAATTCTATGTATTTTTTAATTGTTTTTACTGAAAAAAAATGCCTACAACAGTCTAATAAAAAACCTCTGTGAGAAAATAAATTGGAATCATTAATTTCAAGACAAGGAATTCTCACACCATTATCAATGTTTTTATTGTTTAAAAAAATCAATTGAGAAAGTGTCTGAAGACCATAAAAAATTCCTTTTAAATTCCCATTTAAAAAAATTTTATTTTTACTTACTTTTAAATGATAATAATCATTTTTAGAATTGGTATCCTTACTTAATTTTATAGTAAAGTTAGGATTGAGCTCATTTAGTATTAAAGTTTTATCCTTAGAATAATAGTTTTTAAATTGAGTATTAATTATTTTGAAATATTCTTTAAAATCTAAATTATCACTTTTACACTTAAGATAATTAAAAAAATAACCCTCACAGATAATTACTTTATTTGGTAGAGGAATTATGGAGGTATTAATTATTTTTTTTTCTAGACTAGTTTCGTTACAGCCAGTTATTAAAAATAAAAAAATAAAATGAAGTAGGTTTTTAATCTTTCCACTCAATATCGTATTGGCTATCGATAAGTTTAGATCTTTGAATATCCTGATAAGCATAATTAAAACCTGAATATAAGCTATATGAACCAATTTCACCCTCTTTATTCATAGCAATAAATCCAACTTGCAAATCCTTCAAATTTTTATTTGATTTTTTAATTCTTTCAATAGCTGACTTACATGCTTGCTGAGGGCTTAATCCATTTCGCATTAATTCTACTATTGTATGCGAACCACAAATTTTAATAATGGCTTCTCCAAGGCCAGTTGCGCAGGCAGCACCAACTTCATTATCTAAGTAAACTCCAGCTCCAATAATTGGGGAGTCGCCTACTCTTCCTTCCATTTTATAGGCCCATCCGCTAGTGGTACATCCAGTAGCTAAATTACCTTGGTGATCTAATGCAATCATCGCAATAGTATCGTGATTTTCATGGTTGATAGCAGGAAGTTTATAATTATTTTCTATTTTCCATTCTTCCCAACTTTTCTTTGAATTTTCTGTTAAAAGATTCGTATGCTTAAATCCATTTTTCATAGCAAAATTATAGGCCCCTTCACCACTAAGCATAACATGGGGAGTATCTTCCATTACTTTCCTTGCAACAGAAATGGGGTTCTCTATATTTTGTAAATAACTTATCGAACCACAATTAAACTCATGATCCATAATGCAGGCATCTAGAGTTACATTTCCGTTAGCGTCTGGTAAACCCCCAATACCTACACTTGAATTTTCTGGATCAGATTCTATGACATTTAGACCCTTTTCAATAGCATCTAATGCAGAGCCGTTGTTTTTTAAAACTTTATTTGCAGATTGGTTGGCTTTTAGTCCAGAACTCCAAGTAGAGATAACCTTAGTTTGATTGAGATTTGCAATCGGGAGAATTTCTTTTATTTCCGTATTTCCGCTGGCTTTACACCCATCGATAATTAATGCGGTAGTTCCAAGTCCTCCAATTTTTACAAATTCTCTCCTTTTCATATTATTAAATTAATATAGAAATGATTATGAATTAATTTTAAGGAAAAATAAGTAGTTATTGAGTGTCCTAAACCACAAGATTATTTTCTTCGTTTGGAAATATAACAGACGGTTCAAAATTTTTAGCGTCTTCAAAATCCATTAACGCATAGGCAATTATAATTATAATATCGCCTTTTGCAACTCTTCTTGCCGCTGGTCCATTTAATGTGATTTCTCCACTTTTTCTTTTTCCAGGAATAACGTAAGTTTCCAATCTTTCACCGTTATTAATATTTACTATTTGGACTTTTTCTCCAGCAATTATATTTGCAGCATCCATTAGATCTCTGTCAATGGTAATGCTTCCAATATAGTTCAAGTCAGCACCCGTGACTTTAACACGATGAATTTTGGATTTTAGAATTTGGATTTTCATGAAGCAAAAGTAAAATAATTATAATTCACCTATTTTTATTTTACTAAAAATCATATCCATTATATTCTCTAGAGAACTCAATTGCCTTAATAGTACTATTTAAATTTAATTGAGTATATGTATATTTTTCAAAAAGTCCAATTTCATCAAAAACAATTTGATAAATAGGAAAATAATTTTGTTTATCAATATATAAAGTTAATTTTTTAGAATATAAATTAGTTATGGTAATTTGCTGATTTTCTTGTAACTTTTTGGAATCATTAATTTCTGGGTTTAGAAATCGAAGTTTAGCAACATTTAAATAATTATTTTCGGCTATTTCGTATAATGTTTCCCCTTCTTTACAGCTATACTTTATCAATTTGTAGTCTACATAACTAATAGTGATTTTATAACATTTTCTTTCATTCCAATTAAATATTCCGTCGTAAGAAATAAAGTCATAAAATGAATCTCCATATTTTTTAATATGAGATTTAAACAGTTGAGAAAATAAAACAAATCCAGCCTCTTTAATGTTATGGTGTCCATCAGCTTTTAATAAGCTAAAATTAGGGTCTAAGCTTATACTTATATAGGGAAAAAAATTAGGATTTACTAACGCTTTGTTGTTATTCTCACCTTCCAAATATAGTATTTCAGCTCCTTCTTTTGGAGATTTCATTTTAGCATAAATTTTATAAGGACTAGCTTGTAACTTGGCAAAGAATTTGCCATCTATAAAAGTTCCGTTTTCACCTCTTTCGCTTCGAAACATTTCAAATGAAATTTGATTATGGGAATCTATTGAATCTAACATTTTCAAAACGATTTCTTTTTTCAAGATAGTTTCTTGAGAATAATTATTTGATAAAGGAAAAAGTAATGCTATTAAAAAGTAACCAAACAAATTATAATTCATGAATAAAATATTTGCTGTTGAATCGGACTTGTTTGCCATAAACACCATTTTCTGCTCTTTTTCCTGCACTTATTACCATAGAAATTTCTGCTGGTTTTTTTAATTCTAATAGTTTTTTAATTCTAGTAGAATCAATTCCTTCCATAGGACAGCTATCATATCCATAAGCTCTAAGAGCAAGCATCAGATTTTCACATGCTAATGCAGTAGATTTATGTGCCCAAACAGCCATCCCTCTTTTGCTATAAGGTTCTCTTGGTGTAGGTTTTTTAATTCCTCTTAATTCCATGGCTATTTTTTTAAGATATCCTCTGATTGAAAGAAAACCTTGACGATAAGCCAACGGGACTATCTTATCATAATATTTTATAGCTGATCTAGGAGCTTTTTCACCCATTTCATTAATTTTTTTTAGCATTTTTTTTTGGTTGACTTTCCAATAATCAGGTCTTGCAACTGCGACAACCAATTCTTGTGCTGTTGCAGCTGCGGGTTGTCCTAAGCAGTATTCTACAAGTTTATTTTTTTTAGCAATCGTTCGGACCCAATAAAACTCCCAAGGCTGTAAATTGGATGAATTAGGAGCTAATAAAGCAAGTTCTATACAAGACCTCATATCTTCCTCATTTACTTTCTGCTTGTTGTAAACCCTTACGCTTCTTCTGCTAGTTACTGTTTTGATAAATTCATTTTTATCTATTTCAGGCGCCAATTCTATATGTTTATTACGAGATTCAAAAAGTTCGTTTAGTATTGGTTTTTTTTTAGTTGTCATTCATCAAATTTATTTTTTTTATTGATAGAACTTAAATTCTTTATGTTCTTCTTTCTTATATTTTGTAAATATTAAATTTATAATTAAATAATATTTATGGAAGTTCTTATAATCATATTACTTATTACGCTTCTAGGGGCAGTAATTTTTTTTAATACTAGAAAGAAAGAAGACAATAATCCAATAGCATTAAATATAGAAGAAGAAAAATTTAAAATTACAGACTTAGAAAAAAAAGTAGCTGGTAAAGAAGTGGAGTTGAATACTCTGAAACAGAATATAGAAATTGCCAAAACTAAATTAAGTTCTTTCCATCAGATTAAATTAGAAAATGCTCAGCTTCAAGAAAGATTAAAATTAATTGAATGGGAAAGAAATGATTTAAAAAATAAAAACACCAGACTTGTAAAAGACGAAGAGACAAGAAATGAAATGCTCAGAAAATCTGTTGCTTCTTCTAATACACTACAGGAAAGTTTAGAAAAAGAAAGGCAGAGAATTATCGATGATAGGCTTAAAGAACAGGCCGTAAATTTAGCACAGCAAAAACAAACTTGGAGAGAACATGAGAAAGATGTTGAAAATCATATCCAACTTATTTGTCAAAATCATGTGATTAAATATGTAAGTCAGGAAGATTTCCCTCATTCCAGGAATAAGCCAGATAATGCCATAGAAATAATGGATCAACTTATTATATTCGATGCAAAAAGTCCTGCAAATGATGACCTAAATAACTTTTCAAAATACATCAAAATACAAACTGAAAGTTTAAAAAAGTATGCTAAACATGATGATGTAAAAAAAGATTTATTTTTAGTAATACCCTCTAACACTTTGAGTGTCATTAAGAAGTTTTCTTATAATATTGGAGATTATAATGTATTTATTATTACTAAAGATGCCTTAGAACCTATTATACTAAGTCTTAAAAAAGTAGAGGAATACGAATTTGCTGAAACACTTAGTCCTGATCAAAGAGATAATGTTTGTAGAATAATTGGAAAATTTGCTCATACTACCAAAAGAAGGATTCAAATAGATCAGTTTTTTGCTGAAGAATTTTTAGATACATTACAAAAAGCTAAACAGCTTCCATCTGAAATTTTGGAAAGTGTTATTGCATTTGAAAATGCCGAAAAATTGAATCCGCCTGTAGAAAAGAGAAAAAAACCGATTATAACCAATGATCTAAAAGAAAAGTCTCTTCAGATTAAAAAAGAAATTCAAATAAGAGAAATTCCAGAAATACAGGCAAATATTGAATTTATAGATGATGAAAAATCTGATTAACTCCATTTTAATATTTATACTTCCACAGTTCACCACCACGTATTCACTGGATACTCATAGACAATTTGTTTATAAAAATGAATCAACTAATTTCTTTTTTTGTGAGGAAAAAATGAAATTGTAAAAAATTCAAAAATCTGCTATTAAATTGAAAAAATTAAAGCGCATACACACTGGTGAAGAACTAAGCTTTTATTCTATGGATGAAAAAGTACTTGATATACCTTTTTATCAATCTAATGTCCCTGCCGGATTTCCATCGCCAGCTGAGGATTTTATGGATTTAGACCTTAACCTTCAAGAATACTTAGTACAGCATCCATCTGCGACATTTTGTGTCCGTGTAACAGGCGACTCCATGCAAAATGCTGGAATTTATAGTGGAGATGTAATGGTGGTAGATAGAGCCCTAGAACCTCAAAATAATACAATAGTCTTAGCAATATTAGATGGAGAATTTACAGTAAAAAGAATTCAAAAAAAAGGCCAGGAGTTGTATCTGAAACCCGAAAATTCTAAATTTAAACCGATTCAAATTACTGAAGAAATGAATTTTCAAGTTTGGGGTGTAGTAACCCATATAATACATAAAATATGATCGCACTAGTAGATTGTAATAATTTCTATGCCTCTTGTGAGCGGGTATTTCAACCTCAGCTCGAAAAGCAACCTATTGTCGTACTCTCTAATAATGATGGCTGTGTAATAGCCAGAAGCAACGAAGCAAAAGCATTGGGTATTAAAATGGGGGCACCTGCTTTCAAAATGAAAACTATTTTTGATCATTATAAAGTACATGTATTTTCTTCTAATTTCGCTTTGTATGGAGACTTATCTCGAAGAGTAATGCAAATACTAGATGAAGGTAGTCCAGCCATAGAAATTTATTCTATAGACGAGGCTTTTTTAGATTTAAATGGGATAAATAAACTTAATCAGTTTGCTATTAACTTAAGAACGAAAGTAGGCAAGTGGACAGGTATTCCTGTATCCATAGGTATGGCTCCTACTAAAACTCTAGCTAAAGTAGCCAACAAAATAGCTAAAAAGCACACTCAAAATGGTGTTTTTTTGATGAGAAAAGAAACAACGATTTACCAAGTTTTAAAATATATACCCGTTAGTGATCTTTGGGGGATAGGCAGGCAATACGGTAAATTTTTATCTAGAAATGGCTTTAATACTGCGTGGGACTTGGTAAATGCTAATGAATCATGGATAAAAAGTAATATGAGTGTCAACGGATTAAGAATGGTTAAAGAATTAAAAGGCATTCCATGTTATTTTTTAGAACATCAGCCACCAAGAAAAAAAAATATTTGTACTTCCAGATCATTTGGTATGGATGTGATCCACCTTCAGGAGCTGGGAGAAGCAGTAGCTTCTTACGCTTCAACATGTGCGATGAAATTAAGACAAGAGAAAAGTTTAACTTCGTCGATTTTGGTATTTATCAAAACCAATCCTTTTAAAAACGCTGACCATCAGTACAATCCTTGTCAAAAAATAATTTTAGATGTTCCCAGCAATGATAGTATGGAAATTACTAAGCAAGCCTTAACAGCTTTAAAAAATATATACAAGAAAGGTTTTAGTTATAAAAAAGCAGGTGTTATTGTAGGAGATATTGTTCCTCAAAACTCCCAACAGCTGAGTCTTTTTGATAACAAAGATTCTTTTAAAATAAAAAATATAATGTCTGCCGTAGATCACATCAATCAAAAAATGGGAAGAAACAAAATTAGATTAGCAGTTCAAGGTTTTGATAGAAAATGGCGATTAAAACAAGAAAAATTATCCCCCTGTTACACAACAAGGTTTAGCGATGTTTTAGAGGTTAAAGTTTAAAATTGTTATGAAAATATTCATATTTAGAGAGAGTTCACTCTATAAATTCTATTGTTGAAAATTTTTTTAAAAACTTCTTAAATTAATTTCTAATTACTTAAAACTTCTATTTATTTTAGGTTTAAATATTATAATTATGGAATCAGGAGAATTAACTACGCAAATAGAATCTTTAAAAACAAAATTAACCGGAAATATGATGGAAGATATGGAGATTCGAGATCAAATCCATAATTTAGAAATGAAGTTAAAAGGGGTAAAACCAGAAGATTCTCATTTTGATTGTATAGGATGCGGTTCGTAATTACTCTCAGATTTCATTTAGAATTTCTTAACTAAGTCAACTTTTTCTTACTTTGATGTCCAAATATTAAATGTGTCTAATAAATATTTAAAAATGGAAAAATTTAATTTTACTGAATCTGATAAAGTGTATTTATGGGAACAAATAGAGAAATGGGATTTCTTTCAGGATTCTGATAATTTAGGTGAACTAATAATAGTTACAGTCCCAGAATTTGATATTCCTGAATTAGGAAATTGGCAATTCCAATTGAGTTTAACTAAAGACAATGCTAAAGATTTTGAAATTCGAAGTGGATTAAGTAATGAGTAATTATTTTTTCCAAGTTCTGATGAACTAACTGTCGCTGTTTACACTGAAAGCTGGGATTTTGTTACAGATTTCACTTCCGCCCCTTTACTTTCTTAATTAAGTTAACTTTTTTCTATATTCATAGTTGACTAAAATTAAAATATGAAATTATCTGGATACCGTTTAGTTGGACGTCAAAATGCTCCAAAAGGATTTAAAAAACAAAATATCTTGTTAAGTCTTGTCTTAGATTCTAACGATTCTTTTACATTGTTTGGAAAATATAACTTAAAAGATATTCCATACGAATCAAAACCAAATACAAAAGGAGAAAAATATCATAACTTATATGTTAGCCCAACATTAAATAAATTTATGCTTGGAGATGATTTAAATAATTTTAAGCAATTTGTATATTTTGATTTTATACACTTTGGAACAGATGTACACTGTGAAAATCCTAAACTTATATTAACTGATGAAGAGTTACAAAAAAAATTATATTTAGATTGGAAAAAATTAAAGACAGCAAGTCATCACTCAGAGTGTATCATTGATAACTCTGACTCAAATTGTGAGTTGTTAGATTTCTTAAAGTTTAAAGTTTGCTCAATCATAAGGTGAAAAAAAATGATAAATCATCATTTTCTAAATAATTAATATTCCAATCGAGTATTGCCCATTAAGTTAAGTAAAGATTTTTAATTAAGCATTCATCTTTTATTTTGCTGTTACTAAGTTTAAAATTTTATACCTCGTTGATTAAAGGTATAAATAAGGTGCAAATTTGTACCTATTATCGAAAAATAACACAAACTAATTATAAAATAACAGTATCATTATTTAATAGTTATAAATTAAATATTTACAATGTTTTTGTGGTAGTTTGTTTTGTATTGGTTACTTTCCAATACAAAAATTAGCAAAAATATTTCCTAAAAGTTCATCACTAGAAATATCCCCAGTTATGGTTCCAATGTGCTGTAAAACCTGTCTAATATCCATTGCAATTAAATCTCCAGGAATATTATTGGATAATCCTTTTTGAACTTTTAAAAGTTCTTTGTAAGCGAGTTCTAATGCCTCAAAGTGTCTCATATTACTTATTACTACGCTTTCATTTTGTACATTATTTTTAACAAATAACTCATATATAAGACTTTTTATTTCTTTTAAATTATTGTTTTTAATCAAAGAAGTGGGAAAGTGGTCTTCAGAAATTTCCTTGTAATTTTTTACCAGATCAATCTTATTGGCAATGACCAGACAAGGAACTTTATTCTTAATGTATTTACTCAGATCATTATCTACCTCATTTTTGGATAATAAGGAACTATCATAAATATAAATGACAATAGATGATTGGTTAATTTTATCTAAAGTTTTTTGAACACCTATTTTTTCAATTTCATCTTTTGTATTTCTAATCCCAGCAGTATCTACCAATCTAAAATCAATACCATTTATCGTAATTATCTCCTCAATTGTATCTCTAGTAGTTCCTGCTATAGAAGAAACTATAGCTCTGTTTTCATTAAGAATGTTGTTAAGTAAAGTCGATTTACCAGCATTAGGTCTGCCAGCAATTACGGTAGTGACTCCATTTTTTATGGCATTTCCATATTGGAAAGATTTTTTTAGTTGGACTATATGATTAATTAAATACTGAATTAGTTCATTTAAATGTTTTCTATCTGCAAATTCCACATCTTCTTCAGAAAAATCTAATTCAAGTTCAATAAGTGAGGCAAATTCAATAAGCTTATTTCTTAAAGTTTTAAGTTCAGATGAAATACCTCCTTTTAACTGCTTTATGGCAATTTCGTGAGCAGCTTTGGACTTAGAATTGATTAAATCTGCTATAGCTTCAGTCTGACTTAGGTCTAATTTACCATTTAAAAATGCTCGTTTAGAAAATTCTCCTGGTAGTGCAAGTCTAGCGCCATTTTTAATTAATAATTGAAGAATTTTTTGTTGTATAAATGAAGATCCGTGACAATTTATTTCTACAATGTTTTCTCCTGTAAATGATTGTGGATTTTTAAAAATAGTAATAATAACGTCATCAATTATTTGATCATTTTCTATAATTTCCCCATAAATAACTTGATATCCTTTTACCTTATTCAGTGATTTGGAAAATATTTTTTCCGCTATTGAAAAAGCTTCTAATCCAGAAATTCTAATTATAGATATTCCTCCAACTCCTGGTGGACTTGAAATAGCACAAATAGTATCAAAATTTTTAGAAACTGTATTCATCTCACAAATATATGTTGCTTTTTATCGTATTTAATTAGATAAACCACTAATTTTAAAATATGAAATATAGATTACTATTTCTCATTTCTTTATCTTTTTTAAAGATCAATGCCCAAGGCGAACCAAAATTCACCATAAAAGGAGCTAAAAAAGTTGAAGACCAAGGTTATGTTTCTAAAAGAAAAGCTCTAGATTGTAATAAAGATTTGGAATGGTACCAAGGAAGTCCAGTGGTGTATCATAAAAAATCTGGGAAACCTTTCACAGGTACATGTGTTGCCTATTATGACAATAGAAAGCTTGAAAGAAAAACCAATTTTATTTTGGGTAAAGAAAATGGAGAATGTTTTACCTATTACAAAAATGGTAATGTTAAAGTAAAATCTATTTATGTAGAGGGAATTGAAAATGGTACTTGGGGTTACTGGTACGAAAATGGTCAAGTTGCTTGGGGAAACACGTATGAAATGGGTGAAAAGCAAGGGGAATGGCTTTATTTTTTTGAAAATGGAAAGCCTTCTAAAACTTTAAATTATGATCACGGTGTCTTAGATGGTTCTCAATCTTATTATTATAAAAGTGGTAAGCCAAAAAAAATCATCAACTATAAAAATGGAGAATTCAATGGGAGTTACACTACCTATTATGAAGATAGTATAGTTAAAATGTCAAAATTTTTTAAAAACGGTATTATAGATGGTGATGAACTATATTACCATGATAATGGAAAATTAGCTTTCGAAAAACACTGGAACGAGGGTATAGAAAAAGGAAAGTGGGATTACTTTTATTCAAATGGACAAATCAAAAAAACTGGACAATGGAAAGACGGTCTCAAGGACGGAAAATGGGAACATTATTTAGAAAATGGAAATAAAACAGATTTTGTATTATTTAGTAAGGGTAGAGTATGGATGGTTTTAGAGTTTGATAGATTTGGTGTTGTTAAAAGTCATGATGAGGAAATCAAGTTTAACGAGATGCTCAAAAATAAATCATCAATAGAAGCTAGTGAAACCAGAAAAGGCAGAAGAAAATTAAAAAAACAAAAAGCTAAAGAGAAAAAAAAGCAAAATAAAATTAAAAAACAAAAGGGTGACAAAAAGAAAAGTGAGTCAAAATAGCTCTTCAAAATTTCCATTAATGGAACTTTTTCATACTTTACAAGGGGAAGGTTTTCACACTGGTAAATCTGCTGTATTTATTAGATTAGCAGGTTGTGATGTCGGTTGTATTTGGTGTGATGTCAAGGAAAGCTGGGATGCAAATGAACATCCTGAAGTTTCAGAAAATTATATCGTAGATCAGGTACTAAGTTACAATACGAAATTTGCGGTAATAACAGGTGGAGAACCTACATTATACAACCTTACTAGTTTAGTAAATAAGTTAAAGCAAAATAACGTATATACTGCTATTGAAACAGCTGGAACGAATCATTTTTCGGATAATTTAGATTGGATATGTTTCAGTCCTAAAAAGTTTAAAAATCCTAAAGAATCCATTTATAAACTAGCAGATGAATTAAAAGTCGTTATATACCATCCAAGTGATTTAGAATGGGCACTAGAACATCAAAAAAAAATATCAAATAAAGAATGTCAATTATATATTCAACCTGAATGGTCTAAAATGGACACTCGCATGCCTTTAATTATAAATTTTTTAAAAGAAAATCCCAAATGGAGACTTTCAGTTCAAACTCATAAATTTTTAAATATTCCCTAAAATGCTCCGATTTTATTTGTCAGTTATAGGTCTATTGATGCATTTTATAGTTTTTAGCCAAAGTGCTTTATATTCTACTAGTAATAAAAAAGCTATTAAACTTTATGAAAAAGCAATAGTTTGTTTTAATGACATTGATCCTATTACAGGTTTGCCAAACTTAGAAGGTGCAGAGAACTATTTAGTAAAATCACTCCAAAAAGACTCTACATTTTGGGAAGTTTACAGTTTGTTATCTAACGTTAAAGTAGAGGGCGGAGATATTAAAAGTGCTATTTTTTATAGAAAAAGAATGATGCAGGTAAATCCTGTAATTCCTTTAGTTGAGTATTATTATTTATCGAGCATGCAAATGGCAACTGGAGAATATAAAGGATGTTTAGAAAATGCTTTAAAATACAAACAATCTCCTTTAGCAGATAAAAGATATTTACCAAAAATCGAGAAAATGATCCAAAATAGTTTATTTGCTATGGAGGCTATCAAACACCCTGTTAATTTTGAACCTATTAATCTTGGAGAAGCAATCAACACCGAGTTGAATGAATATTTTCCATCAGTCACTGCAGATGATTCTACCTTGTTATTTACTCGAAGAGTAGATGATATACTAGCCCCTATGGGAAGACAAGAAGATATTTTTGTTTCTAGAAAAATAAATGGAAATCAATGGGGTTATAGTGAATTAATTAGCGATATGATTAATACTAAATACAATGAAGGGGCACCTACTTTTAGCACAGATGGTCAATATATCATTTTTGTGGGTTGTGAAATAGGAGAAAAAGATGCCAATGGTTTTTATCAGTATGGTGGGGGCAGAAAAGGATATGGTAGTTGTGATTTGTTTTATTCTCAAAGTGATGGTAAAAGGTGGTCTAAACCGGTAAATCTAGGTCCTAAAATTAACTCTAGACACTGGGAGACTCAACCCTCTTTTTCTTCTGACGGAAAAACACTCTACTTCATAAGAGGATTAACCTATAATAGACAAAGAAGAAATCCCAACAATCAAGATATTTATGTAACTTCTATAATGAAAGATGGGGAATGGTCAAAACCTAAAAAATTAGCCGCTAATATTAACACTCCATTTCGAGAAGAATCTGTACAAATTCATCCTGATGGAAAAACACTTTATTTCGCGAGTAATGGACATCCAGGAATGGGTGGATTAGATATTTTTATGTCAAGAAAAAATGACGACGAAACTTGGTCTGATCCAGTAAATTTAGGATACCCATTAAATACATTTGTTGATGAAAATTCAATTCTTATTTCTTCAGATGGGGACTTAGCTTATTTTTCTTCTAATAGAGAAGGGGGGTATGGAAATTTAGATCTCTATAGTTTTAAAATAGATGACCAGTTCAAACCATTACCGATCCAATTTCTTAAAGGTAGGGTAATTGATGCAGAAACTAAAGTACATCTGTTAGCTAATTTTCAACTTTCTAATTTAGAGAGTGGAAAGATTATTTCTCAAATGCAATCCAAGGTGGGTAANGGAGAATTTTTAATTACTGTTCCAAATAACAAAGATTTTGCATTNTATGCTGAAAAAGAGGGCTATATGTATTANNCNAAAAATATATATATGGANAGTCTNACTCTATCCAAAGATGGTTTTTTNATAGTTGAATTANAAAAAATTAAACCCGGTACNTTNATTCTTGAAAANATTTTCTTTGAGGTAAATAAATCCGAACTTAAAAATTCATCTATAATTGAATTAGAAAAAGTTTTGAAACTCTTAGAAATAACCCCTACCTTAAAAATTGAAATTAGTGGACATACAGACAATGATGGCGATGATGATTTTAACATGGAACTTTCTAATAACCGAGCAAGGTCAGTAGTAAATTGGTTAATAGAAAATGGAATCAAAGAATCTAGACTGTCTTTTAAAGGATATGGTGANACTATGCCAATTGTAAAAAATAATACTGCTGCAAATAAAGCTAAAAATAGAAGAACTGAGCTGACTATTATTGAATAATAAATAAAATGGTTTTAAAAAACGTTAAAAATATCGTCAAAAAAATATTNCCNATTACCAATAATATTCGCTATGATAATCAGACNTATAAAATTATGAAAATTGTTTTAGAAGCTGATTCCACTTTCATTGACGTGGGCTGTCATGAGGGTGAAGTTCTAGATCAGGCCATACAATTCTCGCCAAAAGGTCGTCATTTTGGATATGAACCTGTCCCAGATCTATATTCTAATTTANCANAAAAGTATTCTAGTAGCTGTCAGATTAAAAACTATGCTATAGCNGATTTTGTTGGTGAGTCTGAATTTCATCATGTAGTTTCAAATCCTGCTTATAGTGGCATAAATAAAAGGTCTTACCCTAAAATGGAAAACATTGATAAAATTAAAATTAAAACNACCACTTTAGATAAAGAATTAATTAATGAAAGTAGAGTTGATTTAATTAAAATTGATGTGGAAGGAGGAGAATTTGCTGTGCTAAAAGGATCTGAAAAAATTATTAATAAATTTCATCCTGTTTTTATTTTTGAACATGGACTTGGAGCATCTGATTTTTATGGAACTANTTCGGATAAAATTTTTGATTTTTTTGATTCTCTAGAATACAATATTTTCACNTTAAAGGGCTTTATTAATCAATCNCCTGCTCTTTCAAAANAGAAGTTAAAAGATTTATACAATAGAAATAAGGAGTATTATTTCTTGTCTATGTTTAGAGTTTAATNAATTTAGTTGAAAAATCAGTATTCTTATTTTTGATTTCAATCCAGTAGATTCCTTTTTTTAANTTTTCTAAATCAATCACTTTTTCCGANCTAAAAGTGGCAACAATTCTTCCAAATAAGTTATAAATAGATATATGGCTCTNATTAGTTACATTTTCAAGATGTAAAAATCTTTTAGTTGGATTTGGAAATATCTGAACTGTTTTTACAATTTGATCAATATTATTTAAAAGAAGATTGTTGCTGTATGTACTATCCCATTCAACATTATATGTTTTAGCTATGAAAATATCTGTAAAGCCATAATTGGTTTCTTGAGTTGTNCCAACAGCCACAAAACCATCATTAGAGAGTAAGGTNTCTAGTCCTTTTACTATATCTTCATTATTTCCATTTANNCTTGATTGTCCTGGAACAACATATTNATTAGTCATTTCTGAGTTGTAAATTTTATTTTGATTGTTATGGTGTATATTGGATATTAAATAATAGTTATTAGAATTTTGTTTTCTAATAACGTCAACACATGATTCTACACTCTCACTTACATAATTAAAATCAGCAAAAAATAATTCATTTTTATTACTATCAATAGCCCCCACCAAATAATAAGATTTTGGAATTACATTACCNACCTGAATAGGATTTCTACTTCCACAAAANACTAATTTTTCATTAATTATAGTTATNGATCTTCCATTACTCATTAGACTGTCGCTATAATAATTCCAAATACTATCACCATAGTTATTGATTTTCGAAATCCAAAGCCNTGAATCTTGAAATTNACTATTATTAGTACCTATGCAATATAGATTTCCGTTATTATCTTGTACAGCATCTTTAAAATCATCTTCTAAATTTCCTCCGAAAGTATTCATTTTCAAAGAATCACCATTACTATTAATTTTTAAGATTAATCCATTTCCATTTAAATTTCCGTAACTGAAAGTTTGTCCAATTATGAAAAAGTGATTAGAATTAACTTTAGAAGCAACGATATTATTTCCAAAATCCCAATCGTCACCCCCATATCTNTTACTCCATTCCAAATTGCCATTTTGATCAACTTTAATNATAAATAAATCATAATTTAAATTGATACTATTAGAGTAGCCACATGCTAAATATCCAGAGTCTGGTGTCTGAATAACAGCTTTACCAAAATCTATTCCCGGCCCGCCAAATGTTTTATGCCATTGAAAGTTGCCATCTTTATCTATTTTAATTAAATAAAAATCTGTTAATCCATTCCCAAAACTTTCAGTAGCCCCTACAGCTACAAAGCCGCTGTCTTTAGTAGAAATAATTCCTTCAGCATAATCATTCAAATTACCTCCATAAGATTTGAAAAAAGTACTTTGACTTATCGAGCTGAAATAGAATAGAATGAAATTAATTAGAACAAATATGGCTCTTAGCAGTCTCCACATATTAATGTAATTTTAGTAGGAATTAAATATAATTACTTATTTAATTAGCTCCCATTTTTTAATTTCANTCATTGCTGATTTTTTGTTCCCCCAAGCTAAAAATTGAATTTTACCAAGTCCTTTATAATTACAAAACCAAGTTTTAATAATATTTTTAACAGAAATGGGGATAGAATCTTTTAAAAAAAACGTGCTCTCGTTTAATGGAATAGCAATGATTTTATGATCTTCTTTTTCTTTATCTTTCAATTTTAATATTCCTACAGGTTCAATTTTGATTTCTGACCCTTGACTTATTGATGAAGAAATTACTAATACATCAAGTGCATCGCCGTCTCCTCCTTTTGAAGGATCCATAAAAGTATTTTTTATGTAGCCATAATTTCCTGGGTATGGAAGATAATTAACAGTTCTTTTTTTGCCGTTAATAATTTCTGCTTCAAAACTTTTAGATTCATAATCGAATTCATATTTAATATTGGTTCCAGCAGGAATCTCTATAATAGCTGATATAACGTCTGTTTTGAATGATTTTATTTTTGATTTTTCTTGCTTACAACTAATAACAATTAATGCAAAAAATAAAAAATAAAGAAATCTCATAAATTATTCTTCTCTGTTGTAGAAAATTTTAATCGAAGCAGTATCTCTTAAAAAATCAATTTTTTCCACCTTAACTGCATGAATTGGCAGCCCAGTTCTTTGTTTTAAGTCCTCAATCATCTCTAATTCTTTTTCTGGTTTTATGAGATCTATCTTTTCGTAAAGTATATTTTTTGATTCTTCAATAGATTGAAACCAGACACTATCTATTAAGTAAGTTATTAAAGTAATAAAACCGTTGGTAAAAAGAAGTTCGAAAATACTAATAGATTTGTTGGAAAGAGCATTGATCATGGAAATTCCAATCACAATAAATAGATAAGTCATCTGTCTGATTGGGATGGCCTCTGTTCTATATCTTAAAATTCCAAAAACTGCAAATAAACCAAGGGCAAAGCCCATTTGCATGGGCACTTTTCTAAGAAGAAAACATATAAAGAAAGTAAGAATGTTAAACATAATAAATGTAAATACATAGTCTTTATCATCTCTAATTTTGTAGTAAATAAGTCTTACAATAACAATTAAAAAAATGAAATTAATTCCAAACTTGAAAAGTAGTTTAGTTAAATCTTCTAAATCAAATAATGCTAAACCGTATATTTCCATTTTAAGTTATTTTATTTAACAATAATAATTTCTTTTTAAATCTGTTATATTTAATTTCCTTATCTAATAAACAAGATCCTATAGCATACTTACTAAAGCTTGTTGGTCTAATTTTTTTTTGTTTTAAAATAGAAAATAATGGAGACTTAATATTTCCTTTCTCACGTTTAATTTCTATAACTACAAGGTTACTAATTTTTGATTTTGTTTCTGAAATATCACTTTTAAATTTTAAATTAAAATCAATAGTAACTCTTTCCTTGCCAAGAATATTAACTAAAGTTACTCGTTCGAAATTATTAATCACTTTAATCTTTAAATTTTTCATTAAATAAGGTGATTGAGATTCAATAAATTTTTTTGCAATAGAATTGATGTTTTTTTCTTTAAAAGGAACACTTATTCTTGTTTTTTTAGTAATTCCCTTGTTGGATTTGAACTTAACTTCTAAAAAACTTTTTTTAGTCTCTATATAATCTCTAAACCTAATTTTATATCTATTTAATTTTCCGTTTTGATGATTATTAAATAAAATATTATTAGGAGTGTCAAAGTATTCCGTCTGATACGAAAAAGATCTTTTTCCATTTATCTCTAATATAGAATATTGTTGATTAATTTTATTTAAGATATCTGCTATATGATGATTTGAGCTAATAAATTTTTCATCTATTCTTGTCATTAGAGCAACTTCATCCATTTCAGATAAACTGATGGGTTGAAATGATTGTATTTTATTTTTTAGTTCTAACATCGAAAATAAATTTCTGTCATCAATTATTTAATAGTTGCTTTTCCATATTTCTTTCCATACAAATAATCTTTAACGTTAACTTCAAAAACATTAATTTTCTTTTCATCAAGGTTTAGCGAGGAACGATATTCAATAAGATGTGTTAGTGAGCAGTTTTTTAAGCTGTCATTTTTTGCTAAAATACTTCCAGGCCCAAATTCCCCTTTTTTTTGAAATGTACAGTATACAACTTCACAATTAGAAAAAAAATTATTTTCAGAAGAAGCTATAGATAGATCTTTTGAAATAAAGGCTAATTCAGCATTATTTATACGACAATTATAGGAGCTAAGTTTACTTTCCTCACCCGCATTAATTGCTTTGTCTTTAATATCATCGAAATTACAATTAGATAATTTTACTTCTCCGCCAGAAATATCTACCCCATCATTTCCGCAATTCATGAATGTGGAGTTATCAATGTTTCCAAAACTGAAATCAGCGTCAAAAGCGTCAGAAAATGTACCATCAATTTTAGAATTATTAAATACATATTTTGTTCTAAATAGATTGATGGCATCTTCGCTTTTTAATTTGGTGAATCTAGAATTATATATATCTACTTTTCCACCATAGACGGTAAATGAGCTTGGCAAACTCCAAATGTGATTGTTGGAAGAATCAAAATATGAAAATTGATTTTCAAAATTTAAAAAATCTATGTTACTAGCTTTTTCATTTTGAATAATATGAATACCTCTTCCTGTATTGTCGGAGGAAAATATATTTACAGGATCTTCTTTACTTCCATTAATAGAGAAAGGGCTATATGATACAATAGCAGCATTATTAATTAAATCTATAGATTCACCTTTCTTTAATTGTACTTTGAAATTATTAGGTATTAAAATGCGTTTATTTAAAGTTGTAGTTTTGTTTTTAAGCTTTAGAATGTGAGAAGAATCAATCCGAAAAAAGTCCAAGTACTCATTTGAGTTTTGACTGCCAATTATTTCATACTTACTACTATTTTTTTCATTGGATTGAAATAATCCAGATAAAATGGGTTCTATTTTATTAGTAACAGGATTTAAATAAAAATAATTTACTTTGTAATTTTTAAAATATCTATTTGAAATTAATTGATGTTTTTTAAATGCAGACATATCTAAATAAGTAGGGTTAATGCTATCATTAAAGTAACTTAAAATAGCTTTTGAATACTCACTATTAATACTTTCCCCTTTTATAGAACTAACCTGGTAAAAATTTTCGGCACTTCTTTTTAAAATAATTCCTTCTCTTTTAAAATTGGATTCTAATAATCGTTTACCCACTTCTTCTTGAAAAAGATATTTCTTTTGATTTACTAGCACAATTTTACTGTATAATCCTATAAGAAGGTTGTTTTTTAATTGTTTGTTGTACTTAATAATTAATTGAGCATCTTTTAAGTCATTACTATCTAATATTGGATACAATCTAAATTTCTTTTTTCGAAAGACTCTTTTTCCTTTTTTACAGTGAAAAGAAAGATGATTCTTTAATTTAATTGCATTAGCAATAATAGAATCTTTATTAACAACTATAATTGTTTTCTCATTATTTTCAATCAATTCAAGTTGCCTTGTAATTGTAAAATCGTCAATAGATTTTTTTAGGTTCTCATTACAAGAATATAAACTTAAAATAGCAAAGAATAAGATTAGTTTTACCATGTTAAAAAACCAAAAATAGTTTTTTTAACATTTTATTAATACTATTTTAACATTAATTTTAGGCTAGAAATATCTATTTTATAAAGATCCGCATCTCCAAAGTTATTAACATCATAATAACCACCCACATATGCCGAATTGCCATCTTTAGAGACATTAATTGTTTTTTCCTCCAAAGTTGTATTTATAGGATAACCAATATTTTTAGGTTTACTCCAACTTTCATGCCCACCAGTGCAATAATAAATATCATAACTACCCATACTATCATCTCTTCCATTAGAAGTAAAAAATAATATTTTTCCAGTAGGGTGAATAAAAACACATTTTTCGTCTCCTTTAGTATTTATTTCATTTCCTAAATGAATTGGCTCTGAATAAATTTTATTAGTTTTTTTAACATAATAAATATCAGTTTTACCTAAACCCGACGGTCTTTCAGAAACAAAATAAATATAGGATTCATCTTCGGTAATACTAGCAGAACTCTCAAAATATGAACTATTTATTTGATTACTTACTTCTTTGTTTTTATATAAAATAGGTTTAGGAGATGACCAACTTTCGTTTTTTGAATAAGCTGCTTGATAAATATCACCACTTTTTGTCACATTCAAAATATTTCTGTAAATTATTATAGAATTATCAGGTTTGAAACTTAAAGACGCATCGTAAAAATTGGTATTGATTTTGCCTATTTTATTGGTAGGAACAGACCACTGATTATTAATACTATCCCATTTAGATAAATAAATATCCGAAAAGTACTGATGATCGAAATATTGATCGATATTTCCACCTTTAGTATCTGCTCTTCTAGAAGTAAACATTAAATATTTTCCATCATTACTAATGGAGGGAGCATACTCTGGACCTTTTGAATTAATAGTAGGGCCCATGTTTGAAATTTTAATGGATTGATTACTCAGTTTTGAGTCTTTAGACATTGCTTTTTTAGAATAAGCTAACTGAGTTAGTTTTAAATCAATTTGATGCTCTTTTAACTCTTGTTTCGATGTGGTTTCACGATATTTTAAGTAATGTTTTTCTGCCTTTTCGTGCATAGCTAATCTAAAATATGTTTCAGCTAATAAATAATGAATATCATCATCTACTTTTGAATTGTTTTCAATACTAATTTCAGCATGGTATTGAGCATTTTTAAAATCTTTAAGTTTAAAATAACAACTAGCTGCTCCAAATTGGGCTTTGGAGTTTAGAGGGTTAAATGCAATAATTTCTTTAAAACTCAATAATGCTGTTTTAATATTTCCTTGAAAAAAAAGTTGTCTAGCTTCAGTAAGTTTTATTTGTTCTTTAGTTTTATCAAGAATATTATTTTTTTGTCCAATTGAAATTTTATTTATAAAAATAATTAGAAAAAACAGTAAAAGTATAATGTATCTCATATAGATTTTAGAATTTAAAAGTAAATAAATTTAATGGTAATGGTATAATTTTAGTTTTCTAAAAAGCATATTATTAAATTTGCAGTTCTAAAAATATAAAATGTCTGATAATTCCTTAAATGCTATTAGTCCAATTGATGGCAGATACTATCTAAAAACCAAAAAACTAGAAAAGTATTTTTCTGAATCTGCATTAATTCGTTATCGTGTAAAGGTAGAAATTGAATATTTTATTGCACTTTGCAAATTACCAATTCAAGATTTAAAAGGCTTTAATGCAAATGATTTTGAAAAATTAAGATGTTATTACAAAGATTTTACTCATGATGATGCTACCAAAGTAAAGCAAATTGAAGCTACTACTAATCACGATGTTAAAGCGGTAGAGTATTTTATAAAAGATAAAATGACCTCCGATGGTTTTGGGTCTGAAAAAGAGTTTATACATTTTGGCCTTACTTCGCAAGATATAAATAATACAGCTGTTCCAATGTCTATTTTAGATGCATTAAAAGAGGTGTATATACCGTTGTTTTTATCATTTAAAGAGGATTTAAACAAATTAGCATTTAGTTGGAAAGATATTCCTATGTTGGCCAAAACCCATGGTCAGCCAGCATCTCCTACAAGATTGGGAAAAGAAATTAAAGTTTTTGTCGAAAGGTTAAATCAACAAGAGGAAATTTTACTCTCTACTACTCATGCAGGGAAATTTGGTGGTGCTACTGGAAATTTTAATGCCCATTATGTTGCCTATCCAAATATTGACTGGATAAATTTCGCTAATAATTTTCTATCGGATAATTTAAAACTTAAAAGATCTCATCCCACTACTCAAATTGAGCATTATGACCATTTAGCTGCTTTATTTGATGTTTTGAAAAGAATAAATACCATCATAATTGATTTGAATAGAGATTTTTGGACCTACATTTCTATGGATTATTTTAAGCAAAAAATTAAGAAAGGAGAAATTGGTTCTTCTGCTATGCCTCATAAAGTAAATCCTATCGATTTTGAAAATTCTGAAGGTAATTTAGGAATAGCTAATGCTATTTTTGAACATCTTAGTGGTAAATTGCCTATAAGTAGATTACAGCGAGATTTATCCGATAGTACAGTACTTAGAAATGTTGGAGTTCCATTTGCTCATGTAATAATTGCAATTACCTCTACTCAAAAAGGATTAAGCAAATTACTTATTAACCAGCAAGCTATCGATAAAGACCTAAATAATAATTGGGCAGTAGTCTCAGAAGCCATTCAAACTATTCTCAGAAGAGAAGGTGTAGAAAGCCCTTATGAGATGCTTAAAGATTTAACTCGAAAAAATGAGAAAATAACTCAAAAATTAATTTCTGAGTTTATCAATAATTTAAATATTTCTAAAGAATTGAAAGTAGAATTGTCAAAAATTAGTCCTTTTAACTATACGGGTATTTAATATTATTTTAATAAATATTGAAGTTTTTTTAAATTATACAGATCAATTTAGTGTAGTTTGAATTAGAGATTTAGAATGTCAAAATTTCATTAAGGTTACACTTACTAGGCAAGCTGTTTCAGTCCTCAATCTATTTTTTCCTAATTCAACCATCTTAAATCCATGTTTTAATGAATCATTTATTTCCTGGTTGGTAAAATCTCCTTCTGGACCAATAACTATAATTTGTGGCTTTTTATGATTTACTAATAAACTTAGTTTTTGTTTTGAACTTTGTTTACAATGAGCTAAAAATTTTAAAATTGGTAGATCTTGATTTTTTATAAAATCATTAAAATTTTGAATCTTATGTATAGTAGGTATCCAAAAACGTTGAGACTGTTTTAAAGTTGCTATCAAATTTTTTTCAAACTTACTAATATTCCATATTCTTCTTTCGGAATTTTGAGAAATGATAGGATAAAAGTCAGTAACGCCAATTTCGGTGGCTTTTTCTATAATAAATGAATTTCGTTCGTTACTTTTAGTTGGACAAAAAGCAAGTGCTAAGAACAATGGTTTACTCTTTTTTTCTAATTCGATAATTTTAATTTTTGTTTTTTTTGGATTTGCTTCAAAAATTTCTGCTTTTCCTAATATCCCCTTACCATTAACAATGGCTATTCTATGATTTTTTTTTAATCTTAGAACTTTTATTGCATGGCGAGAATCATTTTCAGAAAGAAAGCAAATTTCATTTTCAATATTTTCCAAGTAAAAAGTAGACAGTTTAGTGGTAGTTTTAAAATTAAAAAAATTGATGTAATTTTAAAGTTCAAATTATAGTTTACTAATCAAATCTAATAAAATGAAAGTTTTAAAATATCTATTTTCTATATCAATTGTCTTTTCTTCTTCTTTTTATTTTACTCAGTCAACTGAAATTGAAGATATTAAATTCAATAATATCGTAAATATTAATGGGGAAAGTACTGTTTTAAATGGTGGTGGATTGAGAGAAAAGTATGGTTTTATGGATTTGTATGTTGGTGGTTTATATTTAGTAAATAAATCTGCTAATGACAATGAAATTGTCATGGCTGATGAAAATATGGGAATAAGAATTGTCATTGTATCAGGTTTAGTAACTAGAGATAGATTTATTGAAGCTTTAGAAGATGGATTTAAAAATACTACTGCTGGTAGTTCTACCCAAGAAGATATTATAAAATTCAAACAATTCCTAAGCGATCCATTTATTGAAGGAGATGAAATTGTTTTAAATTATCATAAGTCTGATGCAGTTTACCTATATAAAAATGGAGAAGAAAGAGGTTCTTTTAGAGGATTAGAATTTAAACAAGCTTTATTTGGAATTTGGTTAGGGGGAAACCCTGCTGATGATGATTTGAAAGAAGGAATGTTAGGTCTTTAAAATAAGATCATTATGGTATTGCCTTTAAACTTAAATCCATATTATGTACAGAATGCGTTAAGGCTCCAACCGATATAAAGTCTACCCCACATTTTGCATATTCTCTTACGGTCTCAAGATTAATTCCACCAGATGCTTCGGTTTCAAATTGGCCATTAATAATACCTACAGCTTTTTTTAAATCTTTTAAATTAAAATTATCCAGCATAATTCTCTTTACTCCTCCATATTGTACTACTTTATTTAGCTCTTCTAAATTTCTTGTTTCTATTTCTATCTCTAGATCTAATTGGTGCTCTTTTATATATTGATTTGCCTTGAAAATGGCTTCTTTAATCCCCCCCGCAAAATCTATATGATTGTCTTTTAACATGATCATATCATACAATCCAAAACGATGATTAACTCCACCGCCAATTCTTACTGCTTCTTTTTCTAAAAATCTATTTAGTGGAGTAGTTTTTCTAGTATCTAATATTCTGGTTTTAAAACCACTTATTTGCACAACGTATTTTTTCGTTAATGTGGCAATTTCACTCATTCTTTGCATTACGTTTAGAACTAATCTTTCAATAGTTAAAAGTGATCTAGAAGATCCATATACTTTGAATACTACCTCACCGTAATTAACTTTATCACCGTCATTTATTAAAGCTTCAAATTTTATATCCTTATCAAAAGTTTTAAATATTTCTTTAACTACTTCAATCCCAGCAATAACCCCATTCTCTTTTACCAATAATTGAGCACTGCCCTGTTGTTTAGAGCTAATACAAGATAAGGAAGAGTGGTCGCCATCTCTTACGTCTTCATCTATTGAAAGTTTTACAAATTTTTTAAGTTCCATTTGGTAAATTTAATTTGATTTAAAAAAATCGTTCATATTTCTTTTAAAATAAATCCCTCTTTTTTTACAAAAAAGTTCTATTCTTTCAAGTGACTTATTGTATTTTTTTAACCCATCTATATGATTCCATCTTTGATAATGCTCCCTTACAATAGGATCAAAATCTGTTTTAAATTTTAGGAAATTAATAGTTAAATTATTTGCAGATAGGTCATGATTTAAAAGGTAATTTGCACGATTAGTAAAATTTGTTCTAAATTCATTTTGACGAAGTAAATAAGAATACAATACCCCACCTAGAGCAGGAGACCTATCTTTTACAATAAAATTGAACATATTAAATTTTGGAGTCCCGATAGAGGCGTCCATATCAATTAAAACACAATTCCACTTTCCTTTTTTCTTTTTCCAAAAAAAAGTATTGTTACATGGCCAATCATTATTCTGAAAAAAAAGTTCAATAATAAGCCAATCAATAAGTGATTTCATATGAAATTCTTTTTTAATTATATTATAATCAACATTGGGGTTTTCTTTTATGGAAAGTAATAATTTATTTAAATCTCCATATCCCCTTTTTTTAGAAAAACCTTTATCGTCAGCATCAGTTAGTTTTTTCTTTTCAATATTATATTTATTTGAAATAGCTTCAAGATCCATTCTTTCCCTCAATCCATGAATTCCCCAATATTCTCCATTTAAGTAAGTAATTACAGGACGATAGGCCATTACATCTACATTTAAATTTTTACAAATTTCAGAAATAAATCCGTCGGTAAAAATTTCATATCCCCATCCTGCAAATGATGAACGAAGTATTATTTTATCCACTTGATGTGAAATATTTAAAATCTTATTTACTGAGTTGGCTTTTGTTAAATAAAGTAATAAACTTTTTTGAGGAGAAAGGGGAGTAATGTAACCATGAATTCTAAAATTGTAATTTCCATCTAAGTATAAATTATCATCTTTCCACATTTCAAAATGACCTTGTTGCCTTCTTTTTTTAAAAGTGTAAAAATTCCCACTTGTTTCCTTATTTTCTACACTAAAGCTTTTACCTGGAATGTAACATCCAGAATCTGAACTAAATAGATATTCATTATCAACTTGAATTTGTATTATTGGAACATTCATTTCTGAATTTGCTCCAATGATATAATTCAATATGGAGGAATCTATAATTATATTATTTTTCGATAGTAATAATTTTATTTGATGAAATGATGAAAAGTCACCTTTAGGTCTTACCCAGTGATTTTTATAATTATCATATATTTTTGTGGTTGTGGGAATATTCATCAATTCAAGATTTGAGCTTTTTAATCCGAAGTTTATTTGATTTTTTCTTATTAAAGTGTCTCCTTTATATATTAGTTTTAATGAATAAATACTATCACAATAGATCTTTAATAAAAGGGTGTCATTACTGTAAATACCGGATGGATAATTGCATTTAATCAAATTGGATTTTAACTCATAAATAGGTTTAAAAATTTTGATTTTAGGTTTTTCAGTTTTACACGAATGAAAAAAAAGTATACTTAATATTATTATTGAATGTTTTATCACCTTATGAGTTATAGTTATAAAAATAAAAATACTTTCTAGTAAAAATAATATCCTGATTATTTTAGGAACAGGAACCTCGCTATTTTACATTATAATGAATAATAATTAAATAGTTTTGTCGTATTNTTATAGTAAGTTACNTTTGTTGCAGTAAAAGATGAAATTTATAAAATTTATATTCTCTAAATTTTTTTGGATAAATGTTGTTCTTGCTATTATAGCTTTATATGTAGTTTTTTATTTAACCATGTCTAATTTAGATANCTATACTAATCATGGAATTAAAATAGAAGTTCCTAATTTAAAAGGTTTACAATTNGATCAGGTACAAGATTCATTAATATCCCTGGACTTAAACTTTGAAATTAGAGATTCAGTTTTTTCAGATGATTTTCCTATTGGAATGGTAATCCAACAGGACCCACTTCCCAATACGGATGAATTTCCAAATTTTATAAAACCAANTAGAACCATTTATATTACTATTGTAAAAAGACAAGAAACNTTTAAAGTAGTGCCCGATTTTTTAACCAACGTTACTTCAAAAAATATTGGTAAATCTAAATTAGAAATGTTAGGATTTAATGTAGATTTAGAAATCAAAAATCATAAAGATAAAGATAAAATTTTAGGACTAGAATTTGAGAATAAAGTTTTAANAGCAGGNCAAAAATTACCTAAGGGATCTCTTGTAAAGATAATTTTTGGTAGTGGAGATAANGGTCAACCGATAGAATTACCNGATTTTAAAGGGATGAATGTTTATTTGGCATTAAATAAAGCCAATGAAATCGGTTTAGATTTAGACATTCATTATTATGATTCAATTAAAGATAATAGAGACTCTAATTTAGCAGTAATATATCAGCAATTTCCTGACCCTGAAATCAATAATAAAACCCTGATTTCAATTGGAAGTATGGTTACNATCGACGCCAATTTATCTACTCCATTAGATACCATNTATTCAAAAGATACAGTAGCCTTAAATTTTAAAATTTGAAAAATATTTTAACGTTATTTTTTTTATTCTTTTCTACTTTTTCATTTACTCAAGAAAGTCTAGAGCCTTTAAAAACCAATTACAAGTTGTTAAATGGTTTTAATAATATTAGATCTTCAAACATAACTAATAATGGCTTTATTTATTTAACGGACACAATCANTCTTCCTGTAATTGATGATTTTTCTACTAACAAGTTTAAAAATTATTTAACAGATACTTCTCTTTCTAATATTTCTGACTCTAATTGGTATAAAATTTATGATTTAGATGGAAATAGAGTTCCATTAACAGCTAACTACATGTCTTCCCCTACATTTGAATACATATACGATAGTNTTAATTTAAACGGNTTAGACACTTTANCGGTTTTAGTGAATGAATTNACTCCAGATACTTTTTTAATATACAATTTCTCCTTTTATCCCATTACCTACGATACTGTAATTTTNTGGCCAAATGTTACAATTATTGATTCACTATGGACTCTTGCTANTCCCGATATTTCCTACTCAGATCCATCACCTGACTTAACACAAGANTCACTTAATCTTTTNTTTGTTCAACCTGTAAACGAAGATTTTAACAAGATTTGGCTTGATAAAGATGTTTATTTAAATAACAATTATTCATCTAATCCGTGGACATTAGGAATTGNAACTTTTGATGGATTAAATGCNTCTGGCTTGCCCTATGATTGGACTACTGGAGTAACAGATTGGACAGATGTATTAACATCAAAACCCCTTTTTTTGAGCCAAAAAACTATTAGTGATTCAATTTATTTTTCTTTTTTCTTTCAGTCGGGGGGGAATGGAGATACTCCAGAAAGTGATGACTCTTTAAAATTAGAATTCTATATTCCATCCAATAATCAATGGAGTCCGATTTGGTCTACTCATGGTTTTGAGAGTGATGATTGGTTTTATCAACATATTTTATTGGATTCCAATTTATATTTTCAAGATGGATTCCAATTTAGGTTTAGCTCCTATGGAAGTTTAAATGGCAGCCTAGATCATTGGAATCTTGATTACGTTTATTTTAATGAAAATAGATCTCAAAACGATACTTTAATGCAGGATTGGGCTTTTACTAGTATTCCGATTTCAGTTATTGATAATTACAGTTCAGTTCCATGGAAACATTATAAATTAACTACTAGTGATGTTATTTTAAATAGTTTAATTATCCCAACTTACAACTCTTCAGATAATGCTAAATTATTACAACCTTGTGCTATGGATTTATTTTATAATGATCTTTTATTATCTAATCATCCTTATTCTGCAACAGTTTTAAATATCCCTCCACTTTCCTATTTTGATATGAACTATGACTATGGAAATAATTTAAATTTAAATACCGCCTTGTCAGATACATTTGTAGATTTTGATTTTAGGTACTACTTATCAACCAATACCACTCCAGAAAGACTTAGTGAAAACGATACTATTTATCACAGACAATCATTTCAAAATTATTATTCTTATGACGATGGATCTGCGGAAGCTGCCTATGGTTTAGTGGGTAATGGAGCGGAGCTGGCATACAGGTACCAATTGCTTAGCGGTGTAGAAGAAGATACCTTGAAAAGTATCAAAATTCATTTTTCTCCATCGGTATATGACGCCAGTAATGATCCATTTTTTCTTCAAATTTGGGCTGACAGTCTTGGTTTTCCTGGTTCATTAATTTATTCTTCAGATAATTTTGATTTTCCTGAATTATACTACCCTCAATATAATTCTGGAGTGAATGGATTTTTTGACTACGAACTACCTATTTTAGTTGCTGTAACTGATACTTTTTATATTGGTTGGAAACAATCATCTTCCGCTAGACTAAATGTAGGTTTTGACAAAAATATTGACACTCAATCAGAAATTTTTTTCAATTTAGGATCTGGCTTTCAAAACACTATTTTTAATGGTTCATTAATGATAAGACCGGTATTTACTTCAGAAATGGACGAAGTTGTTAATGTAGAAACAATGAAAAATTTTAAAAATGATATTAAAC
>NZID01000076.1 GCA_002691605.1 Crocinitomicaceae bacterium
TTTTAAGTCTACTGGCTAAAATATTAGTTGCTATATTTTCTAAGGAATTAGATAATTCTTTAAATGTTTTTTTTTCGAAAAAAAGTAAGTCTCTGATAATAATTAGAGACCATTTATCTCCAATTATATCTAACGCACTACTAATTGGGCAATTTGATCTGAATTTCATGTTTGTTAGTTTAACACAAATTTAGTAAAAACAGGGATTTAAATTATTAACATTTGTTAAACGTTTTTTATAACGACAAGTTAGTGGAAAATTTTAAGAACAATGTTTTATAGATTTCAATTGGATAAACTAAGTTACTTTATAGTTTATTAAAAAAAATCTAATTAAAATTATTTGTTAACTTAAGTTTAATAAAAAAAAATATTTACTTTGTGTAAAAAATACAATAATTTATTTTNTTAAAAATCAAAACATGTATAAAAATTTATTACTGTTTATTACACTTTTTATAAGTATCAATTTANTTTCTCAATCTGCCAATATTTCAGGTACTATTATTGATGATGCTACNGGTTTAGGAATTCCATTTGCAACAATTCAGNTAAAAGGCACAGATAAAGGGACAACTTCAGATATAGACGGAAAATTCAGTATTGAGGCGGAAAGTAATCAAACTATTATAGTTAAAATGGTGGGTTATGTTGCTCAAGAAATGTTAATAGAAGGTTCTGGAAATTTTGATATAAATATGAAAAATGAAACACTAAAGGAAATGGTAGTTGTGGGATATGGATCACAAGAGTCCGAAGATGTTACTGGATCTATTGTTCAAGTTGAATCTAAGCAAATAATGCAAACTGCTGTTGCTGGNGCTGCTGATGCTTTACAAGGTAGAGCAGCAGGCGTAGAGGTTGTAAATAGTAATGGTTCTCCAGGGTCTAATACTGAAGTGAGAATTAGAGGATTAGGCTCTATAAACGGATCTCCGGTTTTGTATGTCGTGGATGGGATGCCACTCGATGGGTCNGCAGTAAANGCTATTGCCCCACAAGATATTGCGACAATTGATGTTTTGAAAGATGCTTCTGCAGCTGCGATTTACGGGGCAAGAGCNGCAGGCGGGGTTATTTTAATTACAACNAAGAGAGGGCAAAATGGAAAACCAAAGGTAACATTTGATAGTTATTACGGTGTNCAATCACTCATTAAAAAAATGGACATGATGAATGCAGTTCAAAATGCAACAGCATTTAATTATTCTGATTCTGTTAGAGGGGAAACACCAGATGCAGATTTTTCAGACCCTGCTTCTTTAGGAACTGGTACAGATTGGCAAGATCTTCTTTTTCCTGGTGGNGCTATTTATAATGCACATCTAAATATTTCTGGAGGTTCTGAAAAAGCAACTTATTCTATTTCNTTAGATTATTTCGACGAAAAAGGCGTGGTCCCATCTACGTTTTATAAAAGGTATTCGTTTAGAAATAATTTAGATTTTCAACTTTCAGATAAAATTAAAGTAGGAACAAGTATGAATTTAGTAAGAGACGGTGGAAAAGGAACTTCATTTAATGGTGATAGGCCTGAAAANAGCATTTTATTGGCTGCAATGTCAATGGATCCCACGATAACTCCTACTACACCCTATACTACATTTCCAGATACTTTAACATTAGTCCCCGAAGATCATGAGTTTTTTAGTCCNAATGACTCTTTAGCTTGGATGAATACTCCCAGAGGAAATACAGGTAATCCATTAGCAGCATTGTATAGAAATGGCACACAATATGGTATGACTTGGACTGATAAACTATTAACTAATAATTATTTAGAGTACAAGCCATTTGAGTGGTTGACCTTAAAATCACTTATAGGTTGTGATTATTCAGTTCAAAATGGATGGTATTATAATCCTATATTTTATATAGATGCTACTGATAAAAACGATATCGATGGGTTTGGTAATAACTATAATAAATGGTTTTCGTGGAACTGGGAAAACACTATTCAAATTGATAAAACTTTTGGAGCACACTCTATAACTTTACTTGGAGGAACATCTGCTTATGATTGGGATAATAGAAACTATGGGTTTAGTAAAACTTATTTAGGAGGNTCAGTAAATAACGAAATTACCCCTAATATGCTTTTAAGTAATACGGGAACAATCAATAACGCATATAATGAAGGTTANAGTGGATTCATGTACAGGAGATTTGCATCTACATTTGGGAGGTTGAATTATGAGTATAAAGATCGTTATTTCCTNACTGCTACAGTTAGGAGAGACGGTTCATCAAGGTTTGGATCNGCTGAAAAGTTTGGAGTTTTCCCCGGTTTTTCGGCAGGTTGGAAAATTCATAATGAAAAATTCTTTAAAAATTTTCAAGAATCCAGTAGCTTAGATTTTATTAGTTTTTTGAAGTTTAGGGGAGGTTATGGTCAAATTGGAAATAGTGAACCTGCGGGAGATTTTGCATATAAAGGAACAACATCTATTAATAGTAGCGCTGTAATATTTGGTCCNGATGGAACCCAAACTCAAATTGCTGGGTCTACAGTTGATTTTGTTCCCAATCCATACTTGAGGTGGGAGACAATTGGGATGACTAATTTAGCTTTAGATGCAGGATTATTTAAAAATAAATTNTGGATTACAGCTGAATATTACATCAAAACAACAACCGATATGATTATGGGAAATCCTAATATTCTTTCAGCTTGGGGCGTAGGTGGTGCAGCAAATACTAATATTGGTTCAATGGAAAATAGAGGAATTGATTTTAGTTTAAGTTACCAAAAAATGGAAGGCGAATTNAATTATTCAATTAGTACTAACATTAGTAGGGTTTCTAATAAAATTATTAANTTACTTGGAGATCCNAATTATGTAATTCAAGGAGGAAGTTTTCATGCTATGGAATATTANACAAGAACTATTATTGGAAGTCAAGTAGGAGATTTTTGGGGTTATCAAGTAGANGGAATTTTCCAGTCTCAAGATGAAGTAGACGCCTTAACATATTCTGACGATAATGGTCAAACACAGTTAACTTATGGGCCCACAGTAGGTCCAGGTGATTATAGATTTGTTGACCAAAATGAGGATGGCCAAATAAATGAAGAAGATAAAGTTAAAATTGGATCACCTTATCCAGATTTCACAATGGGATTTACAGGTGATTTGTCTTATAAAGGGTTTGACTTAAATATCTTTTTGTATTGGAATTATGGAAACGAAATATTTAATACCGTNAAAGTTTTTACTGANACTCCNTATGAGCAAACGAATATGTCNAGTTATATGCTTACAGACGCNTGGAGACCTGACAATACCAATGCTACNATTGCACAATTAGGAGGAGACAGACAAAACAACTATTCTAGNGCTTCTGATGCATATATTGAAGATGGATCTTTTTTAAGGTTTAAAAACATTTCTTTAGGGTATACAATCCCAGAAAATTTNTCTAGAAAAGCCAATATTGAAAAATTAAGATTTTATGTAGCATTACAAAATTATTTTACCATTTCTAAGTATTCAGGAAGAGATCCTGAATTAGGAAGTACATGGGGAGTATTTGTACAGAAAGCAGATTTAGGAAATTATACTATCCCTAAAACATTAAATTTTGGAATTAACGCAACCTTTTAATTGAAATTATATGAAAAATTTTAAAAAACTTATTTGTTTTATTATTGTATTTGCTAGCGCTTCATGTAGCAAAGAATGGTTAGAATTAGATCAACCAGGGAATAATGATAAACCCTATTTTGTAGATGCTTCTACTGCTTTTGAAGCAGTAATTGCAGCATATGATGTTCAAGCATGGAGAATGAATGTGGTTTCTTTATGGGCAGTAGGTTCTATCATGTCAGATGATGCGGTTAAAGGTGGGGAAAGTAACGGAGATCAGCAAGGAATGTACGATTGTATGAATTTTAATGCTACTCCGAATACGGATGTTCCTTCTTGGATATGGAGTGATTTGTATAGAATGATAGCTAGAGCAAGTTTTGCAGTAGATATTATGGTAGAAAAAGATCCTGCTGGAGAATACACACTTTCAATGGATGAATCCTTAAGAAATAGATATATTGCTGAATGTAGATTCCTTAGAGCTTATTGCTATTTTAGATTAGTTAGAAATTTTGGAGGAGTAATGCTTTATACATCTGCTGAAGATGATGGAACAACACATGGATCAGATCTTTCAAATACTAGAGCAACAGTATCAGAAGTTTATGATCAAGTTGAAAGAGATTTGTTATTTGCATCACAAAATTTACCAGCAACTATCCCACTTTCTGAACAAGGAAGAGCTACAAAAGGTGCTGCAGATGGATTGTTAGCTAAAACCTATCTTTATCAAGCAAAATGGGCACAGGCAAAAGCACAATGTGAGGTAGTGATGAATTCTGGTTTATATGGGTTAGAGCCAAACTATTCTGATGTATTTAGTTCTGCAAAACAGTGGGGGCAAGAGGTTGTTTATTCTCTACACATGGTTGAAGATCCTGATGGTAATTGGGGAGAACACGAAGGTTCATGGTTAAGTATTTGGTTTGGTGATAGAGATATGGGCTGGGGTTATGGATTTAGATGTCCTACTACTGATTTTGTAAATGCATTTGAACCTGGTGATGTTAGATTAGATGCCAGCGTTGTTTTTGATGGAGAATCTATTCCAGGAACCTTCGGAGGTGCTCCTCATGATTTTATTGGTGGAAGTTGGAATCCACCTACTGGATTTATGGGTCAAAAGTATTTAATCCCCGATGGTGAAAGACCTGTAACAGCTGATTGTAATGGAAATTTAGATTATATCTTTTTAAGGTATGCAGATGTTTTATTAATGCATGCGGAGGCTTCAATGGAATCAGGCGATGATGTAAGTGCAATCAATTCTTTAAACCTAGTTAGAAATAGAGCTGGGTTATCTGATTACGATCCTAATTCACCTGCCATATCAAGTTATAAAGAAACTTCATTATTAGGGCATTCACCATTAAAAGCAAGCATATATCATGAACGAAGAGTAGAATTAGGACTTGAAAGTGATCGATTTTATGATTTAGTTAGATGGGGAGATGCAGCAACTGTTTTCCAAAACTTTGATGATAATGGTCAAACTTATGGTAAGAATAATTATGTTGCTGGATGTAGTGAGTTGTTACCAATTCCAGCTGGTGATATCAACGCATCAAACGGCGCCATTGTACAAAACCCTTGTTATTGAGATTAAAAATTGTCTAATTCTTATGAAATTTTATTTCAAAATTTTATTGCTTTTGCTTTCAACTAGCCTTACATGTCAAACTTTACTACATACAAATGGGAAAGCAATTGTTGATGCTAGCGGAGACACGGTTATACTAAAAACCATGAATCTTGGAGGGTGGATGCTAATTGAACCCTATCAATTACAGTCTGCAGGATTTGCATCTGCTCAGTGGGAGTTTGAAGAAAAAATAGAACAATTAGTTGGTACAGCAGAAAAAGAAATCTTTTTAGAAAATTGGTACGCAAATCACTGTAGAAAAATTGATATTGATTCTCTTGCAGCCTGGGGCTTTAATGCCATTAGGTTACCTATGCATTACAATCTCTTTACTTTATCCATACAAGAAGAACCCGTATTAGGTCAAAATACTTGGCTAACCAAAGGTTTTGAAATGACAGATAGTCTAGTTTCATGGTGCAAACAAAACAATATGTATGTAGTTTTAGACCTTCATGCAGCACCAGGTGGTCAAGGAGGGAATTCAGGAATTAGCGATTATAACCCGGCATATCCATCACTTTGGGAAGACGTTAATAACCGGCACAAAACAATGTCTTTATGGAAAAAAATAGCTGAACACTACGTAAATGAACCGGCTATCGCAGGATATGATTTCTTAAACGAAACTAATTGGAATCTTGGAAATAATGAGTTAAGAAATTTTTATACACAATTAACTGACAGCGTTAGAGCTGTAGATACCAATCATATAATATTTATTGAAGGAAATTGGTATGCAAATGATTTTAGTGGGTTAACACCTCCTTGGGATAATAATATGGTATACAGCCCTCATAAGTATTGGTCTAAAAATTATCAGGCTGATATTCAGTGGGCATTGGATATAAGAGATACTTGGAATGTTCCGGTTTGGTTTGGAGAATCTGGGGAGAATTCCAATACTTGGTTCAGAAACGCAATAAGACTTTTCGAAGACCATGACTTAGGGTGGGCATGGTGGCCAATGAAAAAATTAGAATCTATTTCATGTCCTATGTCAATAACTAAGACGGTAGATTTTGAAAATTTAATTAATTATTGGAGTAGTGGCAATAATCCTCCTTCAGTAACTACTGCCATTAATACTTTATTTCAACTAACAGAAGATTTGAAACTAGAAAATTGCAATTATCAAAAAGATGTAATTGACGCTATGTTTAGACAGGTGTACTTAGATGATACCAAACCTTTTGACAGCATTCAATCTATTCCTGGAAGAATTTATGCACCAGACTTTGATATGGGAGTCTTAAATGAAGCTTATTTTGATAATGTATATTCAGATTATCATGTTACTACCGGGACTTACACTGCATGGAATGAAGGGTGGTCCTACAGAAATGATGGCGCTGACATTAGTGAATGTAACGACGTTTATCTTTTTCATAATGGGTACCAAGTGGGTTGGTTTGAAGAAGGGGAGTTCATGCAATATGAAGTAGAAGTTGATTCTTCAGGTATTTATGACATCCACTTCAGATATTCTGCAAACAATAATAATTCTAAAATTTATTTTACCTTAAACGATACTGCTTTTACAGAGTCAACTTCACTTACTAATACCAATAATTGGAGTTTTTGGAATACGGCTACTATTTCTAATGCGATTTTAAATTCTGGAGTTCAAAAAATTAGACTTTATTCTGATGGAGGAGAAATCAATGTAAATTCATTTGAGTTTTTAAGAGTGGGTGAAATTAATTCTGTCGATGCTAGATTTATAAGTGCCCAAACTAAAGACGATTATACTGTAGAAATCCTTTTGAGTAAACCTATTGATTTTAATAGTATTTCTTTAGGTTTAATGAATAATCCTAATCAAGCGTTTGAAGTTCATATTGATTCAATTAATAACATTATTATAACTGGGATTCAATATGATCCTAATTTTCCTAGAATTATCAATTCACAATTGAATAACGCTATTCAGGGGTGGTCAACTAGTACAGGTTCTGCTACTAAAATTGATGTGTCTTATACCGGAAATCAAATTAGCGCTTTAGATGGTACTTCCTTGGCTACATTTTCTTATAAGCCGGTAATTAATGAATTGTCTTGTACCTATAACTGTATACCAGGAAAAATTGAAGCTGAAGACTACTTCTTTGAATCTGGGATTTCAGTGGAAGGCTGTTCAGACGTTGATGGAGGTTATAATATAGGATATTTAAATACGGGTGATTACGTTGACTATTATATCAATGCAAAATATTCTGGAAGTTTTCAAGTAAGCTATAGAAATGCTTCAGATGGTCATAACGGAAGTTTAGAAATGCAATTAATAGATTCGTTGGGTAATGCAACTACTTTAAATACTGCTAATTTCTCATCAACAGGTGGTTGGCAAACATGGCAAACGACTAATACATCTGAAGTTTTTTGGTTAGATAAAGGTGTTCATCATATACGTATCTTGATTACATTACAAGAATACAACTTAAATTGGTTTCAATTTGATATTGTAGCATCTGATGAAAATAGTGTGCTAGATACTCAAGTTTTAGTTACTCCAAACCCAGCATCAAATTCTATTGAAATAATGCTACCTGAAAATAAGTCTATTGATCAGTTGAAAGTTTTAGATATTTTTGGTAGAATCATAACTCAATCAAAAAATAAATTGCTTGATGTTTCTTATTTTCCATCTGGAGTTTATTTACTAAATATTGAGGCTGAAGGGACTAACTATCAAGCCAAATTCATTAAAGAATAATTAAAGTAATTTTGCAGCATTTAGCACATCATATCTGCCGCAGAAATTGCTGGTAAAATTGCAGGTTTTACATTGGCTTTAAATCCCATTGATTCTACAAATCCAACAGAAGCCGAAACTAATTTATTAGATTTAAAGTTTTCATCACTGTTAAAATCTAGATCAATAGAGTCAATTTTAATTCCTTTTTCTTTTAGATAATTTGCAATATTTACTGACCTGGTCGTTTCTCCCCAAAGTTTGGTCCACATGTCTTCAATCTTTGGTAATCGTTCTTTGTGATATAGAAAATGACAACCTGTGTTTCCAATGTGAAATAAAACAGTTGTTGCATAATTAGTGTGCTTAGAAAAATTCTGACTATCACAACCAATGTGAAGTTCAATATCATAAGAAGAATGATCTAAAAGATATTTTTTAACGTAAGATGAAATCTCATATTCTCTATCGTCTAATAACCTTTTAAAATAAATCATTTACAATAATATGGGATTAATTAAAATCTAAATGATCATATAAATAAAGAGGAAGAGATAGTGAAAACCCAACCAAAAATAGGGAAACAACGTATTTATAAATTTTAATTCCTTTGGTTTTCTTCTTATAAATTAAATACAATAAAAAAGAAGACGCTGCAATACCTATATCTGCAGAAATCATTGCATTAGGGTAGGTTGAAAACAGTGAATCAAAAAAACCATTCATAGACCAATTATTATTTAATAGAAATTGGATAAGGTTATAATAAGGTAATATAACCCCAAGAATACATAAAATTAGAAAAATCTTTTTCATTTGATTTATTTTATGAAAACCATTTATGAGTTCCAAAATGATTTTTTGGAACCTTTTTAGTTTTGTTAAGAAAATAATTCAGTCCTGAAATTACAGAAAAAAGATAAGATTTAAGCCTTGGTTCAATAATAAATTTGAATGGTAAATAGGAGAGCATCTTAGGCCAAGTTGCTAACAAATGAGGATAAATAGTTATACGAAGGTTGGATTTTAAATTGTCAGTTTCTG
>NZID01000077.1 GCA_002691605.1 Crocinitomicaceae bacterium
GAAATTGCAGAGCTTTAAAAACAAAAAGTTCACTGGTTTCTTATCTACTACATTAAAAGACAATGATAAAACTATCTACGATTTAACATCTGAATTAAATATTAACAGCAACGACTCCTCCAATATTATTATAAAAACTTCTATCCCAAAAATTAAAAAATGGTCTGCAGAGATTCCCTATTTATACAATCTTCAAATTATTCTAAAAGATAAAAAAGGAGTGATAATTGAATCTATATCAAAAATGGTTGGTTTTAGAAATGTTCAAATAAGGAATGCTCAACTAATTGTAAATGGACAACCCATAATTATTAAAGGAGTAAATCGTCACGAGCATGATTATAAAACCGGTCATGTAGTTTCACAGAAAAGTATGATTCAAGACATTAAAATAATGAAGTCTAATAATATAAATTCGGTTAGAACATGTCATTATCCAAACGATCCATTTTGGTATGAACTATGTGACAAATATGGCTTATATGTATATGATGAAGCTAATATAGAATCTCATGGAATGCATTACGATCTAAATTATACTTTGGGAAATAACCCATTATGGTTAAAAGCTCATATTCAGCGAACAAAAAGAATGATTGAAAGAGATAAAAATCATCCCAGTATTATTGCATGGTCATTGGGAAATGAGGCTGGTAATGGATATAATTTTTATAATACTTTTCTTCTAGCGAAAAGCATGGATAGTTCCCGAATAGTTGTTTATGAACGTGCATTAGAAGAATGGAATACCAATACGATTGGAGATATGTACGCAGATTACAACAGATTAGAAAAGTATGCTAAAAGAAAGAAAAATGCAGATAGACCTTTTATTTTGTGTGAGTATGCACATGCTATGGGAAACAGTCTTGGAGGTATAAAAGAATATGTAGACTTATTTGAAAAGTACGATAAGTTACAAGGTGGATTTATTTGGGATTTTCAAGATCAGGGCCTTCTTGCTAAAGATAAAAGTGGAAAAGAATACTTTACTTATGGTGGTGACTATGGGCCTGTAGAAACTCCAAGCGATCATAATTTTTTAAATAATGGATTAATTAAAGCTGATAAATCTTTAAATCCTCATATGCATGAAGTAAAAAAGGTTTATCAAAATATAGATATTTCTTTAAATAATAGTAATGAAAGGAGTATTAATATTTTCAATAAAAATTTTTTTAGAGATCTTTCTAATTATTATTTAAAATGGGAACTTTTAGAAAAAGGAAAGATTATTAGAACTGGAAATTTAAGAGATATCCAGGTGAATCCAAGAGAAAATAAAAATTTTAAAATTGGAATTGAGAATATTGAATTTAAAAAATCAGATTTATTGATAAATATCTTTATAAAGCTTAAAAATTCAGAACCATTAATTGAAAAAGATTTTATTGTTGCTCGTGAACAATTAATAATAAACCCATACCAATCTTCGGCAAATTTTATCCCTAAATCTAAAGAACTTTCCTTTTCTGAAAATGAAAATAAAGTGTCTGTAAATGGTAAGAATTTTAAATTCGAGTTTGATAAATCATCTGCTAGAATATCATATTACTCTGTAGATGGGAAAGAAATCATTAAAAAAGGCGGAAATATTAATTTTTGGCGGCCTCCAACTGACAACGATTATGGAGCAAAAACCCCGGCTCTTTATAAAGAATGGAAAGATGTATTTGATAACAATATTTCAAGATTAACAGCTGTTAAAAAAGATAAAAAAACAGGAATATTATTGATAAATTGTATGACAACAATATTGAATGAGCACGCAAAATTAAATCAGCAATACCAAATTAACAACCTAGGAGAAATTCATATAAAAAATGAGCTAATAGTTATTAAAGGCCAAAATCCTGATAACCTATTGCAAGCTGCATGGGATGGGAAAATTGCCAAGGGAACACACAGTAATATATATCGTTTTGGAAATCAGTTCGAGTTGTTGGGCGAGTATGATAATATTGATTATTATGGTCGTGGCCCCACAGAAAATGAGGTGGATAGAAGACAAGCAGCATTTGTTGGAAATTATTCAAGTTCGGTTAATAATTTTCTTAATATGTACTCTAGACCTCAGTATAGTGGGAACAGAACAGATGTTCGTTGGTTCGAAATTACTGATAAAGACGGCTTTGGAATTAAAGTAGAGGGAGATAGTTTAATTAACTTTTCAGCATCACATTTTTCTCAAAATGATTTAGATTCTGGTCCCATAAAGAAAAATTCTCAGAGACATGGAAAACTCTTAAATCCAAGAGACGATATATACCTTAATGTAGATGGTTTTATTATGGGCGTTGGTTGTATTGACAGTTGGAAAAGTCTACCTAGAAAAGAATACCTTCTTCCATACAAGAATTATCAATTTGGATATACTATTAAACCAATCAAAAATTAATTCAAATTCGTAAACCGAATATACAAACGTCATCTACTTGCTCCTGATCTCCTTTCCATTCTTCAAAAGCTTGGTTGATAATTTCTAATTGTTTTTGCATTTTTTCTTTATGAATACTCAACAATAGTTTTTTTAGATTAGCCAACTTGAATTTCTTTCCATTTTTACCTCCAAATTGGTCCTGAAAACCATCAGTGAATAGGTAAATTAAGTCTTCTTTTTCTAATTTAAAATTATGTGTTTTAAATGGTGTCGGTTTATCTGTTTTTCCAATTGATTGTTTATCCGGTTTGGTTTCTAGAATTTCTGCATTTCGAATAATCCATATTGGATTATTGGCTCCAGACCATTGCAGGGTATTATTTTGTTGGTCTAAAACACATAAAGAGATATCCATACCATCTTTTACATCTTCTTCACTTTTTTCAAATACATGAACAATGATATCTCGAGTTTTATCAAGTATTTTACCAGGGTCTATTAGTTTATGCTCTTCAACAGATTGGTTTAAACCGTCATTACAAATTACACTAACCAATGCTCCAGGAATACCATGTCCAGTACAATCTGCAGCAGCAAAAAGAATTTTTCCATCTATCTTTTGCATCCAATAAAAATCACCTGCCACAATGTCTTTAGGCTTATAAAGAACAAAACTTTTAGATAAATATTCAGCTATAAGTTCATGAGGTGGTAGTATGGCTTTCTGAATACGTTTAGCATATTCAATACTTTGCTGTATTTCCTTATTTTTTTGTGTAATTTCTGTATTTTTTTCCGTTAAATCACGTAATAATTTTTGACGAATATTTTCATTTCTAAATACTAAAAAAATAATGATTAAAAAATTCATTAATAGGTTGATAAAAAAATATTCATTGGATATGTTCTCGAGAGTTCCAAGATAAAATGAAGTATTATTGAGCGCTAAATAATAATATCCAACCATGATTATAACATTTACAGAAGCATAAAAAAGACCAATTTTAATTCCCCCCATAACCAAAGCGAAAATTGGAAAAATATATAAAGAAGACATATCGGGAGAAAATAAACCTCCGGTTTCCCTAGGCAAAAAAAACATAGTTAGTGTAAAAATTCCGCAAATCGCATGAGTAACGAATACAAATGAACCCTTGTATTTAAATAAAAATAAGAGACTAATTAATAAAATTTCGAATAAAGGGGATATATAAAAAATTATATTTGAGTCAATTCCAGCTGATGAAAGAGCAAATAGTGGATTCAATAATATAAATACGAATAATAACCAAACAATGAATTGAGATTTTCGATATAACTCTAGGTTTTCTAAATATTTAGTTGGAATAAAATAGTCAATCAAATTATTGATCTTCATTATAAATATATTGATGTTCTAATTTTTTTTAATATGAAAGTTGATTGGATTATTTTCATATTTCCTAATAAATATACAAATAGCATGAAATAAGAACATTTAATTGTATAAAATATTTGACCTACTAGAACTTGATAAATTTAATTTCTAACACATTTATAACCAACAGGTAGCTAAATCAATTCAACTTTTCAAGTGGAAATGGTACTCAAATAATAAATTAATTTTCAAATATTTTAGATCGCTATATTCTTTTCATTTAATGAAAATTTGAAGTAGTTGGAATTTATTTACCCAAAACATTGATGCAACTTATATAGAGATACGGAAAGTTAACATGGATCCAGTTCAACAGTTTTAAGGTTATATAAATCAACTGAGTTAGAGCATTAGAATTATAAAAAGTTGTTAAAAAAATGAATTTTGAATGAAAGTTTATTTCAATTTTCTATTATAAACGAACTATTTTCAAAAATACAGAACTTAAATAATTTCTTATTTATTTATAATGCATAGGCTCGTTCGATAGGCCAATCGTCTTCATAGCTCTCATTTAAATTCATAGAACCTTCTTCAAATTCTGTTAATAAGCAGTTGTCTAATAAAGACGTTATTAATTTTTTGTTCATATTTTGACCAATAAAGACAATTTCATTTTTTCGGTCTCCGTACTTACTATCCCAATCTTCTTCAATTTGATCTTTATTTTCAATAAATGAGTTTTGCATGATTCTTTTTTCAAATGACATACTACTCCACCAAACTCCCGCACTATCAGATTTAAGTGACCCTCCAGCTTGACTCCAAATGAGTGCCTGATTTGGCCTGGAAGCTAACCAAAATAGTCCTTTGCTACGGATAATATTATTAGGAAATTCAGATTGAACAAAATTCCAAAAACGAACTGAATCAAAAGGTTTTTTTCTTCGGTATACAAAGGAACCAATTCCATATTCTTCTGTTTCAGGTGTGTGAGAAGTTTTGTTGAGTTCTTCAATCCAGCCAGCGCTTTGTTCTGCTTTTTCAAAGTCAAAAAGGTGGGTGTTTAGAATCTCATTTGGATTAACAACACTATAATTAGTCTCTATTATTGAAGCTATTGGATTTAATTTTTTAATAGTAGATCGTAAAATTCCCAACTGTTCTTTGTTAACGAGTTCAACTTTATTTAAAATAATTACATTTGCAAACTCAACTTGATCTGTTAAAAGATTTACTATGGTTCTAAAATCTCCTTCAATATTGGTCATTTGTCTATCAATTAAAGTTTCGGGACTTCCAAAATCTTTAAAGAAATTAAAAGCATCTACTACAGTAACCATGGTATCTACATAGCTAAATTTAGATAGATCAATATTATTTTCTTCATCAATAAATGAAAATGTCTGGGCAACTGGGATAGGTTCACTTATCCCAGTACTTTCAATTAGCAAATAATCAAACCTTTTTTCTTTTGCGAGTCTTTCTACCTCAACCATTAAATCCTCTCTTAAAGTACAGCAAATACAACCATTGCTCATTTCCACTAATTTTTCTTCAGTTCTTGAAAGAGTATTTTCATTTTTAACAAGCTCAGCATCAATATTTACTTCGCTCATATCATTGACAATAACAGCTACTTTCATCCCATCTTTATTNTGAAGAATGTGATTNAGNAATGTTGTTTTCCCTGCTCCCAAAAATCCACTCAAAACGGTAACCGGNAGTTTATTTAATTTATGCATTTAATTTAGAAATAAAGATTCAGGTTCAATNATATTTATTCTTACATCAAAAAACATNTTTTTAGTNGGNTCATATATTTTGCCTTCAATAGAAATTTTATTTCTTATCCAATCGAATAAATTAGAATTTAATTCGTTAATCTTAGTTTTTAAGATATGTGAAGTAATTAATGATGTAAAATTTTTGTTTTTATATGACTTAATTGTTAGTACTTTTCGTTTCTCTATTGTTTTATAATACTCTTTAAGTTCTTTAATATATTTAAACTCTTGATTTTTCATAGCATCCAAAATAAATCTGTTATTGTTAGATAATATAAAANTGATTTTTCCAATGCCTTTTGATTCTATTAAAGAANTAANATCTANTATGAAATCATCACTAAAGGAAATGGAATTTCCTAAGGAACTTAAAAAATAATTTTCNTGAGGANANCTTTTTTCAATTACNGCTTCTAGATTTTCNGAAGGGCAAAGAAAATATAAATTTTTTTGCATTTAAAAAGTCTATGGATTGTATGGGAACGAAGAGTGATGAAGATCAATTTTTAAGTTTCCATTCTCTAGTTTATATCCAAATGTATATTCTACTTTAGCTTCATTTCCATTAAGATCTGTGAAAAAATAATTTCCCATTGCTATTGCNCTTGTTTCTTCTAATATAAAATTNGAGTTTTCAAATCTTACTTTTGTCCACGGATTAATGGCAAACCCATTATCTTCATTACAAGCTTTATTTTCACCTGCTATGAAGTAAGATTTTGCTTCCTCTTTGGTNGNTCTAAACTGTTCTACTGCACATTTAGTAGGTTTGAATAATACGGGNCCCNTACCAAATGAATAAAGTTTNTNTAAAAATTCTTCGGTAAAGNCGTCGCATTCCGCACGATTATCCTTTAAAGATCCTATTTTCACAACNCCGTTTCCCCATTCTTTTTGGGCTTCTAAAACTTTTTCTTTACTTATCATTTTTACAATTTTAAATATCATTTATAAATATAATATTTTTTAAATTTTAATGCAACATAGTTGCATTAAAAGAATGTTATTAAAAGTATAAGTTAAATGAATTTAGAGGATTATATAAAATAATAAAAATGGGTGGTATTGATAAAAGAAACTTCGGGTTAATCTAAAAAAAGTAAGTTTGAATTACTTAAATTCAATTAATTTAGTTCTAGAAATATACTAGGAATGATGTTATTTTGTGGGATGAATGGTGAATAATATCTGGTTAGATAAGAGTGACAGATATTAACTTAAATTTCATATCAAAATTAAAATAATAGATTAAATAGTTCACTGACTGCTTGGTTTTCGGAAATGGGTTCACATAAAATGACCCAATCCGAAATACCTAGTAAAGTTCTTCGCTTATTAATTAGATAAGTGCTTTAAACTTTAAGTTTTGTGATTGTCTTTCGTTATTTAAGACGCTCACCATCTGCTTTAGACAATACTCTCCAGCACTCATGAGGTCCACTTTGAGACTTAGTTACAGCAAAATATCTACCATTTTTTTCTCTAACATCATATTCATTAGAATCAAACTTCGCTTTTGCTTTAACATCATAAAAACTTAATTTATCTTTCATATTCATTTTTTTGTGACTCATACATAGTTGTAATATATTTTGTATGTAGGGTCTGATTAATAATTGTCAGTTAAAGTTATATTTTTTTTGATTATACGCAACTCTGTTACGATAATTTTGTATAATTAAATAGATTTAAAATGTAGAGCAGCTAATATTTAGATTATTTGCAATAACCTTACAATTTATTTGCTTACTAAAATTATTCATCACTCTATATTTTACAGTAATCATATAATTTATTGAGTAGTATAAAAAATCTACAAGTTGTATTTTTAAAGACAATTTTTACAAATACCTTCTAAATTTATTGCTGTCTTAGCTATGGTAAACCCTGGAATAGATAATTTAATTACTTGTTTAAGTTGCTCACAACTGATTCGATCGCACTGGTTGCATTTAAAATGAACATGTTCGTGATGATGTAGATTTTCATCACATGTATTTTCGCACATTGCGTAATAGGACTCTTTTTTGTCTTGAAAAGCAGTATGTATTATTCCTTTTTCTTTCAATTTTTCTAATGTTCTGTAAAGAGTAACTCTATCTATAGGTTGCATAGCCCTTTGAATATTGGTATAACTCATAGCAGATCCATTATTTAGCATTTTTGATAATAAGTTTAATCGATTGTAAGTAGCTTTAAGATTTCTCTTTTTTAGGAGTTTTTTGATGTCATTACTTTTCATAGCGTTAATATAAAAAAAAGCAGATAATTCATTATCTGCTTTTAATAATAATTATAAAATTAAATTATAATATTAATAATCTTCACCACAATGAACCTCTACATTTCCAGGATAAACTGGACTTGGAAGACTATCACCATCAGCTGTTAAATATAATGTGTCTGAAACATCATAACCACTAGCTTCAATAGATTCTAATTCATCATCGCAATAATCACCTAGTTCTTCAAGTTCATATTCTGTTCCACCTATTTCAGTGGCAGCATGACATTCTGCACACTTATTACATGAGCTTAAACTAAATACAGCTAAAGCTCCAAAAAAGATTGCTACTTTTTTCATTTTTTTTTATTTTTAATTGGGTTCTATATTATTAAATTTTGTATGAAATCAGCGAACCCATTTATGATTTTATACAAATAATTATTTTTTAAATAGTTAATGACAATTTTACATAAATGTTTCTTCCAGGATTTGGTATATCATATGTTTTAAGTCTAGATAGGTGATCAATGTATTTAACATTAAGTAAGTTATTTACACCCAAAGAATAATTAATATGGTGTTTTGCAGAAATAGATCCAGTACAATCTAAATTAATTAGTTGGTATGAAGGGCTTTTCGATTCATAAGTAGCAACATTATCTTGCGCAAAGAAGTAAATATATTGAGTAGATAGGCTATTAATTCTTAATTTATTTTCTTTTTTAACATCAACTTTAATTGTATTGTTTAACCTATTTTGAGGAAGAAATGGAAGATTTTCTTCAGTTGATAATAAGGATAAATTACTTTCTAGATGTAACCAGTGTGCCATGTGTGGGTGATAGTGGATTGCTATATCTGACCCGTAAAAAACAACATTGGTTTGCTTCATTTCAAATATATCAAGTGTTGATGCAGAGTCAGTTTGACCAGTTGGACTTTTGTATATATAATTATTGATTTGATTAATGAATGGATTGATGACAACTTCTAGGTGATCAAAGTGAGTCCCCAAATAAAAATCAATTTGGTTTGCTCTTTCCGAAATAAAACTTGTATCTCCAATTAAATATTGCATTGTTGCGTGGTGAACTCCGTCAGCTAATAACTCTGAAATATGAGGTGGTCTGAATCCTGTTGAAGCATTTAATCTAATTGTTAATTTTTTTGATGACCTTGAAATCCCTGCAGAGTAGTTAGTTCCACTATATATTTCATCAAAACCACCATTTCTTTTTTCTAATATATTTCGCTGATCATATCTAGCACCAGCTTGAATGTTCCATAAATTAAAAGTTCCTTTTAACAGAGAGAAAGCCCCCAAATCGGTGAAGTTTGCATTTGGAACTAATGTTTCTTCTGCATATTGTCCATTTAAATTACTTTGCAACATTCCTTGAGAACCAGAAACTATTTCAAAATGTTTATTGAAATGATGTTTCCAACGAAAATTATAGGAAGTATTTTGCAAAGTCATATCAATTCCAGCAACGGATACTTTTTCGCCATATTCTTTTAATTTATTAGAAGTGAAACCAAGTTGTGCAATCACTTCATCTTTCTTGAAATAAAATTTGTTTTCCCACTGTACTAAATGATTTAAAATCTTTTGAGCAGGTATTGTATAAGATCTGTTTCTGGTATAACTAAGAAAGCTGGAAACATCTGGATTAGCATCATGAGTATGTCCAGGAAGTCCATTCTGAAAATATAGTAGTTGATACCTAAAATTAGTAATCCAATTTTTTTTATTGTAACCAATAGCTGTTTTAAAAGATGCCCCACTATTTTTTGAATTTACAACAAATTCATTATTTGAAAAATTTATAAAGCTATTGTCTCCAATGGCATAGTTATTCCTTGAAAAGTAGCCTCCATAAACAGCAAAACGTAAATTGTCTTTTGATTTTTTGTAAGATATTTTATTAAAAGTAGTCAGAGAGTTACTTTCAAATTTGGTACTTACTTTAATTTCTTCATTATTAAAATTAGCATAGGGTTCATCTGAAAGATATATAACTCCTCCTAGAGCATCTGCACCATAAATTAGTGAGCTGGGTCCTTTTATCACCTCAATTCTATCGATTCCTAGATTTAGTACAGCAAACCCATGATCAGCACCCCACTGTTGATTTTCTAACCGAAGACCGTTTTGAGAAGTAAGTACACGCATGCCCGATAAACCCCTAATAACAGGTTTGGCAATTCCGTTCCCAGTAGAAAAGTTATAGATTCCTGGAATGTTACTCATTGCATCTACAAGATTGGTTTGCTCAATTTTATTTAAGTCAGCTATTTTCCTTGACTCTACTGGAAAAGCACTGTATCTCTGAAGTTTAGAATCTGTTGTAGATATGATAACCTCGTCTAAATGTATGTGGCCAGAACTTAATCTTACCAGAATTTCCAATTCAGAAGAGTCAACTATTAAAATTTTATTCTCATAGTTAGTAGCCGAAACTTGTAAGGTCATTTGATTGTAAATAACATTTTTAAGTTGCCATTTTCCAGAACTATCAGCTTGAACACCATTTTCTGTTTCCAAGCAATAAATTTTAGAAAATGGTATCCCAAGACCCGTTTCATTATCTATGACTTTTCCATTTACAAATTGAGAATGACCTAAAAGGAAGGATATCAATAATAGAAATAATAAATTTATTCTTTTGTTCTCCAAATTCATTTACCGCCAAATATAACAATAAATGCAACATTGTTGCATTTTAACTAAAATATTTTCAATTATAAATAAAGATGTAGCCGTTTAAGGAAGTAGCAATAATTAGCCAAATGAAATAGGGCAAAATAAGAATGGAATAATAATTGGTATTAGATCTGTAATAAAAAAATAGATACCCAATTAAAAATGTTAGCATCAGAATAATTATAAATCCAAATAAAATATAATGAAAACCAAAGAAAATAGGATTCCAAAAAACATTCAAAACGTACTGGAATAAGTAGAAAATCAATAATTTTTTTTTATTTACAGTTCTATTCCAGTTAATTGACATATAAACAGAAAAACAGATCATAATGGATGTCCATGCTGCTCCGAAAACCCATCCATCTGGTTCCCAAGGTGCTCTAGTTAAATTAGAATACCAATTAGATGATCCACCCTCGTTAGCTAGAATTACACCCAAATAAAGAGCAGAAAAATTCAACACTAAAAAAATAATATTTCTCAAAAGCATTTTTTTAACAACTAGGAATTTATTTTTAACCATAATTATAAATGATTTATAATCATTTTACCGGAAACAAAATTATTATTATTTGCTCTTGATAAAGTGAATAAATAAACCCCTGAAAAATATTTTTTACAATCAAATAATAAGTTGTTTTTTCTAGTAGATATAGTAGTTAGTTTTTCACCTGAAAAGTTATAAAAATTAAGTAAATATAATTCTGCTAATGGATTTTTAAAATTGATAGTAGTAAAATCATTTGCGGGGTTAGGCCATATTTGAAAATTAGTTTCTTTAAAATCTAATACAAGAATTTCATAAATATCACTTAAAATATTCGATCCATATTGAACTTTATAATAATTCAAGCTATTTAAAATAGGGGAGGAATCAACTAAATTATAACTTGTTGAGGAAGAAGAATTTCCGCAAACTCCATCTAAATAAACTACTTCTGTAAAATTCAAACTATCTGTGGATCTCCATAATTTTATGCCGTTACAAGTATTACCTGGACTTAAAGTAATATCTACAAAAACCTGATTATTGTACTCAAAAATATTGAAATAGTCTAATGAAATATTTATGGTTTGAGAATACGAAAATTTAAAAATTAGTAACCATAAAAAAGAAATAAACCTATTGCTCATAATTTTATTCGAAAATAACTGTACTATTTCTAAATTAAAAGATTTTAAGTTACGATTTTGATTTCTTTATAAATAGAAATAAAATTACTTATTTTAAGTTGTTTATTTAATGAATTAAAAGTAAGTTGCTAATTAAAAGCCTTAATTAGTATAATTATTTCAAAATTTACATTAACAACTTCACTTATGTTAAAAAAAAATTAGAACTTAACAAAAAAACTTCTCTATAAATGAAATATATTAAAATTCCTTTTTTACCTATCTTTTTTCTATTTTTAGTTTCTACTATTTCTTCACAAATAACAGATTTAGGAAATCCTATTTCATGGAATGGAAAGCTTTCAAACATTCATATCCCCACCGAAATTATGCCCTCATTTGATAGATCTCAAATTGATGCTGAAGATTTAATCAATGACGCACTAAAAGACAGACCTTGGAGATTTGGTTTTAAATATGATGTCAACCTCACTACTAAAAATTCTGGTGTGTGGACGAATTTACCTAACGGAGGAAAATTATGGCAATTGTCTATAGAATGTAATAATGCCCTTACTATAAATTTACTTTTAGAAAATTATGACTTGCCCAAAGGAGCTTCCCTATATCTTTACGATATTGATAAAACCAATAGAGTTGGTGCATATACATCAAGAAACAATAGAAAAGATGGGGAGTTAGGAACTGAGTTAGTTCATGGTGAAAAAATTATTGTAGAGTATTATGAACCTGCCTCAGTAGAAACTTCAGGATATTTTAAAATAGCTAACGTTATTCATGGTTACAGAAATTTGAGTCAAGTACAAGATAATTTTCTAAGAGCACTCAATTCTTCTGGGGATTGTAATATAGATGTCAATTGTCCTTTAGGAAATGGCTGGGATAATGAAATCAGATCTGTTGCTATGATTGTCGTTGGAGGAAGTGGAATATGTACTGGTGCATTGATTAATAATACATGTAATGATGGCACTCCCTATTTTTTAACTGCCAATCACTGCTTAGGAGGAAGTACAGGCTCTTGGGCTTTTAGATTTAATTGGGAAAGCCCACCTGGAACAGAATCCTGTGCCACAACCGTTGGTTCAGTTGACCCAGGTCCACCTTATGATCAAACAGCTAATGGTGCTACCACTTTAGTTAGTGCTGCAGCTTCAGATTTTGCTTTATTACAAATTAACAATATGACATTGAGCGATGCCCAAAACTGGAATTGTTTTTATGCTGGTTGGGACGCATCCGATCTTACTACAGTAACTCAAGCTACTGGGATTCATCATCCTTCTGGAGATGTTAAAAAAATATGTCGAGAAAATGATGCTCCTTTCCATTCAAATAACGGAGGAGCGGCTACCTGGTATATTACTCAATGGGAAGATGGAGTTACCGAACCTGGGTCTTCTGGCTCTCCATTATTTGATCAAAATCACCGAATCATAGGTCAACTTTATGGTGGAGCCGCAGCATGTGCAGGAACTGTAAACAATAATCAATATGATTATTACGGTAGAATAGGAGTTTCCTGGAATAATGGATTGAATAGCTATTTGTCACCCTCAGCTTGCGGATCAAGTGTTCTTACTAACGATGGGTGGGATCCCAATACCCCAACTCTTCCAGATGATGCTGGAATAAGTGGAATTGCATCACCACATGGACCTTACTGCACAGATAATTTTGATCCTGAAATAACATTAAGAAACTATGGGACTAACAATCTCACAAATGTGAATATTAATTATGATATAGATGGTGGACCTTCAACTACATTTCCATGGACTGGAAATCTAATTCCAGGTGCTACAGAAATTCTTTATTTTCCAAATATGACTACTTCAGCTGGTGCTCACACATTTAATGTTTCTACTTCATTACCTAACGGAAACATAGACAGTAACCCTCTTAATGATGGAGGCAGCTCTAGTTATACAGCAACCATTGGAGGACAAGATATTTTAGTAGAAATCACAACAGACTGTTGGGGCTCTGAAATCACTTGGACCATAGAAGATTTAAACGGAGTTGTTCTTGCAAGTGGAGGTCCTTACAATGATGTTGCTGGTGGAGAACTTATAACTGAGAATATTTGTCTTGCAGTTGATTGTTATAATTTTATAATCAATGATTCTTATGGTGACGGTATGTATGGTTCACAATGGGGTTCTTGTTCAGTAGATGGAGATTATTACATTATTGATGTGGCATCTGGAGTGGTATTAGCATCAACTATAGCTGTAAATGCAGATTTTGGAAATCAAGAAATAAATAATTTTTGCTTATCTCCTCCAGTTTTATGTGGTATGAATGTGGTCAGTAGCATTGTAGAACCACAATGTCAAGGAATAGAAAATGGAAGTATTTCTGTATCAGTTTCCGGTGGTACACCTGGTTACACTTATAGTTGGGCCGGAAATTTGGGAAATAGTAATAGCATATCTAATTTATCTCCAGGTAACTATACATTAACTATCTCAGATTCTCTTTTATGTGATACTGTCATAACTTATGATCTTAACTATTTAACTAATTTAAGCCTATCTAATAACTCATACAACGTTTCTTGTAATGGTGCTAATGATGGTTATGCTAGTGTGGTTGCGACTGGAAGCTCTGGATTTATGTATGATTGGGGATCAGGATTCACAAATAACTCTTCAATGAGCGGTTTATCCCCAGGCATTTACAGCGTTAATGTTATAGATACTAATGGTTGTATGAAAAGTACCAGTTTCAATATAACGGAACCACCATTAAGTCAAGTAGGATTCACTTACACAACGTCCGATTTAACGGCATATTTTACCAACACATCTTCTGTTGGTGCTTATTCTTGGGATTTTGGAAATGGGGCTACAAGTTCATCTAATAGTCCTTGGCATACCTATAGTACTAATGGTATATATACAGTTTGTTTAGATTTAATTACGACATGTGGTACTATCACTACTTGCAATGATATCACAGTATTTGATTCTAGTTCCATCGATATTAATGAAATATTAAATAATCAAATTATCATCTATCCTAATCCTTCTAAAGGGGTATTTCATGTTAATATAAATTCAAATAAGCAGGTGGATTTAAAATTAAATTTATATGACTTGACAGGACGCCTAGTTTACTTTGATTTGATTTTAAATAGAAATAATTTTACAATTGATATTAAAGATAAATCGGAAGGTATATATATATTAAACTTACTAATTGATGAAAAGCAATTTCAAAAAAGAATTATCAATCTTAAATAATTGCTTTTTAGTATGAAAAAATATCATTAGCTATTTCAGTCATTTTAAATGTGTTTACATAGTTTATTTTTAAGGCTCTATTGAACTCATAATTTAACGTAGAATAACTCCTAGGAATTTTTTTTATTAAGTCACTTTTGGGAAGATATTAAGAAGTTACTATCATCAAAAATTAATATTATATTTCATTTATAAGTTCTATTTCTGATTCATAATCGTATTGAAGATCTGGATGTAGCGAAAGAATTATTTTTTTAATTTTTAAAATTTCTCTATTAAAAATTCTAGTTAATGGAATACTCTTTGAAATTGATGGCTCAAATTCTTTGAGCTTTTTACAAAAAAACAGCAATAATTCTACTTCAGTTTGCTTCTTCTTTGAATACCTGATATTTTTTTTAGTATTTCTTAAGATTTTTCGAATGCTTTTTTTAATGAAATAGTAACTTTTTCTATTAATTTCTTTAAATTCTATTTCTATTTCATCTTGAATTGTTTTTATATAAAGACTTTCATTTTCAGACTCAAATAATAAGTAGGTAAGAAGCTCTTTATTTTCTTTTTTAAATTTGGAAAGTATTAAACAAAGTTCAGCTAATTCTTCTCTTGAACGAGAGTTTAGTTCTTCTTTTATAGCTTTGACTCCAGCTGCTTTCATTTTTATTAAGTTAAAATCTTATATTTTCAAGTATAATTATTGAAAATAAATATAAATTTTTATTTAGATTTAATGATGAAACAAATTCTCACATTATTTCAATTTATTCCTTTATTTTTTTTGAGTCAACAGTATCTAACTTACACTCATAATGGTATAGTAAGAAATTATATATACTATGAACCAAGTGGGCTAAACGACGATGCTCCATTGGTTTTTGTTGCTCATGGCTATTCTTCAAGTGCCCAAAACATCATGAATTATTCTGGATTTAATTATTTAGCTCTTCAAAATCGATTTGCAGTTTGTTATCCAGAAGGAACTTCAGATAGCTGGGGAAACAATTTTTGGAATGTAGGGTATTTATTCACTTCGGGTAGTAATATTGATGATGTTGATTTTTTAAATTCTTTAGCTCAAGAGTTACAATCCACACGAAATTTATCTTCGGAAAACACTTTTTTAACAGGGATGTCTAATGGTGCAGAGCTTTGCTATTTAATTGCTTGTGAATCATCTGGAATCTTTAAAGCATATGCACCTGTTGCTGGAACTATATTTCCCAACGGATTAAATAATAATCACTGTAATGGTAGTCCAACTCCGCTTTTTGAAATTCATGGTATAAATGACAACGTTACTCTTTTTCAAGGTAATGCCAACGACCAATTCTGGGGTCCTTATCTTTCTATAGATTCTGTTATAAATTATTGGGTTAATATCAATTCCTTAAATAACTTAACAATAGATACCTTACCCAACCTAAATAATAATAATAAATATACCATTTCTTATAAGTATAATTCATTAGCTAATAATAATGAAATATGGTTATACAAGCATATGGATGGACATTCTTGGTCTGTAGATGATATTAATACTCAAAATGAAATATGGGAGTTTTTCTCAAAGTATCTATCAATTCCTGCAAATTCAGATATAGAACTGAACTCTAAGGATAAAAAGATTTTGATAAAACGGTTGAACCTGTTAGGACAAGAAGTGAAAGGTAGTTATCACGGGATTGTTCTTTATTTATATGACAACGGTACAGTCGAAAAAAAAATAATAAATGAATGATAATTTAAAAGAATTTAGATTTTATTTACTCGAACTGCATTCATCCCTTTAGGTCCCATTTCTAGCTCAAAAGATATTTTATCTCCCTCTATAATCTCGCCGTTTAAACTACTTACATGTACAAAATATTTGTCATTTGTAATATCTTCTTTTATAAAACCATAACCCTTATCGTTATTGTAAAATTCTAATTTCCCCTTTTTTATAGGATCACTTTCATCACGTTCTCTTGCTGGAACTCCAAGCTGAATATCTTCTGCTTTTATCTTATTTTTTTTAGTTAAATCTGGTGGGGTATCTGAAAGATTTCCATTCTCATCAACGTAAGCTATCAAGTCTTCAAAACTTTTTTTAGGACTAGATCTTCTTTCCTCTCTTTTAGCAAGTTTTTCTTGCTTTCTTTTTAAGCGTTTTTTTTCTTTTTCTTTTTTACTAAAAGTTTCTTGAGATTTACCCATTAAAATAATTTTATTCAAATATAGTTTTAATTATCTTAAATTTTTTAAGAAAACAGCTCATTTTATGAACTAGCTTTTGTGAAAGAATTAAAAATAGATTCAGAATGTATAAATTAAACTCTGACTCCCATAATGCAAATGTCGTCAATTTGCTCTTCATTCTTCATCCAATTAGCTAATTCAATTTCTAGTAGTTTATTTTGTCTTTTTTCATCTTCTTTACTTATTTTAAGGAGTAATTTTTTGAATTTCGCAGCCATATATTTTTTGCCATTTTGACCTCCAAACTGATCTTGATAGCCATCTGAATAGATATAAATCATATCATTTTTCTGAAGTTTTACGGAATGTTTTTTAAATGGCTTAATATTTACAGTTTCTAATCCCACAGCTTGAGAATCTCCCTTATATGTCTTTACTTCATTGTTACTGACCACCAATAATGGATTGTGGGCACCTGAAAATTCCAATGTTTTTTTCTTAAGGTTTAATTTGCATAAAGAGATATCCATCCCATCTTTTTGGTCATCATAATCATCCTGATTTAAGGATTTGATGATTTGCGATCTCATTTCATCTAAAACTTTATTGGTATCTTTAATTCCCTTTTCTACAATTATTTCGTTTAGAAGTGACGTGCCAATCATACTCATAAATGCACCAGGAACTCCGTGACCTGTACAATCAGCTACCGTAAAGAAAATATTTTCTTCTTGGTCCTTATAAACCCAGTAAAAGTCACCAGAGACTACATCTTTAGGTTTAAAAAAAGTAAAACTTTTAGGGATAACTGATTTTCTATATCCCTCAGAAGTCATCATAGCATCTTGAATTCTTTTAGCATAATTAATAGAATCGACAATTTCTTTATTTTTTTCTTCCAATCTTTCTCTAGCCTCTCTATCTTTTATTTGAGCTTCTTCTTTTAATTTTGCAGTATATTTTCTTTGACTTAAATATTTATTAGATGAATATCCAGATAAAGAAATTAAAAGAATTAGGAATCCCCAAAAAGGTATGGCTGTAGCTAAATTTTTATACCATGGACCAACTACCTTTATTTCAATCTTTTTTATTTTTGAATAATTCATATCTCTATCTATTGATTGAAATTCTAGTTGATATTTCCCAATATTTTCTGGAAAAAATTCAAACTCGTTGGTTTTAATGAGTCTAGTTTCTTTTTCACCCTTTCGTATTATATTGACTATATATTTTTGTTTATCAACTTTTGTATTAAAACTATTTGAGTTTAAAATAAATTTTATACGAGTTTCTTGTAGAATTTTTTCATTATTTTCTTTCAATTCCTCGATTGAAATAAATGATTGATTAGGAGTTTCTATTTTTTCTATATTGACTTCAGGAGCCTGATGTTTTGGCTCATAAGCCGTAATTCCGTTTGCACTTCCAAACCAATATTTTTCACCGTCTATTCCACAAATAGATTGTACAAGGTCGTCTAAAAGACCATCTCTTGTATCTACGCTATTCCACATATTTCCATCATAATAACAAGTTCCTCCTCCAAACGTTCCTATCCAGACCATATCAAAATCGTCTACATAAGCACTAAAAGTTTCTCCGGCTGTTACTCCGTCTTTAATTTGAAAGTTTTCAAATTTTTCACCATCAAATTTCTGAACCCCTGCGCCGTCCAAAGCCAACCAATAGTTGTTTTTAGAATCTATTGCCATATCCCATATTCTATTGTCTGCTAGTCCATTTGTTTCATTGTAATTAATGAATGTTTCTCCATCAAAAATTGAAAAACCGCTTCCATAAGTACTGTAAATTATTTCATCATTTTTTCCAACATTTACATCGCAATTTCCAACTGGCCTTACTAGGCCATCTGCTTCATTAAAAAGTTTAAAATCTTCATTTTTAAAGCGTCCAAGCCCTCTGTTTGTAGCAAACCACATAGTACCTTCACTGTCAAATGCTACATCTCCGATAATTAAATTAGATGGAATATTTAATTCTTCATTCATAACTTTTATTTTCCCTTTGTAATACCTTGAAACATATAAATATTGAACTATCCAAATGGAGCCATCATTAGAAAATTCAATTTGGTTAATATAGTTATGGGGCAACCCACTATTTTGTGCAGTAAATTGTTTAACAATTTTTTCGTTTTTTAATTTAAACAATCCACTACTTCCTGTTGCAGCCCACAGAAATCCTTCTTTATCAATATCAATGTCTAAGGTACCTCTAGACCAATTAGTAGTAGCAGCCATTCCCTCGGTAGATGAAATTGTTCTAAATGAGTTAGGATCATACATATGCACTCCTTCTCCAGTGCCAATAAAATAAATACCATCTTTTGATTTACTTATGGAGGTAACTCCACCAGGATTTTTTTTCAAAGAAACTATATTTTTAATATGATTATCAATTATATTGACCAACCCACCATCTGTACCAACCCATAGCCCATTATCATCAATAAGAATATCCCTTACTTTATTTGAAGGAAGTCCTTTGTTTTCACCAATAATTTCAAATCTTGATTCATTATATTTTAAAAGTCCTCCCATAGTCCCTATCCAAATATTTCCTTTATTATCACTTTCTATTTTATTTATAGAAGCAACCCAAGGGTCAAAATCTGAAATAGAAGATAAATCATATGATTTGAAAATAGTACCGTTATAAACTGTTAACCCTCCTCCAATCGTCACCAGATTACCTGCATTTGGTTGAGTACCACTTCCTATCCAGATATTTTTCCCGATAACTTTAATTTCAGTGATAAAACCGTTTCCTAGTCCATGTGTAAAATCAAAGTTTTTAAAGCTTTCTCCATCAAAAATTGAGAGTCCGTTACCAGTTCCAATAACAATGTTTCCATCCTTATCTTGATCTAATGCATTTACTCTGTTTGAGGGAAGTCCGTTTTCGGTGGTGTAATGTTTAATGACATTTCCATTCCTCCACTTAACTAAACCCTTTGTACCATATCCAATCCAAATATTATTATCAGAATCTTCAAATATTTCATTAATAAATCCATTTGGAAGACCTTGGTCATAATTATAACTTACAACTTTAAGCCCATCGAAGACAGAAAGTCCATTAAATGTTCCTAAATATAAAAGGTCTTCACTAGAAATTATTGATTTATGGGTAGAGTTACTTAACATCCCATCAAACATGGATATTTTCCCCCAAGAACCTTTAATACTATTTATAGCATTTAAAGTTAAATTAATATCATCTTTGGAATTTTCATTAATTACAATATCATAAATTTCACCATTTTTCTTAAAATATGAATATTTATTATCTTGAAATATTCTAACATTCCATTTTCCATTTGGTACATAAAATGCGAACTTTCCAGTTGAAGAAGTTTTAGTTTTCCAAAAAGATTTTCCAGTTTTTTTGTCTACAAGGTCTACTATAATACCAGAATTTGGTGTTTTATTATCAAGAGTTAATATTTCACCATTAATGATAGGTTTCTTTGTAATAACCAGTTTGAGTTCTTTCTTTTCCCCCTCAGAAACATTAAAAATATCTGTCCATCCATATTTGTTGTCAAATGCTGACCAAATACGATAGTTTCCAGATTTTACCCATAATAGTTTTTCTCCATTTTTATCAGTTGAAAATTCAGAAAAAGTTTCTTCACTTTTTATAAATGTTCTGTTATTGAATTTTATTAAATTGTTTTCATCGTCAACAACTTTTAGATTTATCTGTCCATATGTTTCATTATAAATCTTCATCCTGAAAGTGGAGAGATATTGACCGAACCCTTTTCCAATTATCAATACCTTATTACTTCCTTTATTTAAAAATATTTCAATATCCTGTGCTATTCCAGAATCAAATGATTTTACCTTATTTCCATTTATATATATACTTGCATTGATATCTGAACTTCTAAAACTTAGACCGTAATTTTGTTCTTTGTTTGCTTCAATAATAGAACTAGCTATGAATGTACTTTTAAATGTGATATCATTAAAAAGTTGGTACAGAGAGACACTTACTTCATTAAAATCTGATAAGTTAATATTTTTTACATTTTTTTGATTTTGATTGAAATAGCTGGCCGTGTTCTCTACAACATTATTAATATTTTTCTCATCAAAATCTTGAATATTGGCAATTGCCCAATTACTTACAATATTTTTTTCAGTTGAGTTTGTTGGTATTTTAGTCTGCCCACAAATAATTACTGTAAAATGTATTAAACAGCATACAAATAAAATTTTTTTAGTCATAGTTTTTTTTTAAAATCTCACACCCATTATACAAATATCATCAATTTGCTCTTCATTTTTCATCCAGTTAGCTAATTCAATTTCTAGTAGTTTATTTTGCCTTTTTTCGTCTTCTTTACTTATTTTAAAAAGTAATTTTTTGAATTTTGCAGCCATATATTTTTTACCATTTTGGCCTCCAAATTGATCTTGATAACCATCAGAATAAATATAAATCATATCATCTTTTTTTAATTTAACAGTATTTTTAGTAAAAGGTATTTGGTTCATAGTCTCTAAACCTACGGCTTGAGAATCTCCTTTTATATTTTTAATCTCATTATTAGAAACAACAATTAGTGGGTTATGTGCACCAGAAAACTCTAATGTTTTTTTCTTGATATTCAATTTACATAAAGATATATCCATTCCATCTTTTTGGTCATCATAATCATCCTGATTCAAAGATTTAATGATTTGCGATCTCATTTCATCTAAAATTTTATTCGTGTCTTTAATTCCTTTTTCGACAATAATTTCGTTCAGTAAGGAAGTTCCTATCATGCTCATAAAAGCTCCTGGAACACCATGACCTGTGCAATCTGCTACGGTAAAGAAAATATTCTCTTCTTGATCTTTATAAACCCAGTAAAAATCACCTGAAACGACGTCTTTAGGTTTAAAAAATATAAAACTTTTGGGAATAACGGATTTTCTGTAAGCTTCAGATGTCATCATGGCATCTTGGATTCTCTTTGCATAATTAATAGAGTCTAAAATTTCTTTATTTTTTTCTTCTAATCTAATTCTAGACTCTTCTTTTACTTTCGCAGTATATTTTCTTTGACTAAAGTATTTGTTACTAGAATATCCTGAAAAAGAAACCAATAAAACTAAGAAACCCCAGAATGGAATTGCAGTTGAAGCATTTAAATACCATGGACTAATAATTTTAAAATCAATTGTTTTAGGTTTAGAGTAGTTCATATCTCTATCAATTGATTGGAACACTAATTGATATTTACCTGACTTTTTAGGAAAAAAGTCAAATTTATTAGACTTAATTATTTTGTTATCTTTTTCACCTTTTCTTATAATGGAGACTAAAAATTTCTGCTTTTCTTCCTTAGTATTAAAACTATTGGAATTAAGATAAAAGGTTACACGAGAATTTTGTAGTAAATTTTCATTATTACTTAAATCCGTTAATGATTTATAGGATCCCTTTGCTGTTTCAATTTCTTCTATAAAAACGTTTGGAATTTGATGTTTAGGAATATAACAAGTAATACCATTTTGACTACCAAACCAATATTTACTTCCATTAGTTCCACAAATTGACATAATTGTATTTTCTAATAAACCGTCTCTTGAATCAATACTATTCCAATATTTGCCATCAAAATTACAAACCCCTCCTCCAAATGTTCCTATCCATACATTATCTAGCTCGTCAACATAAGCGCTATTCGTTTCTCCTGCAGTTATACCATCATCTAAATCGTAGTGAATAAATTTTTCCCCATCAAATTTCTGTACACATTTTCCATCTAAAGCCAACCAATAATTGTTTTTGGAATCTATGTCTAAATCCCAAATTCTGTTATCTTTAAGTCCATTTTCTTCCGAATAATTAGTAAATTTTTTTCCATCATATATAGACATACCTGATCCGTAGGTACTATAAATAATTTCTCCATTATTTCCAATATTTACGTCTGCTGCTTCAAATGGTTTTATAAGTCCGTCGTATTCATCGAAAAAAATTAGAGAATCATTTTTATATCTCCCTAAACCTTTATTAGATGCCATCCATATTGTACCGTCTTCAGAAAAGGCAATGTCGCTAATATAAGTTCCACTAGAAATGTGAAGTTTCTTATTCATATTCTCAAATCTATTATTAGAAAATTTTGAAACTCCTCCACGTGAATGTGCAAACCACATGGATCCATCATCAGCTATTTTTATTTTCATTATAAAATTTGATGCTATTCTACTATTTGTAGTATTGTAATTCTTAACCACTTTATTATTAATTATTTTATATAGGCCATAACCACCTGAACCTGCCCACAAAACTCCATTTTTATCAATTTTTAAATCTTGTACTCCGTTGTACCAAAAATTGGCTGGTGGTATACCATCTTCTTTGGATATTTTATCAAATGAGGACGGATCATATAAATAAACTCCAGATCCAGAACATAAAATATAAATACCGTCTTGAGTTTTTTTAATTGACTGTATTTTTTCATTAGATATTTTACTTTTTTCAGAACTTGCAATAGCTCTATTTCCATTTTTTTTATAAAGATTCAATCCAAAATCTGTTCCTACTAATACAACATCATCGTCAATAAAAACAGAGTTAATGGTGTTGTCACTTAAACCATTTTCCTTTCTAATTAATTCAAAATGGGTACCATTAAACATTAGAAGTCCACCCTCGGTTCCTATCCAAACATTTCCTTTTTTATCGCTCTTAATACTATTAATTAATGATACGGAGTAGTCAAGATCAAAATCTCCTAAATCAAATGATTTGAATCTTTTGCCGTTAAATAGAGATAATCCACCGCCTACGGAACTTTGAAAACTATTCTGAAAACGCGATGAACAGCCAATCCAAATATTATTTCCTACTACTTCTAATGCGGTAATAAACCCATTTCCAATTCCGTGTGTGAAATTGTAGTTTTTAAAATCAGTTCCATTAAAAATGGAAAGTCCACTTCCAGTTCCAATAACTAAATTTCCTTTATTATCTTCTGCTAAAGCATTAACAAAATTTGAAGGAAGACCTCTTTCAGTAGTATAATGTTCTAAGACTTTTTCTTCTTTCCATTTCACCAATCCTTTCTTACCAAACGAAATCCAGATGTTTCCATTTACATCTTCATGAAGATCTGTAATGAAACCATTTGGTAATCCATCTTTGTAATTATAACTTTTGACATTTATTCCATTGTAAATTGATAATCCATTATATGTTCCTATAAATAGCTTTTTATCTTTAGTAATTAAGGACGCCATCGCACCATTACTATACATACCGTCAAACATTGAGATTTTAGTCCATGATCCTTCATTTTGGTCAGGTAAACTATAACTTAAATTTTCGTAAGCAAATGATTTCGAGTCAATTTTAAACAAGGTTTTTTTTCCTTGAGTTTCATGAAAAATATATTCGCTATTTACACTAAATCTCAAATAATAATTTCCGTCAGGAGGGTAAAAAGTGAATTTCCCATCAAGGTCAGTATTAGTAGATTCGAAAATTTCATTGGTAGAAGAATTAATCAATGATAATTGTAAACCTAAATTTGGAGTTTTATTATCAATTTTAAATATTTGGCCACTTATTTTTGCTTTATTCTTTAAATAAAGCTTTATTGTTTTTGTTTCATTTTCTTCAATTAAAATCTCATTAGACCAAATATGGTTTTTAGTATTCGCAATTCTAAACTTATATTTNCCCGGNTTTAGATTATAATTAAGNTCTCCGTCTTCATTTAACCTAGTATTAATTTTAATTCCATTTTCATCAACGANTTGAGTAAAAGAGTAGGGTAATTTATTTTTAGTTTGGTCNTANCCAATNAACTTAATTTTNCCAAACTTTTTACNATATGCTTGCAAATTAAAAACAGAACTATTTCTNCCNGAAGATTTGCAGAAAATNGAAATATNATTTTTACCTTTTTTTANCTCGCTANTNAANATTTTATNNGGAGATAAGTCAGNTATTATTTTTTCACCATTTANGTAAATAGAACTTTCTAAATCATGAGAATTAAAAACGAAATCACAACTTTGATCAGTTTCAGAATTTATAATAGAAGAGATTAAAAAATTACTCTTAAAACTTAAAGTATCAAATAATTGGTACAATGCAATTGATACATCATTTAATTTGGAGAGTTTAAGAACTTTAGTATTATTAGCATCCTGATCTTGATAATANGCGTTTATATTTTTTATAATTTCAAATTGATTTTCTTCAGCAATTTCTGGTGTTCTAGCTACAATCCAATTAGAAATTCTTTTTTTCTCTANAGTATTTTGAGGAATTTTAATTTGTGCATTTATTGACCAAACTANTGTNGAAAGAAAAAATAGAAGTATTTTTTTTGTCATAATTATCAATTCGTGTAGATTGAATATATCTTATATCAGTTAAAAATAGTGAATTATCTCGTGATAAAAAACATTTTATTTTAAAAGTGAAATCAAGTTTTTTGTAAAGATTTAGAGATATTGATTCTTTAACTTGAAAGACGTAATTTTCTTAAATAACGGTTCTTTTTTTAAAAACTTGGAAACTAAACGTAATTGAATAATAGAAACAGTATAAAGAATATGTACATACTAATTAATAAAATTGCCGCTTTAATACCCAAACCATCTCCCCAAATAAATATTACAAAAGTAAATATGGTTAAAACGAAAAGTATTATTAAAATATTTAAGCTAAAATCTAGTATAGATGGATCCATAATAATTGGACTGAAGAAAATAGAGTANAGNAATATTGGAAGTCCTAATGCGNAACAAATATCAAAAATATTACTTCCTAAAGCATTAGAAATAGCGTCGTTGTAGTTCCCTTTTTTAGCATCTTTTACTGACAAAATGGTATCTGGCACNCTCGTAGCCGCCGCAGCAATAATAACCGCTATCACAGAAATAGGTATATTAAGACCTTTTAAATTATTAAATNCCCAAAAAGAATAATTTTCTTCNCCTATTAATTCACATGCTTTTACNAATAATAAGCAGGAACCCCCAATAAAAAATAAAGAAGTTAAAAGTAATAAAATGGCATTTTTTGAATTGATTTTTTTATCTCCAATNACAGCTNCATAAAAATCAAGTTTTAAAAACAATANTAACCTATTTTTACTTTGANTAGNAGGAACTGCTTCATAAAGATTTTCTATATTATTTGATTTCATATTTGAAATCATGTATNTAACATATAGTAAATAAATAAGAACCAAAATTAAACCACCTATCCAGTTAAGCATTTGAAAATAAATAATTGCAATTAAGGCAGCTTGAGCAATTAATAGNGCAATACTATCTCTATAAATTACTTTTTTTGATANTNTTACAGATTTTGAAATCCCATAAAAATAAACTACCATAATTGATAAAGCNGGTATNATCATCGCATTAAATACGGCACTACCCGCAACAGTTCCAATACCTCCAGAAAAACCTTCCGCATCTTTTAAAAAAATTAAAAAAAAGATGGTAGTTAATAGTTCAGGCATGGAACTTGAAATAGCATTAATTGTAGCTCCTTTAACACCATCTGAAAGATTTCTTCCTAAATAAGTAGACGCTTTATCAAAACCGTCNGAGGATTTCCAAATTACAACACTTGTTAAAATAATAAGAATCAAAGGAATTACTACACCCATGTTTTAGATAAAATGAACTTTGCAAAAGTACATTTTTTAATTTCTTTTGAAATATTTCTTGAACAAGACTTGACCAAAATAGAATTCTTGTATATATTCATATTGAATTATTAATGCTGTGACAACAGTTATGTTTTATTAAATTTAGAAAGGAGGTGTCAAATGTCTATTAAAAAAAATTCTAAGGAGTTGATTAGACTATTGGTGCCTTTTGTACATCAATTCTAATCACTTCTTTCTAACTCAAAAGCAGGTCGATGGACCTGCTTTTTTTATTTCTTTATTAATTTATGAGAATTGCCATCAATTTTTAAAATGTAAACTTGAGGTTCAAGTTCAGAAAGATCAATNACATCNTTATTATTTACATTTCCAGTCATTACTATTCTNCCAAATGAAGAAAATATTTCAAAGTTCAATTCTTTTTTTGTATTAAACTTTATTGTTAATAAATCAGTAAATGGATTTGGAAATATTTCAAATTTATTGGTGTAAGAATTGAAAAGGTTTGTAGAACCACAATTTATAAGACCGTTTACATCATATTTAGACAGAAATTTCCATATTTCCTCAGACGCATTAATATCCATATTTCCTGAGCTTCCTGGCCAATCGTGCCCGCCATTAATTACTTTTAGTTCTTGGACAGCTACACAATTATCACCATTTTCCCAAATTCTCATCTCCACAGTACTTCCGTCAGATGTGTTGGTATTAGGGACTGAAGTAACAGTTGNATTTGTATTTGTATTGTTATGATTTGCCCAGTAAGTTGTTATTTCATTTACAGACATATAGTAGGGCTGAAGTCCGGAGTAAGAGGAATGGGGACTAAAGTCGGAAGTACCAGGNATTAATAATACTGCAGTAGGATGAATAGGAGAGCAGTTGCCTAAATTATAATAACTAACTCGAAATGCATCTACCAGCATGCTACCAGAAACTGATGCAAATCCAGCAATTCTATTATTCAATCTACATCCTAACTCGTAAGAGAAAATACCTCCCTCAGAATAACCGCAAGCATAAACTCTATCATTGTCAATATTATAATCATAACTTAGGGTGTCAATAATTGCTTCTATAAAATTTACATCGTTATGAGTCGTTGGAGTTTTGTGCAACCAAGAATTGCTTCCATCGGTCGGGTCTACTGCAGCTTGAGGATAAACAGCTATAAAATTAGCTGTATCTGCAATTGGACGCATATCATTTTCATAATTTAAAAAGTCACTTGATGTTCCACCACCACCATGAAAATTAAACACTAAAGGAACTTGAGTGGTTCCATCATAAGATGAAGGAATATATACAATATAATTTTGATTTTGACCATCAAAGAATAAATTTTTAATCATTTGTTGCTGACTAAAAAGATTAAAAAAAAGTAATAAAGCAGAGAAAAGTAAGGTTGGTTTTTTCATTTTAATTAATTTTAATATAAAAGTAATAATGTTTCATTAAAAAAAATAAATAGGAGAGGTTTTGTGAAACTTATTTTCTATTTTTTAAATATTGAGCATCTAGCCAATAAATGATTTTAAATGAGAATGTATTCATTGGACCGTCTTCGAGTGAAGAAAATAATGTTTTCCAGTATTTCTGAGTTATTTTATTATTTTCGGAAAAAATAGAATTTTTCCATACTATATTAATTTCACTTCCAGGAAAAAATACCCATCTAAAAAGCATATCTATTGTGAATGCATTATAATTGATATCATAAACAGAGTTACCACTAACATCATTGCCAGAATAGTTATTTAAAGTATTCAACCTGCCATTATTTAGTAGTTCTGAAAAACTATTGTACTTTATAATTGCATTATAATTTCTTAGTCTAAAAGTAATTCCTATTCTGTTGGTTAAAGTATAATCTAATCCTAATGTTTGAGTAGTATTAATACGATTTCTATTTCCGAAAATAATTCCTTCATAAGCCGTTTCAGGGGTCCCAAAAGATAAAGCATATCCTTCACTATTGTTTTGAAATCGCTGTTCCCAATAATGGATTAAAAATAATTGGTTAGTTATTCTAAACCTTGCTTCAAAATCATAGTTCCATTCCCACCAATTATCTCTTTCTACAAAAACATATCCAATTCCAAGATCAGCAGCTACTCTTTTTTGGTAGTTGGAAGAAAACCAAGCCCTTGTACTGGTCCATATTGGACGAATAAACTTTTCTTCACCTATAATATTTCCTCGAGGTTCAAAATAATCGTTAGATTCATTTAAAGTCCCATTGAGTCTTATCCCAAAAGCATTAAAAGAATTGGTAATTACAGTAGCTCGAGCATTCCAGAAATTCCCTCCTAAAAGTTGGGGAGCATATAGCCATTCATTGGATAGAGATATACTGGTAAAATATTTATTTAACTTTTCAATTTTAGGATTAAAATTCCTGTATCCAATATATAATTCACCAACTCTGCTGTTATTAGCTCTTAAAAATCCTAAGTCATTAGGGTCATAGGTATCAGATTCTTCATAATATTCAATGCCATAGGTTAAGTTACCTCTTTGTTTCCCAGTTTTAATTCCCCATGTATGTCCTAAGGAATTACTATTTATATTAATAATATTAGATAACACACCTTGAGCTTCAATAAAGAAATCATTGTTTTTACTGTTTAGTTTGGTATTTAATCCGCTTACATTAGCATCGTAGAAATCTCTACCTCTCCAAACATTAGTATTAGTAAAAGTTAAAAATCCGTTATTTTTTAGGTTTTGATCTAAAACAATTACATTATAATTACTTAAAGGGCTTATTATTATTTCTCTTTCTGTACTGTCTAAATTATTAATTGTGATCCCTTTTTGCTCTGCCGTGATTCCATTAAAAATCCCAATCCCTAAACCATTATTTAATCGTCCCGAAATTTTACTTGCATTAATTAAGGGAACAGAAGTTGGAATTTCATTTAATTCTTCATTGTCATTTAATTGACTTTCATAAACTTTTGATGGAGACTGTACGCCAATTCTCCTAGTATAAAATAAGCCTGATTTATTAAAAAGTTCAGTTCCTTCAGTAAAAAATTGACGGTTTTCATTAAATCTTATTTCAAAAGGACTAATATTCAATACTTGCTGATCAAATACTACCTGACCAAAATCTGGAAGCAGGGTAACGTCTAATGTTAATGCCTCATTAATACCGTATTTAACATCCATTCCACCAGTAAAAGTTGAAACTGGAAACGATTCTTTTGAAAAACTATTATAGCTTGATAGAAAGGGGATTAAGGCTAATCGAAGGGGAGGAGTAATGTCTTTTAAACCTGTTAATTGACCGCTTTCAAGAAGATAATTTTCTAAATCTGGGTTAACAGGACTCCAAGTTACTTCTTCACGAAACCTACTAATTTGTCTGCCAAAATTAATATTCCAATTTTGAATAGTTGACTTAGGAAATCTCAGTGCTGAAAAAGGTATTTTCACTTCTGCATACCACCCATTTTCATTAATTTTTATTTTACTTCTCCAAACTAAGTTAAATAAGTCATTAAATTCAGCGTTGAAAATTTTTGAATCTAGTTGTACCCCTCTACTAGTAAAAGCAAACATAAATCCGTTTTGTTGGTCCTGATAAGTATCAATAAAAATAGCAAAAACATCTAGGTTTGGATTAAAATCGTCTCTTATCGAAAGTACTTTTGAAATGGAGTCTGGATGATCAAAGCACTTTATTCCAAAATAAACGGCTTCTTTATCGTAAAGAATAGCTACTTGTGTTTTTTGAGATGGTTTTTCCCCCGGAAAAGGTCTCATTTGAGTAAAGCCTGACGACCATTGGGCATTTTGCCACTCCGTCTCATTTAAAATACCATCAAGATCAATAGATTGAACTATTTTCGTAGCAACAATTTCCCTTTGAGAATAGCCCTTAATATTAAAGAGGATAATTAATAGAAGAATTATTCTATTCATTTTTCAAAAATAATAGATGTAGATTACAATTAATTAATATCGAGTATTTAGTATTGAACAAAAATTTATTAGCATCTTTTTAAAATAATCTTTATATTAAAAAATCAGTTAATGATTTATAAATTGTCTAAATTTTACCTTTTAATATTATTTCTTATAATCTTTAATTCTTCTTGTAATAAGGATAGAAATCAAAATGACGAAACTAATGACTATTATGAAAGTTACCGATATGAATTATGGAAAAACCTAGTAGATAATAATTATAATTTTGATTTTATAGGAACTCAAGTTGATAATGGTAACTATGAAGATTATAATGGTCAAAATTTTGATGTTGATCATGAAGGATCAGGAGGTTATGAATCTGAAGATGTTTTAAATGCTATTGATGAAGTATTACAAAATATCCAAACACCTAACATTGTTCTCCTAAGTATTGGTGGAAACGATCTTTTAGACGGTGGAAACCCACCTTCTGAACCCATATCAAATATAAATTTATTAGTGAATAAACTACAAGCTCATAATCCAGCTATCACCATTTTTATTGAACAAATTGCACCGGCCAATGATGCTACTATGACAATGAACTTAACTACAAATATTAACGAATTTAATTCACAAATTGTTTTACTTGCTAGTAGCTTAACTACTAGTTCCTCAAAAGTAATTGCCCTAGATATGAATACTAATTTTGATGAGTCTTATTTAGCTGATGATGTGCACTATAATGAAATAGGTGCAAAGTTTATAGCGGATATATATTTTTTGGGAATTCAAAGTGAATATTCATCAACCAATTTATCAGATTTAAAAATTCTTCCACTTGGAGACTCTAGAGTGGAGGGCAATAGACCATGATATAGTTATGTAAAAAAAATTGATATAATTAACCATACACCACCAATTGCTGAAATAATTGGTTCTAAATTAATTTGTTTTTTTTTTGCTTTCATTTGTGGTACTTTCTGTATAGAAACTTTGTTGGTTTTGAAAATTTAAGTCTGTTTCTTTTGCTAAATTATCTTTATCAAAATCTTCAATCTTATGGATAATCTCTATCTCAATCTTATTAATAAATATTACTCTTTCATTAAAAATTTTTATAAAATAACCATCTCTATCAGAGTTAACTACTGTCCCAACGTATTTTTTACCAGTTTTAGTTCTAATTTCAATACTATCTGATCTAACCTCATATGGAAAATTATTTTTTATTAATTTTTCTACAATTTGGATACTATTTATCGATGCAAATAGTTTTTTGTTCGTTTTTGGCTTTTTATAAGTAAGCCATTGATTGGAATGGATATTCGCTCCTAAACTTTCTTCACTTAAAATAAATTCAGTGTTTATACAGGAACAAAAATAAATAAGTAAAATCAGGAAGCTTACATTTTTATTCATTTTTTATGTCAAATTTTTTTTAAATTATTTATTCTGTTAACATTTTAAATTTTGATTCTAAGCTAGTATTTTTTTTAAAGTCTGCACTCCTTAATTATTAAATTAAATTCTAATTTTTAATTTGAATTTGATTTTCTTATTACATTTAACTTAAAATTTAACATATGAAAAAAATTTTAGGATTATTAATGGTTTTTGCATTTTCAATTGGTTTTTCTTTCTCTCAAAAGAAAAGGGTTAGTCCAAAAGAAACCACTATTGGAAAAATAAATGGTGTAGAAGTAAATATAAATTACTGTGCTCCGTCTGTAAAAAGCAGAAAAATATGGGGAGAATTAGTCCCTTATGATAAAATATGGAGAGCAGGTGCTAATGAAGCCACTACCATGGAGTTTGGTAAGGATATTAGTATTCAAAATAATAAATTACCAGCTGGAAAATATTCTTTTTTTGTTATTCCAAATAAGGAAAAATGTACTCTCATATTTAACAAAGATTTTAAACAGTGGGGTAGTTATAATTACAGTGTGGATAAAGACCAACTAAGAGTAGACGTGAGGCCAATTTTAAATTCCAAAAGTACTGAAAAGTTAGTTTATGAAATCAATGATAAAACCATTTCCTTAAAATGGTCTAATTGGATTATAAGTTTTGATATAAGTTCCGAATAGTTTTTTTCTTAGTCTAATTATTTAAGCTTATTTAATGAAGAAATTAATATTTGTATCATTAATATTGTTTCTGTCGTGTGAAACCTCCTTAAATAATACAGATTCAAATATTAAAATAGAAGATCATCAAAATGTTTTATCTATAAAAAAAGAAACTGATTCTTCTAAAATTGATAGAAATTTATTGCTAAATATTAATAAATGGTTAGAGGATCATATGAATTTAACAAATCCTGGTCATTTAAAATGGAAAACCTTTGTCAATAATAACGGGGAAATCGAAAACTTAAATAGTTTCTTTCTTCTAAATCAATATCCTTTTAAAAATGTGAAGTATGTAATTAATTCTACTAATTCCTATTTTGAGTCATATAATGAAGAAACATGGTTTTTTAATAAAAACAAAGAGCTCATCGGTTCAGCTTTTTATGGTAGTGGAAGTGGATATCAAACAACTTATTTAGCAGAGTATAATAAAAACTATAGAAAGAATAATATAATTGAAATGGTTCGATTAATTGAATTTACTACAGATCCCAATGAAGATACTTACCAATTTGTTAGTAAAATTGAGGACTCTATTAAAAGTCTAGTTATCCGAGGAGTTGGAGAAATTGGCATTAATGAAAATTTCAATGCAAGTGGTACTATAGAAGTAATACATGAAGTTGCTGAAAACAATTTTTCAAGATCGGATTTTACAGATAAAGGTTATTCTATTAAAAAACAATTAGACCATCAATTTAAATTATTGGATTCAGTGTGTTTTACAGAATTAATTGATAGTGGAAATAATATAGTTTTAAAAACCAATATTGATGGATGGATAGAAGATGAAAATGAAGGGGATAATGGCGGATATTATGATCATTCGAAAACCTTTTCAAAAACCCTAACAGTAGATAAAGATATATATGAAAGTAAAATTAATTCAGTGTTATTAGACACAAGCATAAGTAATAATATACTTAGATCAATTATTTGGACAGGTATACGGGATTTTGATAAATATTTATATCTATTTCATAATGAAGACTATTTTGTTTGGATTGACAAGAAAAATAACAACTATAGATCCGCTTGGTGGAAGAGCAACCAGTCTTTACGAGAAAAGCCTGAGGTTTTCATAACAAATGGAAAGATAAATTATGAGGGTAGTGGAGGTAACCATACTTATATGTTTAATTCAGGAAAAAATAATTATAACATAAGTATGAATGTAATTGGTAAAACTTATGACGATGTGTTTTACATGAATAAACCAGCTCAAATTATTTCTCCTTTATCTAAAGATGTTATTGGAAAACTTAAAAAAAATGATCCAATAAATAATAAATGGCTTTTAATAATATCAGGATTTGATAATTGTAAAAATGCAAAAGAGGCAAAAAAAGCAATACCTTTTAAAACATTTCTTCTACATTCTAATAATTATGAAAATTTAAATCCTGGTTGGTATTTAATTTGTTTGACATTTGAAAATAAAGAATCTTCAGATCTAGCATCAAAATATTTAAACAGTCAAGGTTTCCAATCTTACACTAAGTATTCTGGTAAATATTCTTTAAATTAAGCCATAAAACTTGCAAAATAAACCAATCGATATTGAAAAATATTGTAAAGTACATTTACTTTAAATTATTAACTATTTCAATATTTTCATAAATTAATGGTTTAAATTTAAATAATGAAAAACTTTGCATTAAAATGGTACGCAGTAATTATTGCATTTATTTGTATGCTTTATTCTATTGGGCTTGGGTTAATGGGAATGACCGATGAAGCTATATATTCTGCTCATTGGCCCGGAACCATATTGTTATTCAGTGTAGCCATTAATCAAATTAGAAAACAATGAGCTATTTTATTTTTGGAATAGGGTTTGTTTTATTTTTAATTTATATAATTTTTCTTATTTGGGATTTAGCTACTAAACCAAAAAAAACCATAAAATCAGAAAAGAAAATAGATCTTGATGATAATATAGATTATGATGGAATGGGAAATCAAGGAAGAGTCTAAATTTCAATATTAATGGTTACAAACTTTTATATAAAGAAACCATTATTTGTCTTGCATGTTTTAGTACTTTTTAGGGACTGAATCAATTTTATCCAAACTCTTATAAAGCGTTATTTCTAAAAGTGAAGTTGTGAGTATTCAAAATCAGTTTAATGTAGAAAGTGAAATTGATGATTATTTAAGAATATATAAGTCTGTTCTTTTTCGTATATTAGTAATATGAAAAATTGGATAATATACAGTATCATTTCTGTGGTTATAATAAGTATTTTCGCCTATTACATGGTCAACGGAACTTGTAATTCTGTCTTCTGCGGTTTATTTTGTTAATTAAGTAGTAAGGGGTTAGCAATTTTTTAGCCCTCTTTATTGTATTCTAATTAAGTCCTGTTCCATCTCTAATTCTTAATTTTTTATTCTTATTGTAATAAAAGATGATAAATAAAATATAATTAGTCCAACGTAAATAAACATTTTTAAAATTACAATTTTATGTTGCTTGGATTTATTGAGAGATAGAAATGGCTTATTTTGATTTTTTGGCAGTTCATCATTATATATGACAAACTTAAAAAACTTTGTTTTTGAAAATTTTTCATAAGGACTGTACATCTTGGCTAATTTATAAATCAGAAAATAACAGAACGAATATGATTAGGTAAAATTTTAAAATTAGGAAGTTTAAATAAACAAAATAATTTTTAATAAAAATATCAAGTAATTTAAAGTTATGATCTATTTAGAATATTTAAATCCTCAGTATTTATATGAAATGATTTTTTGGGTTATTACCTTTTTTCTATTAAAAAGATTTTGGAATAAAACTGAAGTTAGGTTAGTATATGGTTATATTACTGCTGGTCTCAATATTTTAGCAGTTGTTTTTTTTGTGTATATCTCAATTAATGGAAGTTTCAAGTTTTTCGATGGAATTGCTTTTAGTTTCCTTCACATAATGGTTGCTTTTATAATGTTTACACTTGTAATTCTCAGCAAAAAATTAGATAATTCAAATGAAGAAATATAGTTTCCTAATTTTATCAATATTATTGATTTCATGCTCCAAAAATGAGGAATACTTTCCTTTAAAAAGTTTAAACCAAATTGATGGTTTTTGGAAAGCAAGCTCCAACTTAATCTACATTAATTCCAAAGACAGTACATTAACTTTCAATAAACTTAAAAAACATAAATTAAAAGCTATATTGATAGATTCTAATTTTATTCTCATTGGAAAAAATCAATATGGTGATGAATCATTTAATGGAATAATTAGAATAAATAATAATTTAGATAAAATTGAGATAAAAAGAAGAGATAACCACTTTAAATTTTTAATAGGCTCAAAGTTTATTTACAATAAAGTAAACTCACTTAACTAAGTCGGCTTTTTCTTACCAGGATTAAAAAAACATAAAAGTTTGAGTAGACCCTTTAGAAATTAATTAGAGTCAAGTACTAAATTGAGAAAATTAAAACTGAGTATTCAATAAAATTAATAAATAATTTTTGTTTAGCAGATTTAATTTGAAGTTTGTAAATTAGAACTAAGATTAAAAATTAAAGTTACTTTTTATGAAAAATACTAAACTAATAAAAGAATTAAATAATGCTTTGAGTTTAGAATTAAGGGCAATAATTCTTTACTCTCACTACTCAGCATATGTCCAAGGTATACATAGAATACATTTATCAGCACATTTTAATAATGAAGCAACCGAATCTATCGGACACGCAAATATTGTAAGATCTGCTATAGTCAAATTAGGAGGTATTGCTGTAACTGAACGAAACACACTGAAAATTAAACATACCAAAAACTATGTAAAGATGTTGGAAGAAGCTTATGAAACAGAAAAAAGAGCTGCTCAGTGTTATTTTGAAATACTTAAAAAGTTAGAAAATTTCAATGACGATGAATTATATGACTCTATTGAAAGCATCTATTTTGCCGAACTTAGAAGTGTTGAAGAAGTACGTATGATACTTTCAAATTAATTTAAACAAATAGAAATTAAATTACGTCACTAAATCGCTATTGGCTTTCATAATATATGTTGAAAGTGAACTTTTCAACTATTTTACAAATAAATAGTTAATATTTACCAGCTGCTTCTGCTGCCGCAATGTCAGCCAGTTCTTTTGCTGTAAGATCTCTAGAATTCACCCAAAATGCAATTATTTTATCATTATTATTAAAATAAGCTTGGATCAGTTCATTGGTTCTTATAGTTGTGTCAGGTAAAATAGTGGTATTATCAAAAACACTTAATACCATACATCCATTATCGTCATTAACATTTTTAATTGATGTTCCCCAAATAGGTTTCCAAGTGGTATTGGCATTTTTAAACCATTCTTTTAAAATAGCTATATGTTCGTCACTTCCATTTATACTTTCGCCATTTGGACCGCTTATTTGTATAGAATCGGAGTTCATTTCACGAATTTTTTCGTAGTTTCTTTCATTATGAAAATTTATATATTCGTTTAGAAGATCGACACTTTTTTGATTGCCAATCATTAGCCCACCACTAGAATTATAATCCCATATATTTGAGAAACCTGCAGTTTTTACGGGGGTTTTTTCTTCTACATTATTATTTGAAATTTCTTGTTGTGTACAATTAGATAAAATTAAAATTGTTAAAATTGATATGATAGTTTTTTTCATTTTTATGGTTATAATCTGTTTATTAAAATCACTTTACATACAATTGAATATAATGCTTTGAAAAAAGATGTATTAATTTGATTTTACTTTAAAAGTAATAATAATTTCTTAAAAATAAAAAATGAGTTTATTTGACACGGTTAACTATACTAACCATTAAACTTAGAGTGTTTGACTAAATAGTTAATATTTCACTTATCACTATTATTTTTTGGATGTATATTTCTAAAAATTATAATTTTACACTATGAAAAATTTTTTAATCTACACTCTATTAGCAATTGCCTACATTTCTTGTGACAATTCAAATAAAATCAAACTCACTAAACTTCAAGGTTCGCCGCCCTATTTAAATGCTAAAATAAGTACAACTTCTATAACACCTGATAATGAAAAAGAATATGTTTTTTCTTTTGATATAAGTAATTACGAACTAGGTGCCCAGACTATAAATGATATTGAAAGTCAACTGGCAAATTCAGCTAAGGGGCAACACATTCATTTTATTGTAAATAATGGACCATATTCTGCTCATTACACAAATAATTTTAAGAAAAAACTTGATAAAGACGATAATGTGATACTTGCTTTTTTATCAAGATCTTATCATGAGTCTGTAAAAAATCAAAATGCATTTATTTTGACTCAAATAGGTGAAAACAAAATTGATTTAAATAAAGAATTTCTTTTTTACAGTAGACCAAAGGGAATTTATAAAGGAAAAGATACAGAAAAATTACTTTTAGATTTTTATCTCATTAATACAACAATATCTCCTAACGGAAATAAGGTAAAAGCTACCATTAATGATGCAGAGTTCATTATTACGGAATGGGCTCCATACTATATCGAAGGGCTTCCAAAAGGAGAAGTAACAATAAAATTGGAACTTATTAATTCAGATGGTAAATTAGTTGATAGCCCTTTTAACCCATCTGTTAGAACTGTAATCCTTGAAAAATAAAATGGATATGAAGCATCAAAAAATTCTAAATGAAGATTAGGTTTAAAAACATTAAATAAAATATAAGTTTATTCCTTCAACAAATTAAAATATGCCTGCTTTGCGTTTTTAACTAAGCCAACTTTTTTCTTATATTATATTTAAACTTTTAAATGAATAAAATAATTACTTAAAATTGGTGCTTAAATTTTTTTTGTCAGGTTTTTTTCTTCTTTTTTTTGCAATAATCATTAATGCCATTATTCAATATTTTAATATAATGAATTGGTATGGTTTTTTGATGATTTTAAAGACAAAGTCTTGGCCAAGTAAAATAACATTTATTGATTATTTTTGGCTCTTTATTGGATACCCATTAAGTTTAGGGGCAATTATTTATTTTACTTCAAAAATATTTTTTTAGTTTTTAACTATCTGGTGTTTTTAACTAAGCCAACCTTTTACTATATTATAGGTTTAAATAATGAAATGAAGAAGATATTATTCTTATTGATGTTTCCAATACCCTGTTTTGGACAAAAACCAATATTATTTGATAGTTTAACAGTTTCTAACGAAGGAATTTTTATGTACAATCAACAGCCATTTAATGGAATTGCCTTTGCAAATAATAAATCAGGTGTACTACTATATGAAAAAGATTTTGAAAACGGTAAAGAAATTAAAAATAGAAACTATTATGCTGCCATTACAGATTCAACTCCTCACTTAAAGTTTGAAACTCAGATCAAAGACGGAAAAAGAAATGGGTTAAGAAAAGGTTGGTATTACAGCGGGAAATTAAAATTTGAAGGTCATTTCAAAAAAGGATGGAATAATGGAAGTTATAAAAATTGGTATGAAAATGGAAATCTTGAAAAAGAGAGTTTTTTTGAAATGGGAGTTAAAGTAGGTTCTTATAAGAACTGGTCTAGTAGTGGGAAACTGATTAAAGATAGATATTATCAAAAAACAACACCTACATCTAGTAAGTTAGTCAAAAGGGTTAAATATTTAGAATCTGGAGAGATTATTAGTAAAGAATGTTGGGATACTGAAGGAAAAAACATCTCATGTGATTAATTTAATTTTTTAAATTAGATATTAAGCAATTAAAAATTTCATTAGAAAAACTTAAAGCGGATACCAAGCCCCGTTGGGGTAGAATGAATAGTTCTCAAATGCTTAAACATTGCAATAGACAGGCAAAACTTTATTGTAACGAATATAAATCAATTTTTTTTGTTTTAATATTAGCCCACACTATAGGGAAATTACATCTCCTTTATGTTAAGTATTATATAAAATATGATATTAATATGTATAAAAAGAATTCAAGAGGTTTAAGAATATTGGATACAACCAAATTTCAAGAAATAGATTTTAAAGAAAATAAGCAAAAATTAATTAAAAGACATATTTATATGCATAATTATGAAATTTTTTTTATTGTAAATCCTATTCATGGATTGGTAAATATAGACACGTTTAAAAAAAATATTTTTGCTCACACGAAATATCATCTTAACCAATTTGGTGTTTTATAGTTTGAAATTTAACCTCCTTTTGCTTACTTAAATTATTCAACTTTTTATTACTTTAATGCTTTAAAACTTATGAAATGAGTGTTGAAAAAGAATTCAACTATAAAGTGTATTTAATAATTGGAATTATTTTTTTTGCTGTTGGGGCATTCATCACTGGTACTCAAGGTGGAGGTTTAGTAAATGGAATTACACAAGTTATTTTAGGTAGCCTGGGTATTATTTGTTTACTGAAATATAACCAGGGTAGAAATAGATTAAAAGATAATACCTAATAATCCTACTTCTCTTTGCTTTCTAAACAAAATCAGCTTTAAAAAAAAAGTTTAAAAAGTAATCTAACTGTAATATTCTGAATTTTATTTTTTTTAAATTAACAGCATAAACTTTAAATTATACAGTATGAATATTATAGTAAAAGTGTCCTGTGATAATTTCGATGATTGGAAAAAGGAATTTGATGGACACGATGCAAGGGCGAATGTTTGTGATGAATCAAGAACAACAGTAGGAAAAATAGATGATAAAAATGCGATTGTTATGATGTACGATGTTGATATGCAGGGAATGCAAAAATTAATGATGTCAGATTATTTACAAAAAATATCAAAAGATCTTAATATTGAAAACAGGGAAATGCATTCTTTTGAACCACTTCCACCACCACAATAGTTAACCTCTCTTTGCTTTCTTAACTAAGTCAAACTTTTATTACTTTTATTAAAACCTACAAAATGAAATTAATTATTGATACAATTAATATAGAAAATTTAAAAAATTTAGACACAATTATATTTTTAGTAGGCATTATAATAACATTTACATTTATTTTATTCAAAATTTTTACTAAAGAAGAAATAGCTCAAGAAAACGAATTAGATTATTATTCTAGACACAATTTCCCAATTAATGAGGAAAAAAATGCGACAAAAAAGAAGAGTTAAGTACGAACATTTAAAAACAAAGTTTTGAAACAATTAAAAAAATATTACCCAATTATTTTAGCATTTATTAGTTTTTTATTTTCAGTTACATTATGGTTTAATGGTTATAAAGATGAGGGTATGTTTGTTGGTATTTGGGTGCCATCAATTTTAGCATTAGCAAATTTCTTTAATACAGTAAAATAATGACGTATTATCTTTTGTGAATGTTGTCTTTAAATAGTATCATTTTTGCAAGAAAATTTAATGAATGGCAAAGGAAAAGTTAATCATAAATAAACTTAAAAAAGTATTACCCATTACATGCTATAAGCATTTCAATTTAGAAGTTAATGAATTGTGGAAGCTAATAAGTTCTCCCGGGAACTTGAACAATTCACATCCTTTTTGCAAAAAAAATGAAGTTATTGTTTGGAATGAAATTAATCATATTGATAAGCTTCTTTATTTAAATGGAAGATTATATATCAGAAATTTTAAAACCTGGGAAGAAAATAAGGGTTACACCCTACTTATTGGTGAACAGAATGGTGCTCAGTCTTATGTTATTTGGAAAATAGATAAAATTGCGGAAAACAAATCCAAATTGACTATTACAGTATATCCTTTTATTCTTTCTAAATTATCGCAACCATCTTCATATGTTCCGTATTATCTATTTGTAAAACCAAGAATGACATCTTATTTAAATTCTGTTTTAGGAGGCTTTAAATATTATAGCGATAATAAAATAAAAGTACCTAGAAACTATTTTGGCAAACACAGATGGTTTTCTTGAGTTACAATTTTCAATTTATAAAAAGAAATGGGATGGGATCTTGAGGGTTCTGAAGTTTGGTTTTATGGTGACTTAAACATAGAAAAGCAATAGTATCTTTTCACCAAGGTTGAAATACTTTTTATTGGATTTAGCTGATACAGATCTATTTAAAGGTATTGCGTCTAAAAAAGCAAAGGAACAGAGAAATAATAACTAACCTCCCTTTGCTTTCTTTACTAAGTCAGCTTTTTCTTACTTTAATGGTTTAAAACTTATGAAATGAAGATGCTACTTCTTATTTTATGTCCTTTAATGTGTTGTGCTCAAAATCCTTCAATTCAGAATTTTTTTGAAGAGTACAATTGTAATTGTGAGAGTTATGATAATGAGTCACTATATGAGTTTTTTGGATTTGATGTCGAAGACGATGTTACTCCAGCCATAAAGGCTATCGATTCTTTTTGTAAGAATGATCATAAAAAGACTACTACTCAAGGTTATCAGACGAAACGTTCGGAAAATCAACTTAAAACAAAGTTAAAGAGAGGTCAATACAAAGTTTACATAGAAGAAATTGACAAAGGATTAGCTGCTAAGTGCCCCGATCAAGCCAATACTTTTTCTCATGTTACAAAACTTGAACTTAATATTTCAGATCAAATAAGTGGTTTTGTTTCTGGAAATTCTTTTGCTTATCATAGTGTATATGGAGAATTTATTGATGGGAGAATAAAGAACGAAAGTACAGTTGAATTTTCAATGTTTTGGACGGAAGAAGGATCAACTTATAATGCTGGTGCCTGCTCTATTGAAATTCTCGATGATAGTACGTTAAAGCTTAAAAGTGATGGAAGATATTTCTACATAGCTTCAGGCACAGGAAAAAATGAATTTCTTTATAAATACTCTTTTGACTAATATCCCTTTGCTTTCTTAACACTTCGC